>NZ_LABY01000224.1 GCF_001043975.1 Methylobacterium variabile
CCGCCGCCGCCCTGCGCCCCCGCCAAGTCGAAGAAGTGCTGAGCCGCTAAACTGCGGATCGGCGCGGGGCACGTTCTGAGAAGGACCGGAACCTGATGAGCACGGCCCCGCACATTCCCTGGACCTACGGACATCTCGCCGGCCTGCCGCTGGCCTGGCGCCGGCGCATCCTGCAGTCCGCCCTGGCGGCGCGCGACCTCGCCGGCCGCCTCCGGGGGCGGCGCGAGGGCACCGGCTTCGCCGAGACGTTCCAGGGCGTCCTGCGCCTGCCGCGCCGCGAGGCGCTGCGCCTCTCGCGCCTGGCGTACCGGCACGACCTCGCCTCCGAGATCGAGTGGTGCGCCCTGCACCGGCGCCCGGTCGGCGCCATCCTGCGCGACATCGCGCGCGTGCAGGTCACCGAGCCCGCGGTGATGGAGCGCGTCGCCGCCACCGGCCGGCCGGTGATCCTGGCGCCCCTCCACATGGGGGCCTACGTGCTGAGCCTCGCCTGCCTGATGGTGCGCTACTTCCCCGGCCGCCCGATGCTGGTGCTGCGCCAGCGCGACGACATGGCGATGGAGACCGAGGTCATCGAGCGCCTGCGCGAGGTCGACGTCGACGTCCGCTTCCTCAACGTGAGCGAGCGGGCCGACTTCCTCTCCGCCGTGCGCTTCGCCCAGAAGGGCGCGGTGATCGTGGTGTTCTGCGACCTCGCCCCGTCCTACGGGGCGCCGGCGGACATGCCGATGTTCGGCTTGCCCTTCCGCTTCGCCTTCGGCACCGACACCCTGGCGCGGCTCACCGGCGCGACCGTCGTGCCGCTCGCCACCACCATGGAGGACCACGGCGACACGATCAGCCTGGGGCAGCCCTTCGAGGTGCGCGGCAGCGCGCCCGAGGAGCGCGCCGCGGTGGCGGGAATCATGCGCCGGCACATCCAGGCCGCGATCTCGAGCCGGCCGGAGCAGTGGCATCTCTGGCCCTCGCTCGCCGATTATTTACCCTCGTCTGCGACGGTGCAGGACAACTCTCCGGCAGGCGGAGGGGCGCCGCAGGATCTCGCGGCGTAAGGAGCCTCGAGAGCGAGACGGTCGATGAGCGAGCCCGCGGCGCCTCCCTCCGCGGAGGCCACGTTCCAGCGCCGGCGGATCAGCGGCACGGTCCACCTCCAGCACGACCGCGGCAGCGTGTGGATGGCCTGGTTCTTCGGGGCCATCATCGTGGTCATCGTGGCTGCCCTGTTTCTCGGCCGGCTCGCCCGCTCGGAAGCGGTGCGCGGCTACGTCTCGGCCGCCTCGGGCCTCACCCGCCTCGACGCCCAGGCCGCCGGCATCGTCCGGGAGATCGCCGTCAAGCAGGGGGACACGGTCACGCGCGGCCAGCGCCTGATGCAGGTCCAGCTGCGCGAGCAGACCACCGGCGGCGTCTCGACGGTCGGCGCCACCCTGCGCAGCCTGCAGGAGCGGCGCACCAGCCTCGGCGCCGAGCAGGCGCGCCTCTCCGCCTACCTCGAGTCGACCCGCGGCGACCGCGACGAGACCGAGCGCAACGTCGCTGCCGTGGTCCGCGCCCTCGACGAGCAGGAGCGGACCCTCAAGGAGGGCCTGCGCCAGCAGGAGGAGATGGTCGCCCGCGTCGAGGCCTACCTGCGCCAGGGCTACGCGACGCGGGAAGCGCTGAACGGCCAGCGCCGCGCCGCCCTCGACTACGCCCGCCAGATCGCCGAGCTGCGGGCCCGGCGGGCCGAGCTGAAGCAGGGCACCTCCGAGCGCCTGCGCGCCCAGCGTACCGGCGACACCGAGAAGGCGGCCCAGCTCGCCGCCACCCGCAACGAGCTCAGCGCCATCGAGGCGCAGATCACCGCGCTCGGCGCCCAGTCGCGCATCGACGTGGTGGCGCCGACCGACGGGCAGGTCGCCGGAATCTACGTCCAGCCCGGCGATTCGGTCACCGCCGACCAGGTGGTGGCGATCCTCGGCGACACCCGCGCCGATCCCCTGATCGTGCTGGAGGTGCCGGCCCGGGCGATCGGGCTGGCCAAGGTCGGGCAGGAGGTGGTGCTGAAGTACGACGCTTTCCCGTTCAAGACCTTCGGCATCGCCAAGGGCACGATCGCGGTGATCTCCGGCACGCCGCTGCGCAACCCGATGCTCGCCTCCGCCGAGGAGGGCGGGGGCGACGCCGCGGCCGCCGCGGCGCGCCAATCTGTCTACCGGGTCGAGGTGCGGCCTGACCAACGCACCATGCGCGCCTACGGGATCGACGAGCCGATCCGCATCGGCTCGACCCTCTCGGCCGACATCGTGGTCGAGCGGCGGCGGCTGATCGACTGGATGCTCGATCCGATCCGGGCGATGCGCGGCAGAGGTTGAGCGGCAGGGGGTGATCCGATGACCGACTGGCTCAAGCGCGCCCTCAGCCCCCGGCGGCGGGTGCGGTCGATCCTGCAGAACGAGGCCAACGAGTGCGGGCTCGCCGCCCTCGCGATGGTGGCGAACTTCCACCGCCACGACATCGACCTCGCCTACCTGCGGGCGCTGTTTCCGCTCTCGCGGCGGGGCATGACGCTCGCCAGCATCGTGGCCTTGGCCGACAGCCTCGACCTCGACGCCAACGGCTACGCCCTCGACGGCGTCGCCGAGCTCGATCAGGTGGCGCTGCCGGCGATCCTGCACTGGCGCGGCAACCACTTCGTGGTCCTGGAGGCCATCGCCCGCGGCCGCTACCACGTCCACGACCCCGAATTCGGCCTGCGGATCTACGAGCGTGCCGACGTCGAGCGGCTGTTCGGCGGCGTGGTGCTGGAATTCGCGCCCCGGATGGATTTCCGGGCGATCAAGGCCGGCGACCGGCTCAAGCTGTTCGACATCCTGCGCAGCACCCGGGGCTTGAGCGGCACCGTCTGGCAGATCACGCTCGTCTCGGTGGCGATCTCGCTTCTCGGCCTCACCACCCCGGTGCTGCTGCAGATCGCCCTTGACGTGGTGATCCCGCAGGTCGACCTCGACCTGATGCAGATGCTCGCCGCAGGCCTGATCCTGATGATGCTGTTCGAGGCGTTCGGGCAGTGGCTGCGCGGCTACATCGCGCTGCGCGCCTCGACGCTCCTGCAGCTCCAGTTCACCCGCAACGTCGTCGGCCATGCGCTCAGGCTGCCGCTGAGCTACTTCGAGCTGCGCCACCCGGGCGACTTCGTCACCCGGATCCAGTCGATCGACACGATCCGGGGCTTCCTGGTCGGCGGGCTCGTCACCTCGTTCGCCGATATCGGCACCTCGTTCCTGCTCGTCGGGCTGATGTACTACTACTCGCCCGTCATGGCCTCGATCACCCTGGCGACGCTCGCGGCGGTGTTGGCGATGCGCTTCGTCACCTTCCCGACCCTCGACCGGGCCACCGCCGGCTCCCTCGAGGCCCGCTCGCAGGAGCAGGCGAGCCTGATCGACGGCTTGCAGCGCATCGGCAGCCTGAAGGCGCACAACAGCACCGAGCTGTTCGCCATGAACTGGTTCGAGAGCTTCTCGCGCTTCGCCAACCTCGACTTCCGGGCGAAGAAGGCCGGCCTCGACGCCGAGTTCATGATGCACGTCGTGATCGCGCTCAGCACCGTGGCGACGCTCTATCTCGGCATCACCGGCGTCATCAAGAACACCCTGACGATCGGCACGCTCTACGCCTTCATCGCCCTGCGCGGGGACTTCTTCGAGCGCGTCAACCACCTGACCTCGAGCCTCTTGCAGCTCGCCGCCCTGAAGGTTCACGTCGCCCGCCTCGACGACGTGATCGGCCAAGCCCCCGAGGAGGGCCTGCACGAGGCGAGCTTCCACCGGACGATCCGCAAGGAGGTGCGGATCGAGGACGTCACCATCCGGTTCGGCCGCGGCGACGAGCCGATCCTGACGGGTGCGAGCCTCGCCATCGATGTCGGCCGTGGCGAGTCGATCGCCATCGTGGGCGCCTCCGGCTCCGGCAAGTCGTCCTTGATGCGGATCCTGGCGAGCCTGACCGAGCCCGCCGCCGGCTCGGTGACGGTGGACGGCGCGCCCCTGAGCCAGTTCGGCAAGCGCGAGTACCGGGCCAATCTCGGGGTCGTCTTCGCCGATGATGGGCTCTTCGCCGGCACGGTGGCCGACAACCTGTCGCTGTTCGATCCGGCGGTGTCCCACGCCGAGATGGAGGCGGCGCTCGTCCGGGTCGGCTTGCGCGAGGAGATCGAGCGGCTGCCGCAGGGCTACGCCACCCACGTCTCGGAGGAGGGCAGCGTGCTCTCCACCGGCCAGCGCCGGCGCCTGCTCCTCGCCCGCGCCCTCTGCCGCCGGCCGCGGCTGATGCTCCTCGACGAGGTGACGGCGAACCTCGACCCCGCGACCGAGGCCGCCCTCGTCGAGAGCCTGAAGGGCGTGAAGGCCGCCAAGGTCTTCATCACCCACAGCGAGCGCCTGCTCGATCAGGTCGACCGGGTCTTCCGCATCGAGAACGGGCGCCTCACCGAGGATCCGCGTCCGCCCGCGAAACCCGGAGCGCCGGTGCCGGAGGCGGCCTGAGGGCCGGCCCCCCGGTCACCGGGGCGCTGCCGCGCAGGGCCGGCGCCTCGGCCGGAGGGGCGGCGGCGAGGGAGCGGCGCAGGGCCGGGC
>NZ_LABY01000225.1 GCF_001043975.1 Methylobacterium variabile
CAAATCCTGTCCCCGCAACCACGATACGAAAAGCCCCGTCGGGATATCCCGGCGGGGTTTTTGCGTTCGGGGTGATCTCCGGCTCGTCGCTGGACCGATCCGAGGCCGTGCTTGGCCAGAGCCTATGTGTCGCCGCAGGGGTTGGTGCCGTGAGGCGCGACGAGGCGAGGAAGCCGCGCCAACTGGCCCAGGCCGAACGCGCCGAACTGGCCGTGGGAGGTCGGCCGGATTGCCGGTATCTGCCCCGCTCGTCCACGAAACGTGGCGCAGGGCCGATGTCCCTGCCCCATTCCGATCCCGAGCTTCCACGATGCCCGATCCGACCTCCCTCGCCCTCTACGCCGCGGCGGCGCTGTTGCTCGCCGTCACCCCCGGTCCGGGCCTCTTCTACGTTGCGGCGCGCACCCTCGCCGGGGGACGCGCCGAGGGCGTCGCCTCGAGCCTCGGCACCGGACTGGGCGGGCTGATCCACGTCCTGGCGGGCGGCCTCGGCGTGTCCGCCCTCGTGCTCGCGAGCGCGGAGCTGTTCACCGCGCTGAAGCTCGTGGGGGCTGTCTACCTGGTCTGGATCGGCTATCGCACCTGGCGCTCCGCTCGCCGGGACGGGTCGGCCGCCGTGCAGGGCGGTGCGGCGCCGCCGGTCGGGCCGGGCCGCGCGTTCCGGGAGGGCGTGCTGGTCGAGGCCCTGAACCCCAAGACGGCGGCGTTCTTCCTGGCCTTCGTGCCGCAATTCGTGGAGCCGGACGCCGGCCACGTCGCCCTGCAATTCGTGGCGCTCGGCGCCCTGTCGGTCGCCCTCAACACCCTCGCTGACCTTGCGGTCGCCGTCGCGGCGAGCCGGATCCGGAGCGGGGCCGCGTCCCGCCCCGGCTTGATCCGCCGCCTGCGCGAAGCCTCGGGCGGAGCGATGATCGCGCTGGGGCTCGGTCTCGCCCTGGCGCGACGGCCCGCGGCGTGACGCTGGTCCGGACACGAAGGAGCGATCCGATGCGCCTGACAGGCCTCTCCGCCTTTCCGATCACGCCCGCCGATGCCGGCGGCCGGGTCGACCGTCCGGCCCTGCGCCGCCTCGTCGCCCGCCTCTGCGAGGCCGGTGTCGACTCGATCGGCCTCCTCGGCTCCACCGGCTCCTACCCCTACCTCACGCGGGAGGAGCGCCGCGGGGCGCTCGAGGCCGCGCTCGACGAGGCGGCGGGCCGGGTGCCGGTGATGGTCGGGGTCGGCGCGCTGCGGACCGACGAGGCCGTGCGGCTGACGCAGGACGCGCGGGATGCGGGCGCTGCCGGCGGGCTCCTCGCGCCGGTGTCCTACACGCCGCTCACCGACGACGAGGTGTTCGAGCACTTCGCCACGGTGGCCCGCGAGGGCGGCCTGCCGCTCTGCATCTACGACAACCCGGCCACCACCCATTTCCGCTTCGGTCCGGCCCTCGTCGGCCGGTTGAGCCCGCTGCCCGGCATCGTCGCGGTGAAGAGCCCGGGCCCGGAGCCCGAGATCGTGGCCGCGCATCTGGGCACCTTGCGGGGCGTCGTGCCCGAGGGATTCTCCCTCGGCTACAGCGGCGACTGGAACGCGACCGAGGCGCTGCTCGCCGGTGCGGATGCCTGGTACAGCGTCGTGGCGGGCCTGTTTCCGCAGGTCGGCGTCGGGATCGTCCGGGCCGTGCGGGCCGGCGACGCCGCCGAGGCGCGACGGCTCGATGCCCGGCTCAGGCCCCTCTGGGCCCTGTTCCGGGAGTACTCGAGCCTGCGGGTCATGGTGGCCTGCGCCGATCTCCTCGAGATCTGCCACGCCGTGCCGCCGCGCCCGATCCTTCCGCTCGCCGCAAAGGCCCGGCGAAAGGTGGCGGCGGTGCTCGCGGACCTCGATCTCGGTTAGGGATCGCGCCCTCCCGCACGCCATCAGGGTGCGCCGCCGTGGCCGGTGCGGCGGCCCGCGATCACGTCCGTTCGTCCGACGCCGCGCCGGTGGGGCCCTCGCCCCGGAACGCCGCCCGCGCCTCCGCCTCGACGGCGCCCGGCCGCTCAAGGTAGCGGGCCGAGTGGTGGAACGTGGTGAGATGCCTGGCCCCCGCCGCCCGTGCCAGGGCGCCGGCCCGCGCCGCCGTGAGGTGGCGGGTGCGGGCGGCCACGTCGCGGTCGGCCTCGAGGAAGGCCGCCTCGATGAAGAGATGATCGGCCCCCCGCGCCAGGGCGACGATGCGCGCGGCGTTCTCCGGCGTGTCGGCCGCGTCGGTCACGTAGGCGACCTTCTGGCCGGGGCCGAGGCGCAGCACGGTCTCCCGTAACGCGCCGAGGGCGACCGTGACGCCGTCCGCCACGGCGATGCGGGTCTCGTCCGGTGCGCCGCGGCGCGCCGCGCGCTTGGCCTCGGCGAGCCAGGGGCCGACCGGAAGGCCCTGCGCCTCGAGCGCCCCCTGCAGGACGTTCACCCGCACCGGTTCGACCAGGGCGAAGGCCAGCGACGGGATACCGTGGTCGAGCGCGACGGTCTCCATGCGAAAGGCCTCCTCGTCGAGGACGCGGCCGGGCGCCAGGGCCGGAGGGGCGTGACCCCGGCGGCGAAAGGCCTCCCGGGACCGGAACTCGGCCGAACGGGCGATGCGGTCCGCCTCGACCTCGTGGACGATGAGGCGAAAGTCGACCGCGTCGGAACCGAGCAGGTTCCACGTGTAGGAGCGCAGCCGGTGCTCGACCTGGTCGACGATCCCCGGCGGTCCGACCAGGCGCAACGGCGCCGGCCGGTGCAGGCAGAGGCGCAGGAGACGGTCGAAGCCGCCGAAATGGTCCATGTGGGTGTGCGAGACGAAGGCATCGCTCACCCGCATCACCTCCCTGGCCGAGAGCCGGCCGAGATCGCCGAGGTCGAACAGGAGCGCCCGGCGGCCGAACCGGACGTCGAGGTAGACGCCCGGATCGGAGAACGGATCGTTGAGCAGGCGGGATTGCACGAGCCACGTCATCACCCTCCAACCCGTCGGACCGGTGATCGGATCGCCTGCTCCACCTCCCCCGCCTCCGCGAGAGCTCGCGGCCATCGCGGCGCGGATCCGGCCGCTGGCCCCGCCGTTGCATTCCCGCCGGGTCCGTGGCTGATACCGGCGGCATCGGCTCGGCCTCATCTCGCAAGGAACACCCGTGCGCCATGGCATGGACAGGCCCATCACGCGCATCGGGCACGGCTGACGCCGTGGATCCCGCACGTCACGTCGTTCCCCCGCGCGTCGGCGCGCTCCTCTCCGAGATCGCGGCCCTGGGCGGCCTTCCCCTGCGCCGCGACGGCCAGCCCCTCGCGCTGCGTGGGGCAAACCTGAGCCGGGCGGCCCTCGCGCCGCTCGCCGGGGACGCGGCCTGGTGGGACGCGGCGCGGCAGGGCCTCAACCTCGTCGAGGCCGAGATCCCGGGCAGCGACCTGGAGCAGGCCGACCTCACCGGCGCCAACCTGAAGCGCGCCCGGCTGGCGGGCGCCCTCGCGCGCTCGGCGGATTTTTCCGGTGCGCTGATCGAGGAGGCCGATTTCAGCAAGGCCGACCTCAGCGGCGCCCGCTTCGCCGGCGTGGCCGGGGGCCAGGCCAATTTCAGCGAGGCGATGCTTGAGGATGCGGGCTTCCAGGACGGGGCTTTGCGCTTCGCGCGCCTGCCCCGCAGCCTGCTCGACGGGGCGGACTTCTCCGGCGCCGACCTCTGGGGCGCCGACTTCACCGGCGCCGACGCCGACTATACCCGCTTCCGCGGGGCGCGGCTCGACGAGGCCGACCTGTCCGACGCCAACCTGACCCATGCCGATTTCGCCGGGGCGAGCCTGACCAAGGCGCGCCTCGCCGGCTCGCGCCTGCGCAGCGCCAAGCTGACGGGTGCCAAGCTCGACGGGGCCGACCTCTCCGGGGCCGACCTCTCGGCCACGGATCTCGTGCGGCTCGACCTGTCGTCCTGCGGCCTGCGCCACACCCGCTTCGCCGGCGCCTGGCTCAACGGCACGCGCTTCCGGGCCGCGCAACTCGGCGGCGCGGTGGGCGAGGAGATCGCCGGCGAGTACGAGGCGGCCAAGGCCAGCTATCTCGCCCTCGAGCAGAACTTCCAGAGCATCGGCAGCCACGACGAGGCGGGCTGGGCCTATCGCCGCCGCCGGCAGATGGGCCGCCTGCATGCCGGGGCCCAGGCCCGCGCCGCCTGGCGGGCGCGCGACCGCGGCGGCCTCATGCGCCACGGCTACCGCTGGCTCGCCGACCACTTCGTCGAGTGGCTGTGCGAGTACGGCGAGAGCCTGTCGCGGATCTTTCGCGCCTTCGCACTGATGATCGTGGCGTTCGCGGGGCTCTACGGCCTCACCGGCGGCCTGATCCCGGAGGGCGGCACCGCGGCGACCTACAACGTCCTGGATCTCCTGAGCTACAGCGCCCTCAACATGATGACGGCGAACCCGCCGGAGATCGGCATCAAGCCGGTCGGCCGGGTGACCAACCTGCTCGTCGGCGTCCAGGGCGGAACCGGGATCGTGCTGATGGGCCTGTTCGGCTTCGTGCTCGGGAACCGGATGCGGCGCTGACGCCGCTCACCGGCCCGACAGGTCCTGCCGGATCGCCTGCGCGATCGCCTTCAGCTCCGGCGCCGCACGGTCGCGGGGCTGCGGCGGCGTGACCATGTGCTCGGCGACGATCCGGCCCGGGCTGCCCGCCAGCACCACGACCCGGTCGGCGAGGTAGACCGCCTCCTCGATGTCGTGGGTCACGAACAGCACGGTCTGGCCGGAGGCGCGGCAGAGCCGGGCGAGCTCGTCCTGCAGGTTCTCGCGGGTGAGCGCGTCGAGGGCCGAGAATGGCTCGTCCATCAGGAGCACGTGCGGCTCGACCGCGAGCGCCCGGGCGAGCGACACCCGCTGGCGCTGGCCGCCGGAGAGCTGGAACGGCCAGCGCCCGGCGAGATCCGCGAGGCCCACCCGCGCCAGCGCGTCCTGCGCCCGGCGGCGGCGCTCGGCCCGGGGCAGGCGCAGTTTCTCGAGCCCGAACGCCACGTTGTCGAGGACGCGGCGCCAGGGCAGCAGGCGGGAATCCTGGAACACGAGGGCGACCGCCCGGCGGCCGGGCTCCGGCTCGCTCACCCTGACGGTGCCGGCGCTGGGCCTGACGAGGTCGGCGATCACCCGGAGCAGCGTCGACTTGCCGACGCCGGAGGCGCCGACGATCGCCAGGAACTCGCCCGGCGCGATGTCGAGGTCGAGGCCGGAGAGCACCGTGGTGCGGGCGCCGTCGCGGGTGAAGGCGAGGGCGAGGCCCTGGATCGCGATCAGGCCCGCCATCGGAGCATCCAGCGCTGGAGGGCCGTGAAGGCGGCGTCGAACACGCCGTAGAGGAGCGCCATGGTGAGCATGTAGACGACCACGATGTCGGTCGCGAGCATCGTCGAGGCCTGCATCATCCGTTGCCCCAGGCCCGCGACGCCGAAGATCTCGGCCGCCACCACCGCCATCCAGGCCTGCCCGATAGCGGTGCGCACGCCGACGAGGATCCCCGGGGTGGCGGCGGGCCACACCACCGTGACCAGGCGCTCCGGGCCCGAGCGGAAGCCGAAGGCCGCCGCCAGCTCGATCAGGTCGCGGTCGACGCCGCGGATCGCCCCGTGGCTCGCGAAGTAGACGATCCAGAACACCCCGATGGCGACGATGAACACCGCCGCCTGCGGGCTGACCCCGAACCAGATGATGGCGAAGGGCACCCAGGCGAGGCCCGGCACCGGGCGCAGGACCCGCACCACCCAGGCGGTCAGCCCTTCCGCCCTGCGCGAGAGGCCCGTCACGGTGCCGGCCGCGATGCCAAGGCCGACGCCGAGGGCGAGGCCCGCCGCGTAGTGCCCGAGGCTCCCCGTGATGGCGGCGAGCCACTGGCCGGAGCGCAGCTCGCGCAGGAAGGCCGCCGGCACCTCGGAGGGCGGCGGCAGGAAGGCCGGGTTGACGAGGCCGAGCCGGGGCACGGCCTCCCAGAGGGCGAAGAACGCGGCGAGCCCGGCGAGCGGGAGCAGGCCCGCGGCGCTGCGGCCCCTCACCGGCGACGGTCCGCGCGAGGAGGACGCACTCGCGAAGGGTTCGCTCGCGAAGGCTTCACTTGTGGCAGACTCACTTGGGACGGGCTCACTTGCCGGCGGCCGCGCGCTCGTAGAGGCGCGGCTCGAACAGCCCGTCGAGGGGCACCTCGCGCTCGAGCGCCCCGATCTTCACCTGGTAGCGCTGCATGGCGGCGGTGGCCTCCACGATGGCGCGGGGATCGGCGGCGAACCGCGTCGCCGGCGAGGCGAGCGCCCGGCGGATCGTGTCGGTGTCGACGAGCCCCTTGCCGAGGGCCGCCTCGATGATCGGCGCGACGCGCCCCGGCTCGCGGCCGATCAGGTCCACCGCCTGCACGATGCCGGTCACGATCGCCTGCGCGGCCTCCGGCTCCTTGTCGAGGAGGGTGCGGGTCACGGCGACGACGGTGCCGGGCTGGTTCGGGAACATCTCGCCGCCGAGCGCCATCAGGCGGACCGCCGGGTTGCGGCCGGTGACGATCGAGACCGCGGGCTCGCGCAGGATGCCGCCCTCGACGGCGCCGGCGAGCACGGCCTGCTGGGTCGCGTCGATCCCCATCGACACGATCGCGACGTCCTTGGGATCGGCCTTCGCCACCTCCCACAGCCAGTGCTGGAGCGTGGTGTTGGGGACCGAGCCGAGGGGCTGGGTGGCGAGGCGCGCCGGCGTGCCGTTCGCCGCGCGGTAGCGGCGAAACACCTCCGCCGGGGCGACCCCGGGCTCGGCGAGGCGCGCGAGCTTCGGGCCGGCGACGAAGACGTTCTCCTCGACGGCGGTGGCGGCCACCACCTTCACGTCGATGCCCTTCGACCGGGCGACGCCGAGGGGCGCCACGCCGGCGACGTAGACGTCGAGGGTGCCCGACGCGAGGGCCTGGATCATGTTCGGGCCCGACTCGAAGGTCGTGACGCTGAGCGACAGCCCCGCCTGCTTGAGCCAGCCCTCCTTCTCGGCGACGTAGATCGGGGCGGCGGCGAGGATCGGGATCACGCCGACCCGCAGCGGCGCGGCGCGGCCCTGCGCGACGGCCCGCGTCGCGCCGCCCAGCACGGCTCCGGCCGCGAGAACCGGGCCTGCCCCGAGGATGCTGCGTCGCGTGATGGTCATGGCGGCCCGCCCGAGTGGAGGAATCACGTCCGCTTAGGGCATCCTCCCGCCAAGGTGCAAGAACGGCGTCGATGTAAGAAAAATATTCTCCATATCGACTTATAATTGGTATGGTTATCTGTTTCCTTGCGGAAGTGGAGAAGGCCCCACCGTCCCGGGCGTGGCGAAGTACGGCTGGTCCAAGTTCCCGGGTCGGCGTGGGTCCGGCCGGCAGGGGCGAGCGCCGGCCGGGATCCGTCCTCGGTCCCGGCCTGCTCTCCAAGCTCGCAGGGCGGGACCTCGGTCAGTCCAGCGCCGCCTCGAGATCGATCGCCGTGTCGTACTTGACGCGATTGAGGTTGAAGCTCGTGCGGAAGCGCCGGATGTTGTGCTCGTTGGCGAGCACCTCGCGCACGAACGCGTTGTAATGCTCCATGTCGCGGCAGGCGACCACCAGCAGGTAGTCGCTCTCGCCCGAGATGAAGTAGCATTGCTGGACAGCCTTCTGTGCCGCCATCTTGCGTTCGAAGATGGCGAGCACGTCCTCGCGCTGACGGTCGAGCTCGACGCTCACGAAGGCGATCAGCGTGCTGCCCACCCGCGCCGGATCGACGATCGCCACCTCCCGGCTGATATAGCCCTCGTCGTGCAGACGCTTCACGCGCCGTGAGCACGGGGCCGGCGAGAGACCGACGCGCCCGGCCAGCCCCTGATTCGTGATCCGGCTATCCCGCTGAAGAATATCGAGGATCTTTCGATCGATGCGATCCAGCGCCGTGGCGGGTGGGTGCCGCGGCGCCTGAGGATTGCTGTTACCGGCTGATTTCTGCATCGCGATTGCTCAAATCCCGGCTCGGCGAGCAAACTGATGATCACGGATTGCTGAAATACGCAACACGCCGCAATCGGGAAGCGAGTAGGCTCGAAGCACCTCGAGGCACGGAGCCCTCATCGGGCGCTTCCGCGATGACCTGGAGCGGGCGCGGCTCTCGACGTTCGAGGCAACGACGCCGCGCCGCCCCTTCGAGAGGCGTGGTGCAGCCGAAAGGATCTTCGCACGATGACTGACGACGACAACGACGGCAGTGAACTGGCTCGGCGGTCTCGAGAAAATCAGAAGCGGCTGACGGCAGAACTGAAGCATCGCTACGACTTCATCGTCTGCGGCGCGGGTGCGTCGGGCTCCGTGGTGGCGCGCCGCCTCGCCGAGAACCCGGACGCGCAGGTGCTGCTGGTCGAGGCCGGCGGGAGCGACGAGGCCGAGACCGTGCTCGATCCGGCGTTGTGGCCGGCCAACCTCGGCAGCGAGCGGGACTGGGGGTTCCAGGCGCAGCCGAACCCGCACCTGAACGGCCGCGCGCTGTCGATGTCCATGGGAAAGGGGCTCGGCGGCGGATCCAGCATCAACGTGATGGTGTGGGCGCGCGGGCATCGGGCCGACTGGGACTTCTTCGCATCGGAGACGGGGGATGCCGGCTGGGGCTACGACAACGTCCTCGACATCTACCGGCGGATCGAGAACTGGCGGGGCGCACCCGATGCCCGGTTCCGCGGAAGCGCAGGACCCGTCTGGGTGCAGCCCGCGTCGGATCCGAGCCCACTCACCCACGCCATGCTCGACGCCGCCCGGGAGCTCGGGATCCCCACCTTCGATCACCCGAACGGGGAGATGATGGAGGGGGCCGGCGGGGCGGCGATCACCGACATGCTGGTCCGCGACGGCCGACGGCACTCGCTCTACCGGGCCTATGTCCACCCCTGGCTCGACCGCCCCAACCTGACGGTCCTGACCGGGACCACGGTGCGCCGGGTCCTGTTCGAGGGCCGGCGCGCGACCGGGGTCGAGATCCTTCGCGAGGACCACATCCTCACCGTGGGCGTGCGGGCCGAGGTCGTTCTGTGCCTCGGCGCGATCCAGACGCCGAAGGTGCTGATGCATTCAGGCATCGGGGACAGTGCGGACCTCGTCCGCCACGGACTCCCCGTGGTGCAGCACCTGCCGGGGGTCGGGCGGAACCTCCAGGACCATGTCTCCTTCGGGTGCCTCTGGGAGTACGTCGCGCCGGTCGCGCCCCGGAACAGCGGGAGCGAGGCGACGCTCTACTGGAAGAGCCGTCCCGCGCTCAATTCGCCCGACCTCCTCTTCTGCCAGGTCGAGTTTCCGGTCCCGAGCGAGCGGACGGCCGCGCGAGGCGTGCCAGCCCACGGCTGGACGATGTTCGCCGGTCTCGCGCAGCCGGCGAGCCGCGGCCGCCTGCGCCTGCGGAGCTCGGATCCGCTCGCGCCGCTCGCGATCGACGCCAACATGATGGCGGATCCCGCCGACATGAGAACGGCGACCGCCTGCGTCGAACTGTGTCGCAGCTTAGGCAACGTGGCCGCCTTCCGGCCGCTGGTCCGCGGCGAAGCACTGCCCGGGAATCTCAAGGGCGACGCGCTCGAGGATTTCATCCGCGACGCGGCCGTCACCTACTGGCACCAGAGCTGCACCGCCAAGATGGGTCGGGACTCGATGTCCGTCGTGGACGGTTCGCTGAAGGTCTACGGGGTCGACGCTCTCCGCGTCGCGGACGCCTCGATCATGCCCCGGGTGACGACCGGAAACACCCAGGCGCCCTGCGCCATCATCGGGGAGCGTGCCGCCCAGATGATCCGTCAGGTGCATGGCTGACCGCGCATCGCGAGCCGGGATGCGACGGTGCGCGGGGCGGAGCCGGATGCGTCCGAGGACCGGGACCCGGTACTGGCGTGGTCCCGACGCCCGGCACCTCACTCGTCATGACCGTCGCCACCCGCTCCAAGCGCTTCCCGTCGTGCTAACAGCTCAGTTAGGCCTATGGTGGGGGGCGGAGGCGACGCGCGGCCGCCCCCGTGACGGCAGGGCGGTGTGACGGCGATGAGGAGCACGGCGACGCGAGCGCGCGATGGCTCGACCCCGGCCGCGGTCGGCCTGACGATCCTGGCCGGCCTGCTCTACGTCCTGGGCTACGCGCTCTCCAAGAGCCTGGTCGCGAATGACGGCCTCACCCCCCTGCAGGTGACCTTCCTGCGCTGCGCCGTCGTCCTCGTCGGCGGCCTGGGCGCGGCGGCATGGCCCGGGGGCCGGGTAACGTGGCGCCGCCTCGTGCGGCCCGAGAAGGCCTGGGAGCAGCGCGCCGCCGCGGCCGCGCTCGTCGTGTCGAACGCGCTCGCGGTGCTCGCCTACGCTCTGCTGCCGGTCACCGCCGCCTCGGCGCTCGGCTTCACCGCCCCGCTGATGCTGACGCTGCTCGGCGGGCTGCTGCTGCGCGAGCGCGTCCCGCTCGGCCGCTGGCTCGGCACCCTGCTCGGCTTCGCCGGGATGCTGCTGATCGTGAGGCCGGGCGGAGAGGCGAGCATGCTCGGCATCGCGGCGGCCTTCGGAGGCGCCCTCACCTACGCGGTCTATCAGGTGATGATCCGCCGCCTGCGCGATGCGGCCACCACCCTCGACACGATCCTGCAGGTCGCCCTGGTCGGCGTCGTTCTGCTGGCCGCGCTGGTGGCCGCGGACTGGCGACCCGTCAGCGCCAGGGCCGCGGCGCTCGTCCTGCTGGTGACGGCCGTCCAGACGGCAGCCCTGGCCAGCATCGCGGCGGCGCTGCACCGGGGGGAGGCGTCGCGGCTCGCGCCGTGGCAGTTCTCAGGCCTGCTCTGGGCCATGGCCCTCGACGCGCTCCTGCTCCAGGTCGTCCCCACGCTCGGAGGCCTGGTCGGCGGGGGCTTCGTCATCGGCGGCGGCGTGCTGGCTCAGATCGCGGGCCGGCCGCGGACGGGCGGGGCCGCCTGATCGGGACGCCGCCGGCCAGTGGCCTTCGCGTTCCCGGCGGGGCCGGTCGGGTGCGGCCCGAGCGCCTGTTCCCCTCCGGCGGGAAGGACTTCGGAGCGAGGCGCCCGCTCACCCCCGCGGCGCCAGCACGATCACCGCCGCCCCGGCGAGGCAGAGGGCGGCGCCGGCCGCGTCGAAGCGGTCGGGCCGCTGCCCCTCCGCCGCCCACAGCCACAGGAGCGAGGCGGCGATGTAGATCCCGCCATAGGCCGCGAAGGCCCGGCCGGCGGCGTCGGACTCGGTCAGCGCCAGCAGGTAGGCGAAGGCGCCGAGAGCCGCGGCTCCCGGCACCAGCCACAGGGGCGAGGCGTTCAGCCGCCACCAGGCCCAGACCGAGAAGCACCCGGCGATCTCGGCGAGCGCGGCGGCGGCGTAGAGGAGGAAGGTGGGCATCGCCCCGCTTCTCCCATGCCCGCCCCCCTCGGGAAAGGGTCAGGCCCGCCGCTTCATCAGCGCCGCCGCCGCGAGGCCGACGCCCGCCATCACCGCCCCGGTGGTCAGGGGGTGGAGCTTCGCCCGCGTGTAGGTGCTGGTGTGGCGCACCATCCCGGGATGGTCGCCGCGCACGTGGCCGTCCTGGCCCGGCTGGTGGAGGGCGCCGTCCGGGTCCCGCGGCGGCTCGGAGCGCAGCTGCTGGCCCGCCATCACCGAGCCGAGGCGATCGAAGGTGCCCGGCGCGAGCTTCTTGAGCCCGGTCATCGCCCGGCCGCCGCCGCCGACGATGATCTCCCGCTGCGGGTAGACGGCGGCATGCAGGATGGCGTGGGCGACCTCGTCCGGGTGGTAGACCGGCGGCGGCAGCTTCGGCTCGCGGTCGAGGTAGTTGCGGGCGTGCTGCGGGAACGGCGTGTCGATCGCCGCCGGCTTGATCAGCGTGACCGAGACCGGGGCGCGGTCCAGCTCCAGCTCGGCCCTGAGCGCGTCGGTGAAGCCCCGGATGGCGTGCTTGCTCGCCGAGTACATGCCCTGGAGCGGGATCGCGAGGTCGGAGGCGATGCTGCCGAGGTTGATGATCGCGCCGCCGCGCCGGCGCAGGTACGGCGCCGCCACGAGCGAGCCGTAGACCACGCCCCAGAAATTGGTCTGGAACAGCCGGTCGTGGTCCTCGTCGCTCACCTCCTCCAGTCGGCCGTAGATCGAGATGCCGGCGTCGTTGACCCAGGTGTCGAAGCCGCCGAAGCGCTGCACCGCCCTGTCGGCGATGGCCTGCACGTCCTCCCGCCGGCCGACATCGGCGACGACGTGGGTCGCCTCGCCGCCCGCCGCCTCGATCTCCTCCTGGATCACCGCCAGCGCCTCGGCGTTGCGCGAGGCCAGCACGACCTTGGCGCCGGCCTGGGCCGCCATGCGGGCGGTGGCGAGGCCGATCCCGCTCGACCCGCCCGTGATGACGATCACCTGCTGGGCGAGAGGCTTGTGGGCGTGGCTCATGGAGTCCTCCGTACAGGATGGGGGTATCCAGGCCACAACGATGGGGGGCGTGCATCGTTCATTCGGCGCGTCGGCACGGGTGCAGGGACGTTCCATCCCGGTTCGCGTCCCTCCCCTTTCCCGGACGACCGGAGCGTCAGCGGAAGGAGATCCGGGAAAGGGCGCAGTGCTTATCTGGATGATGAGCTCGGGTGGATCCATGTCGGACGGCGCCTTGGCCTCGATTGTCGTGCGATGTGCCGCACCACGATCGAGCCGCACCCGCCCATCCCATATCCAGAACCTCTCGCTCGAGCCCGAACAAGCTATTGGACATGGGGCTAGCACACCCCCATGATCCCGGCCGCGGCGAGGCCCCCGACGCCAAACTCCAGAGGGGCCCGTCCGCGCGTGAAGTCAGGGAGGAAGCCTATGGCTGGGACGGGTCGTGCCGGTATGCTCACGCGGCGCGAGGCGCTGGTCGGCGCGGGTGCCGCAGGGGCGAGCCTGATGTTGCCAGGCGGCTCCGCCTGGGCGCAGGGCGCGGCCAAGCCCGCCGAGCTGAAGGTCGGCATCGCCACCTACCTGTCGGGCCCCGCGAGCGTCTTCGGCGTGCCGGGCCGCCAGACCGCCGAGATGCTGTTCGACGAGATCAACGCCGCCGGCGGCATCGCCGGGATCAAGGTGCGGCCGATCTTCGTCGACGAGGGCCCGGGCGTCGACCACGTGGTCGGTGAGTACCGCCGCCTGGTGCAGTCGGAGGGCGTGCACCTGATCTTCGCGGCGATCTCCTCGGCCGACTGCATCGCCTGCGCGCCGCTCGCCGACGAATTGAAGCGCCCGACCCTGCTGTGGGATTGCGGCACCCAGCGCATCTTCGAGGACAACCGCTACAATTACGCCTTCCGCACCCAGGCCAACGCCACGCCGGAGATCCTGGCGGCGCTCCTCTACCTCCTGAAGGCCAAGCCCGACTTCAAGTCGATCGCGGTGATCAACCAGGACTACGCCTGGGGCCGCGATTCCTGGGACATCTTCCGCACCGCGATGAACACCCTGAAGCCCGGGGTGAAGGTCTCGGCCGAGCTGTTCCCGCGCTTCGGCGCCACCGACTTCTCGACCGAGATCACCCGGGTGCTGGCCCTGCGGCCCGACGTGGTCCTGTCGACCTCCTGGGGCGGCGACCTCGACGCGCTGATCCGCCAGGCCTCGGACCGCAAGCTGTTCGAGCGCTCGACCTTCGTGATGCCGCTCGCCGAATCCTCGCTCCAGCGGGTCGGCAAGGCGCTGCCGGCCGGCCACATCGTCGGCGCGCGGGGCGACCACTGGTTCCTGCACCCCTCGCCGGCCGATCCCGAGCGGCTGAAGCGCTTCAGCGACAATTACCGCGCCAAGTACAATGCCTGGCCGATCTATCCGTGCTTCCACATGGCGCAAGCCGTCTCGGCGATGAAGGTCGGCATCGAGAAGGCGGTGGCGGCCAAGGGCGGCGGCTGGCCGACCGATGCCGAGCTGGCAGCGGCCTTCAAGGGCCTCGAATTCCCCTCGCCCACCGCCAGCGTGCGCATCCGCGAGGACGGCCAGGGCCTCGAGAACCAGCTCATCGGCACGACGCTGCACACCGACAAGTACCCGTTCCCGGTGCTCACCGACATGATCGTCTTCCCGGCCGAGTCCGTGACGACGCCGGTCGGCCAGAAGAGCGCCGACTGGCTCAAGACGCTGACCCCCGAGATGGTGGCGAAGCTCCCGCAGGCGCAGGCCTTCAAGTAGCGTCATGGCCTGGTTGTCGGAGAACGGGATCCTCGTCGGGCTCGCCCTGCTCGACGGGTTGTCCTACGCCGCCGCCGTGTTCATGGTGGCGGTGGGCCTGAACCTGGTGTTCGGCGTGCTGCGGGTGCTCAACGTCGCCCATGGCAGCCTCTACGCCATCGGCGGCTACGCGGCCGCGTCGATCGGGCTGTTCGCGGCCTCCCTCGGCGCGCCGCCCTGGCTCGGCCTGCCGATCCTGCTCGCGGCGGCGGTCCTCGTCGGCGCCCTGCTCGGGCCGGTGATCGAGCGGCTCCTGCTGCGCCGGATGCAGGACCGGGAGCCGGTGCTGCAGCTCCTCGTCACCTTCGCGCTGTTCATGATCCTGGAGGACCTGCAGAAGCTGGTCTGGGGCGTGCAGCCGGTGGTGTTCGACGCGCCGCTGAAGTGGCTCGGCACCGTCGACGTGCCGTTCGGGACCGACGTCATCCCGTTCACCGCCTACCAGCTCTACGTGCTGCCGGGGGTGGCGCTCGCCACCCTCGCCATCCTCGCCTACGTGCTCCGCTACACGCTCACCGGCCGCATGGTCGTCGCCGTGACCGTCGACCGCGAGGCGGCGCGCGCCATGGGCATCGACGCCGCCAAGGTGACGATGCTCACCTTCACGGTCGGTGCGGCGCTGGCCGCCCTCGGTGGGGCGCTCGCGGCGCCCACCGTGTCGCTGGTGCCGGGTGTGGGCGCCTCGACCATCGTGCTCTCCTTCGCGGTGGTGGCCACCGCCGGCCTCGGCCAGATCGAGGGAGCGGCGGTCGCGGCGCTCCTGATCGGCCTCGGCCGTTCCTTCGCGGTCTACGTGGCGCCCGAGTTCGAGGTGGTGGTGCCCTACGCCATCATGGTGGCGGTGCTGCTCTTCCGGCCGCAGGGGCTGTTCGGCGTGGCGGAGACCCGGCGGATATGACCTGCGCTCTCACCCAAGGAGGCGTGGCCCGATGACCCGCCGTTCCGAAACCCTCCTCGCCCTCGCCGGCGCCGTGCTGGTTCTAGGGCTCGCCTACGCGGTGCCGTGGCTGCGCTTCGTCCTCACCATCGCGCTCGCCAAGGGGCTGGCGGTGCTCGGCATCCTGCTGCTGCTGCGGGCCGGCCAGGTCAGCTTCGGCCACGCGCTCTACCTGGCGCTCGCCGCCTACACGGTGGCGTTCGGGGCGGTCGTGGTGCCGGAGGCCCTGCTGCTCCTGCCCGCCGCGGCTTTCCTCGCGGGCGTGGTCGGCCTGCTGATCGGCCTGTTCGTGGTGCGCTACCGCGAGATCTTCTTCGGCATGCTGAATCTCGCGCTCAGCATGGTGTTCTACTCGGTGCTGGAGAAGTTCTACTCCCTCACCCACGGCGCCGACGGCATCCGGCTCCCGCCCGTGACCTTCCTCGGCCGGCCGCTCGCCGGCGAGGCGGGCGAGTGGACGGTGCTGGGCATGGCGCTCGTGCTGGCGCTCGCCTGCGGTGCGCTGGTGCGGGTGGCCCTGGCTTCCCCTCTCGGGGAGGCGCTGGCCGGCATCAAGACCCGCGAGACCCGGCTCGACTTCATGGGCGTGTCGCCGAAGCGCGTGCTGCTCGCGGCCTACGTGGCGTCCGCCGTGATGGCGGGCTTTGCCGGCGCGATCATCGCGCTCACCACCCGTCACGTGACGCCGGCGCTCAGTTACTGGACCACGTCCGGAGAGCTCGTCTTCATCGCGATCCTCGGCGGGGCCGGCAGCGTGATCGGGCCGTTCCTGGGGGCCGCGGCCTACGAGCTGACCCGGGTCTACGCGGCGGCCACCTTCGCCAATGCCTGGCAGATGGTGCTCGGCCTCGTGCTCCTCGGCGTCATCGTGTTCGCGCCGGGCGGCATCTGGGGGATGATCGCGAGCCGCAGGAGGGCCGCATGACCGCGCTCCTCTCGGCCAGGGGCCTGCGCCTCGCCTTCGGCGGCCTCAAGGCCGCCGACGGGATCGACCTCGACGTGGAGGCCGGCGAGTTCCTGGCGATCATCGGCCCGAACGGCGCCGGCAAGACCACCTTCATCAACATGACGACCGGCTACCTGAAGCCGCAAGGCGGCTCGATCGCCTTCGAGGGCCGGCCGATCCTCGGCCTGTCGCCGCGGCGCATCGTCGGTCTTGGCGTCGCGCGCAGCTTCCAGCTGCCGCAGCTCTTCACCGAGCACACGGTGCTGCAGAACGTGGCGCTGGCCGTGGCGGCCCGCGAGGGCGTGTGGTCGGTGCTGAGCCCCTTGCTGCGCCCGCGCTTCCGCGACGAGGCGGCGGAGCTGATTTCGCGCTTCGGCCTCTCCCGCATCGCCGAGGTGCGGGCCGATGCCCTCAACGAGGGCGCCCGCAAGCTCGTCGACATCGCGATGGCGGTGGCGCTCCGCCCTCGCCTGCTCCTGATGGACGAGCCGACGAGCGGCGTCGCGGCGGCCGAGAAGATGGCGATCGTCGAGACCCTGGTGCGGGTCCTGCGCGAGGCGCGCGTGACGGCGGTGTTCGTGGAGCACGACATGGAGGTGGTCGGGCGCTTCGCCGACCGGGTCGCGGTGTGGGGCCAGGGGCGCATCGCGGCGCTCGGGCCTCCCTCCCAGATCCTCAACGACCCCGAGGTGCAGCGCACGGTGATCGGCATCGCACCCGTGGGAGGCGCCCATGCTGCGGCTTGAGGGAGCGGCGGTCGAGATCGCGGGCGCACCCGTGCTGCGCGGGGTCTCGCTCCAGGTGCCGCCGGGCGGGCGCGTGGCGCTGATCGGCCGCAACGGCGCCGGCAAGACCACGACGCTGCGCGCCCTGATGGGGCTCCTCCCCTTGCGGGCCGGCTCGATCGCGCTCGACGGGCAGGAGGCCGGCTCTGTTCCGGCCCATCACCGCGCTCGGCTGGGCATCGGCTACGCCCCGGAGGAGCGCAAGCTGTTCGGTAGCTTCACGGTGCAGGACAACCTGCTGCTGCCGGCCCAGGTGCTGGGCCTGCCGAGAGGGGAAGTCTCGCGGCGGCTCGAGGCCGTCTACGCCCTCCTGCCGGAGCTGAAGGACTTCGCCCCCCGCAAGGCGGCGGGCCTGTCGGGCGGCCAGGGCAAGATGGTGGCGCTCGGCCGCGCGCTGATGGTCGGCACGCGGGCGGTGCTCCTCGACGAGCCGTTCCAGGGCCTCGCCCCGGCGCTGGCCCTTCGCTACGCCGAGGCCCTGGCCCGCTTGCGGGCCGCGCTGCCCGACGTCGCGATCCTGATCACCGAGAGCAGCCCGGACCTGCTGCGGGCGCTCGTCGACACCACCATCCAGATCGAGCGCGGCGAGATCTCGGCCGCCTGACGTACAAGGAGTGATCCCATGAGGCTGAACGGCAAGATCGCGATCGTCACCGGCGCCGGCGGCGGCTTCGGCGAGGGCATCGCCAAGCGCTACGCCGAGGAGGGCGCCAAGGTCGCGGTGCTCGACCTGCGTGGCGACGCCGCCGAGCGCGTCGCAAAAGAGATCGGGGCGGCGGCGATCGCCATCGCGGCCGATGTCGGCAGCGCGGAGGACGTGCAGGCGGCGGTGCGGCGCACCACCGAGGCCTTCGGCACGCCCCACATCCTCGTCAACAATGCCGGCACCACCCACCGCAACCAGCCGCTGATGGAGGTCGACGAGGAGGCGTTCGACCGGGTCTTCCGGGTCAACGTGAAGTCGATCTTCCACTTCGTCCGGGCGCTGGCGCCGGCAATGCGCGACAACGGCGGCGGCGTGATCCTCAACGTCGGCTCGACCGCCGGCATCCGGCCGCGGCCGGGCCTGACCTGGTACAACGCCTCGAAGGGGGCGGTGAACCTGATGTCGAAGTCGCTCGCCGTCGAGCTGGCGCCGTGGAAGATCCGCGTCAACGCGCTCTGCCCGGTGATGGGCGAGACCGGCCTGCTCGAGGCCTTCATGGGCGTCCCGGACACGCCCGAGAACCGCGCCAAGTTCGTCGCCACGATTCCGCTGGGCCGGATGTCGCGCGCCACCGACATCGCCAACGTGGCGCTGTTCCTGGCCTCCGACGAGGCGGAGTTCATCACCGGCGTCGAGATGCCGATCGACGGCGGCCGGACGGTCTGAATCGAAACCTTGGGCCCGCGCCCCCCGGTCGGGGGCGCGGGCCCCTGCCTCAGCGGGCCGCCGGCAGCGGCTTGACGCTGGAGCAGATCTTGCCGACCTCCTCGAAGGAGCGCAGCGACTTCTCCGCCACGGCCTGGGCGTCCTGGACCAGGCTCTGCACGCTCTCGCGCATCATCTCGCTCTGCAGCATCGAGAATTCCTGCACCGAGCGGGCCCCGGCCAGCCGCTTCAGGCCGTCGAGATTGCGCTGCCAGCGCTTCTGCCCGAGCTCCACGGAGCTGCGCCAGGCGTCCTGCATCGCGTGGGTCATGACCGTGCCGCAGCGGGCGATGGCCTCGGTGTTCTGCCGGGCCTGCTCGGCGAACCGCTCGCCGTCCTCGCTGCCGACGCCGACCGTCCGCGCCAGTTGCTCGTTGAACTCGCGCGCGGTGCGCGAGACCGTCTCGACGCTCATCTGCATGATCTGCTGCGCGTTGTCTGCGGTCTTGCCTTGCAGGGAGCCGACGCGGTCGAGATTGTCCTTGGCGAGGTCGGCCATCCTGGACGCCTGCGCGGCCCCGTGCTCGATACCGTTGGATGCACCGTCCTGAGCATTCTTGACTGGCTCGGTCTTCTTGGCTTGTTCGGAATGCTGGGTCGTAGCCATTTGGATACTCCTCGTCTCTGTCAGACGATGTGCCGGGGCCCCCGCCCTCCCCGGATGTGGCTCTACTTATAGTCTTTCTTCGATTTGCTGTTATTGTTGCATCGCGTTGCTTGGAATTTTGCGATGCAACGCGCATAGAATACAATCGGTGCGAAGGTGCGATAACATACGATACGATCGAAAATTTCGGCGACGACCAGGATTATGGAGGCGCGGCGTCGGGACAAGGCCCGGAGCCGGCAGGGCGGACCGGCAGCCTCCGATACGTCGTCAGGCCTGAGCCGGCCGGGGCTTCGTCGGGTCAGTCCTCGCCCACATCCGGACCGGCGAAATCGATGAGATCGGCCGATCCGGACACCGCGCGCATAAGCCTCCCTTCACGGACGGGTTGGGCGTTCGCACGCGCCCTCACCCTGGCTGGCAGGTCTCGCAGTAGAACGTCGACCGCCCCGACTGCACCAGCCGCCGGACCACGCCGCGGCAGCCCTTCGCCGTGCAGGCCAGGCCCTCGCGGTCGTAGACCCGGAAGGCGTGCTGGAAGGCGCCCTGGCTGCCGTCGGTGTGGACGTAGTCGCGCAGGGTCGAGCCGCCGGCCGCCACCGCCTCGGTCAGGACGTCGCGGATCACCGTGGCGAGGCGCTTGGCCTTCGGCGTCGGGCGGCCGGCGGCGTCGGCGAGCGTCCCGGCCGCGGCCTCCGGGTGGAGCCTGGCCCGGTGCAGCGCCTCGCAGACGTAGATGTTGCCGAGGCCCGCGATCAGCCGCTGGTCGAGGAGCGCGGCCTTGAGCGGCGTGCGCTTGCCCGCGAAGAGCCGCGCGATCGTCTCGCCGGAGAGCTCGTTGCCGAGGGGCTCGATGCCCATGCTGGCGAAGTGGCGGCTGGTGGCGAGCTCCGCCGAGGGCACCAGGTCCATGAAGCCGAAGCGGCGGGCGTCGTTGTAGACGACCCGGGCGCCGTTCGAGAGGCGGAAGTCGACGTGATCGTGCTTCGCCTGCCCCTGCGCGCCCTCGAGGTAGAAGTCGCCCGGCGAGAGGTGCCGCCCGTCCGGCAATCGCACGTCGAACCGCCCGCTCATGCCGAGATGCATGATCAGCGCTTCGCCGGAGGAGAGCTCGGCGACGAGGTACTTGGCGCGCCGCGACAGGGCCGCGACCTCCTGGCCCCGCACCCGCTCGACGAAGCGCGGCGGGAAGGGGAAGCGCAGGTTCGGCCGGTTCAGTACGACCTCGGTGAAGCGGGCGCCGACCAGGGCGGGCTCGAGGCCCCTTCGCACGGTCTCGACTTCGGGCAGCTCGGGCATCGGTCTCCCGTGGACAAGGGGAATGGGCGCGACGAAGCGCACCTCTCGCGATCGCAGGCCAAGATGGTGATTTGCCACCGGCTTCGCTATGCAGGCCGCCTGACAGGGGACCAGACCGCATGGCCGGCGACGAGACCAGCACCGATTTCGGCTTCGAGCGCGTCCGGCTCGAGGAGAAGCAGGACCGCGTCAACGAGGTCTTCCGCTCGGTGGCCAAGCGCTACGACCTGATGAACGACCTGATGTCGGGCGGCCTGCACCGGGCGTGGAAGAGCGCCTTCGTGTCGACCTTGCGGCCCTCGCGCACCCGGCCGTTCCGCCTGCTGGACGTGGCCGGCGGCACCGGCGACATCGCCTTCCGGACCCTGGAGGCGGGCGGGCCCGACACCAAGGTCACGGTGCTCGACATCAACGAGGCGATGCTGGGCGTCGGCCGCGAGCGGGCGGGCCAGCGGTACGGCTCGCGCATCGACTTCGTGGCCGGCAACGCCGAGGCGCTGCCGATGCCGCCCGAGACCTTCGACGCCTACACCATCGCCTTCGGCATAAGGAACGTGCCGCGGATCGAGCACGCGCTGGCGGAAGCGCACCGGGTGCTCAAGGTCGGCGGGCGCTTCCTGTGCCTCGAATTCTCGCACGTCGACGTGCCGGGGCTCGACAAGCTCTACGAGGCCTACTCGTTCCGGGTCATCCCGCGCCTCGGCTCGCTGGTGGCCGGCGACAAGGAATCCTACCAGTACCTCGTCGAGTCGATCCGCCGCTTCCCGACCGCCGGCGCCTTCGCGCGGATGATCGAGGAGGCCGGCTTCGGCCACGTCACCCACCGGCCGCTCTCGGGCGGCATCTGCGCCATCCATTCCGGCTGGAAGCTCGCGTGAGCCGCCGCCCGTGCTGAGCGTCGTCGCCCACCTCGCGCGGGGCATCCATGTCGGCTGGGTGATGGCCCGCGAGGGCGCGCTCGCCTTCGTGGACGCCGCCGAGCTGCCGCCCCACCTGCGCCTCGTCCTGCGCTTCGGCCGCAAGCTGGAGCGGCCGGGCCTCGGCCCCGGCCGCCTGCCCTCCGCCCTGACCCGGCTCGGGCCCTCCTACGTCAAGTTCGGCCAGTTCCTGGCGACGCGGCCCGACATCGTCGGCATGGCGGCCGCCCGCGACCTCGAGCGCCTGCAGGACCGGGTGCCGCCCTTCCCGCAGGAGGTGGCGGTCGCGACCCTCGAGGCGTCCCTCGGCAAGCCGCTCGCCGAGGTGTTCAGCTCGTTCAGCGCGCCGATCGCCGCCGCCTCGATCGCCCAGGTCCACAAGGCCCATTACCGCGACCGCGACGGCACCGAGCGGGTGGTCGCGGTCAAGATCATGCGGCCGGGGGTGCGCGAGCGCTTCGCCCGCGACATCCAGGCCATGCGCTTCATGGCCCGGGTGGTCGAGGCCCTGCGGCCGGAGGCCGAGCGCCTGCGCCCGCGGGAGGTGGTGGAGACGCTCGCCCGCTCCGTCGCCATGGAGATGGACCTCAGGCTCGAGGCCGCCGCCCTCTCGGAACTCGCCGAGAACATCAAGGACGATCCCGAGTTCCGGGTGCCGCAGCCGGTCTGGGAGCTGACCGCCCGGGACGTGCTGGCGAGCGAGTGGATCGACGGCATCCGCCTCAACGACCGCGAGGCGATCGTGGCGGCCGGCCACGACCCGGCGGTCCTCGGGCAGACGGTGATCCAGTCGTTCCTGCGCCACGCCATCCGGGACGGCTTCTTCCACGCCGACATGCATCCCGGCAACCTGTTCGTCGATCCGGCCGGGCGCCTGGTGGCGGTGGATTTCGGCATCATGGGCCGGCTCGGCATCAAGGAGCGCCGCTTCCTCGCCGAGATCCTGTTGGGCTTCATCCTGCGCGACTACCGCCGGGTGGCGGAGGTGCATTTCGAGGCCGGCTACGTGCCCTCGCACCACTCCGTCGACGATTTCGCGCAGGCGATCCGGGCGATCGGCGAGCCGATTCACCAGCGCCGGGCCGACGAGATCTCGATGGCGAAGGTGCTGACGCTCCTCTTCGACGTCACCGCCCTGTTCGACATGAGCACCCGCACCGAGCTGGTGATGCTCCAGAAGACCATGGTGGTGGTCGAGGGCGTCGCCCGCTCCCTCGATCCGCGGCTCGACATGTGGACCTCGGCCGAGCCGGTGGTGCGGGCTTGGCTCGCCCGCAACCTCGGGCCGATCGGCCGGGCCGACCAGGCCCGACGCGCCGTCCTGACCCTCGCCGACGTGGTGGCGGACGTGCCCGACCTCGCCCAGCGGGCGAAGCGCGTGCTGGTGCGCCTCGACGAGGAGGGCCTGCGCGAGGTCTCCCGCGTCGAGCGCCGCATCCGGATCGAGACCAAGCGCATGGTGTGGTCGACCCTGGCGCTGTGGGCGATCGCCGGGTCGCTGCTGGCGATCGCGCTGCGGTGACAGCGGGCCGCTGAAAGATGATGCGACGTCGCCGCGCCGACTTGTCCGCCTCTCTGAGGCATTCCGTGGCTCGAAGGCGAGAGCCCGGAATTCAGAACCGCGTATGGTGAAGAATGAGGCGGGATGCGGTCCGCCCTATTCTGGATCACCCGCGGTTCTGGGCGTGCCTTAGGCACTCCGGGCTCCGCTGCGCGGCTCCGGAATCACGCGGTGGGTGAGACGAGCGGTCGTGAAACGCGGTGGATGGCCGTTCTGCCGTCTCGCAAGTCCTTTCCCGGCTTGCGTCCCGCCGCCCGACCCCTTCTGATGGGCTCACGGCGCCACGATCCGCTCGACCAGAAGCGGACGGCGCCCGGGAGAACGCCCATGCTCACCCCCCTCCGCGCCACGTTGCTCACCGCCGCGGCCCTCTGCGCCCTCGCGGCCCCGGTCCGGGCCGCCGAGCCACGCCTCAGCGACGGCAAGGTCAAGCTCGCTGTGCTCAACGACATGTCGAGCGTCTACGCCGATTCCACCGGCCGCGGCTCGGTGATCGCCGCCGAGATGGCGGTGAAGGACTTCGGGGGCACCCTCGACGGCAAGCCGATCGAGGTCGTCTTCGCCGACCACCAGAACAAGCCCGACATCGGCTCCAACGTCGCCCGGCAATGGTACGACCGGGACGGCGTCGACGTGATCCTCGACGTGCCGACCTCCTCGGTGGCGCTGGCCGTGCAGCAGATCGCCAAGGAGAAGGGCAAGCTGCTCATCGTCTCGGGCGGCGGCACCTCGGACCTCACCGGCCCGCAATGCTCGCCCACCGGCATCCACTGGACCTACGACACCTACGCGCTCTCGCACGTCTCCGGCAGCGCCGCGGTGAAGAAGGGCCTCGACACCTGGACCTTCGTCACCGCCGACTACGCCTTCGGCCACGCCCTCGAGCGCGACGCGATCGCGGAGGTGAAGCGCTCCGGCGGCAAGGTGGTCTCCACCGTGCGCGCGCCCTTCGCCACCGCCGACTTCTCGTCGTTCCTGCTCCAGGCGCAGGGCTCGGGCGCCAAGCTCGTCGCCTTCGCCAATGCGGGCGGCGACACCATCAACGCGGTCAAGCAGGCGCACGAGTTCGGGCTGGTCCAGGGCGGCCAGACCCTGCTGGCGCTCCTCATCAACATCGACGACGTGCACAGCCTCGGCATCGACGTGGCGCAGGGCCTGCTCCTCACCACCGCCTTCTACTGGGACCGCACGCCGGAGACCCGCGCCTTCGGCAACCGCTTCAAGGAGAAGGCCGGGCTGATGCCGACGATGCACCAGGCCGGCGTCTACTCGTCGGTGCTGCACTACCTCAAGGCCGTGCAGGCGGCCGGCACCGACGACGCGAAGACGGTGGTCGCCAAGATGCGCGAGCTGCCGGTCAACGACATGTTCGCGAGCAACGGCCGGATCCGCGAGGACGGCCGCATGGTCCACGACATGTACCTGATGCAGGTGAAGACGCCGAAGGAATCGACGGGCGAGTGGGACCTCTACAAGCTCGTTGCCACCGTGCCGGGCGACGAGGCGTTCCGGCCGATGGCGGAAGGCGGATGCCCGCTGGTGAAGGCGGCGGCGAAATAGGCCCCGGCCTCGGGTCAGCGCTGCATGTTGCGGAAGCGGCAGTAGCGGCCGGTGTCCCGGTAGCCCGCCGGGCACCGGCGCACGCAGGCGCCGGCCGCGAATTTCAGCGGCGGGCGGCAGACGTTGCCGAGACGCTTGGCGCGGTACTGGTAGGACTGCGCCGGCCCGGCCTCCGCCGGCGTCGGCAGGCCGAGCGGCAGGGCGCCGGCGATCAGGAAGAGGGCGGCGCAGGTCAGGCGGGTGGGCATCGATGGCTCCGGCTCGAGGCACCGGGGTAACTTCCGTTAGGCAAGGAAGTTCGGGGCCAGGCGGTCTGCCGGGGATTGCGCGTCGCAGCTCCACCCCTTTCTCGCTGCTCGACGGCCTGAACGACCGCGAGGTGGAGAGCGGCCGTTCGCTCATGCCGCCGCGACCGTCCGGATCGCGGCCCCCTTGCGCGGATCGGCCCATGGATTGACATTCTACGACGCAGGCTCGGCAGGGCGTGACCACTCGGGCTGCTCTGCCCGACGAGGACGCCGTGCCGCGTCCGATTCTGCACCGTGGAGAGGAACGATGGCCAAGGCCTACTGGGTTGCGACGTATCGCTCGGTCAGCAATCCCGACGCGTTGGCCGCGTATGCCAGGTTGAGCGGACCGGCGATCGCCGCGGCCGGCGGGCGAATCCTCGTGCGGGGATTGCCTGCCCATACCTACGAGGCGGGACTCGCGCAGCGCACCGTCGTCATTGAGTTCGACAGCGTGGAGCAGGCGAAGGCGGCGCATGACAGCGCGGCCTACCAGGAAGCGCTCGCGGCCCTGGCCGGCGGAGCCGAGCGCGACATTCGGATCGTCGAGGCCTCGCAAGCCTGATCCTTCTGTCGGCACACGCCCCGAGGGGAAGAGGAACGGCCACCGGCCAGGACCGGACCTCGTACCCGCCCGGGTTCAGCATCCGGAAAGGCCGCTCGGGGACGGATCCGGATTTCAGTCCCGGTGGGACGTTCGATACTGCGCGTCCGGGCGTGAATCCGTGACACGCGTCGGGCGCAGCGGCGCCGGATCCCGTTGTCTCCGCCTCACCGGCGCTGGTCGTGTCGCATTCGCGGGCCGAGGCTCGGCTCCGAAAGGTTCGCGCCGTTCTCGATAGGTTGGCGCGGCGCGATGGCGGGATGTGCGGCACGATGGTGCCGTCCGGGCGGCGGAAGAGTGAAGAGCCGCCGAGCCGGTGACCGCTTCGGCGAACGATGCTGAGGGGGTCGGATGTCCCCCTTCGCATGGTCGCGCCGGCTGAGGTTTCAGCCCAGTCCCTCCACCACCAGCTCCACCCGGTCCGCCGCGAACAGGCTGCGCGTCGCCTGGATCGGGATCCCCGCCGCATCGACGTTGATGCTGGTGAGCACGATCAGCACCCGGCCGGGCGTCAGGTCGAGCCGGGCGGCCTCGTCGGCGGCGGCCGGGCGGGCACCGATGCGGGTCGAGAGGCGGGTGTAGTCGGCGACGCCGAACTCGGCATAGGCGCGGGTGAGCGAGCCGAGGGCCGCGTAGGCCCGGTCGAAGCCGGCGAAGCGCGGCAGTGGCAGGCAGGTCCGGGCGGTCGAGAGCGGCGTGCCGTCCGCCCGATGCACCGTCTGCAGTTCGAGGATCGGATCGCCCGCCGCGATCCCCAGGGCCTCGGCAGTGGGGGCGTCCGCCGGCAGGCTGCCGGCCGCGATCAGGTCGCCCCAAGCCTCGCGCCCGGCCTTGCTCGCGATCTCCGAGAAGCGCGTGCGCCGGCCGATCGGGTAGGCGAGGCGCGGCGTCTCCACGAAGGTGCCGCGCCCCTGCGTCGCGCGCACCAGTCCGCGCTCGGCGAGCGCCGCCAGCGCCCGGCGCACGGTGTGGCGGTTGACCCCGAACCGCGCCGCCAGGGCCGCCTCCGTCGGCAGCTGCGCGCCGCCCGCGAGGCGCCCGGCCTCGATGTCGGCGGCGAGGCCGTCCGCGATCTGGCGCCACGCTGCCAGCCCCTCCCCCCGTGCCAGGACCGTCACCGGGCCGTCGCCACCCGCGCTCATACCGTCATCCAACTTTCATTTGCTCCCGGTTCTTCGGTTGTCTATACCACTAGACAACACCGATGCCAGCAGGCAGTCCCGATGCCAGCGGATCCCGCGATGCCCGACCATACCCCATCCCCGGCCGAAACGCCCGATCTCGCCGCCCGCCGGGCCGTGATGGCCCTGTGCGGCGCGGCCCGCGCGGAGGAGCTGCGCGACGCCCTGGCGGAGGTCGGCACCCCGGGCGAGCCCGAGGACCTGCGCCCGCCGGAGACCGGCTTGGTGATGACCCGCGGGCGCATCGGCGGCGACGGCCGGCCGTTCAACCTTGGCGAGGCGACGGTGACCCGCGCGGCGGTGCGCCTGGCCAGCGGCGAGACCGGCTTCGCCTACCATCTCGGCCGCGACCGGGCGAAGGCGCGGCTGGCCGCGACCCTCGACGCGCTCTGGCAGCGGCCGGAGCTTCGCGCGCCCGTCGAGGCGGCGCTCGCCCCCGTGGCCGCGCGGCGCACCGCCGAGCGCGAGGCCGAGGCGCGTCGGATCGCGGCGACGCGGGTGAACTTCTTCACCATGGCCCGGGGAGAGGATTGATGGCGGGAGGCGTCATGCTCGCGCGCGGCTTCGCCGACCCCGTCCACGACGCCCAGGGCGTCTTCCGCGCCGTGATGGACGCGCTGGCCCGCCCCGGCACGATCCAGCCCGTGGCCACGCGCCTGGCGCCCCCGGCGCCGCTGACGCCCGAGCTCGCCGCGGTCGCGCTGGCGCTGGCCGATTCCGACGCGCCGCTCTGGCTCGATGCCGGGCTCGCGCGGGATCCGGCGGTGGCGGGCTTCCTGCGCTTCCACACCGGCGCCCGCATCACCGACGACCCCGCCGAGGCGGCCTTCGCCCTGGTCTCGGACGCCGCCGCCTGCCCGGACTTCGCGATCTTCGCGAACGGGACGCCGGCCTATCCGGACCGCTCCGCGACCCTGGTGCTGGCGGTCTCCGAACTCGGCGACGGCCCCGGCGGCTGGCGCCTCGAGGGGCCGGGCATCCGCGGGAGCGCCCGCCTCGCGGCCTCGCCGCTGCCGGCGGATTTTTCCGCGCGCCTCGCCCGCAACCACGCGGGCTTCCCGCAGGGGATCGACCTGATCCTGGCCGGCCCCGGTCGCGTCGCCGGGCTGCCGCGCTCCACCCGCGTCACCCTGGAGGATTAGCCATGTACGTGGCCGTCAAGGGCGGCGAGGCCGCCATCGCCAACGCGCACCGGCTGCTGGCCGAGAGCCGCCGGGGCGACGTGTCGGTGCCCGATCTGTCGGTGGCGCAGATCCGCGAGCAGATGGCGCTCCTGGTCGACCGGGTGATGACCGAGGGCTCGCTGCACGATCCCGACCTCGCCGCCCTGGCGCTCAAGCAGGCCCGCGGCGACCTGATCGAGGCGGTTTTTCTGGTGCGCGCCTACCGCACCACCCTGCCCCGCTTCGGCGCCTCCGAGCCGGTCGAGACCGGCGCGATGACGTTGCGCCGCCGCATCTCCGCCACCTACAAGGACCTGCCCGGCGGCCAGGTGCTCGGACCCACCTTCGACTACACTCACCGCCTGATCGACTTCGCGCTCGCCGCCGAGGGCGAGGCGCCGGTGGCCGAAGAGGCCGAGCCGCTGGCGGACGCCGCCCACGCGCCGCGGGTGACCGATCTCCTCGGCCATGACGGCCTGATCGAGCCCTCCGCCCCCGACGACGGCACCCCGCCCGGCGACCTCACCCGCGAGCCCCTCGACTTCCCGGCCGACCGGGCCCTGCGGCTCCAGGCGCTGGCGCGCGGCGACGAGGGCTTCGTCCTGGCGCTCGGCTACTCGACGCAGCGCGGCTACGGCCGCACCCACCCCTTCGTCGGCGAGATCCGGGTCGGCACGGTGGCGGTCGAGTTCGTGCCGGAGGAGCTGGGCTTCCCCGTGCCCCTCGGCGAGGTCGCGCTGACCGAGTGCCAGATGGTCAACCAGTTCCACGGCAGCGCCGAGACGCCGCCCCAGTTCACCCGCGGCTACGGCCTCGCCTTCGGCCAGAGCGAGCGCAAGGCGATGGCGATGGCCCTGGTCGACCGGGCCTTGCGGGCCGAGGAGCTGGGCGAGCCGGTCGGCGCCCCGGCGCAGGACCAGGAATTCGTGCTGGCGCATTGCGACGCGCTCCAGGCCACCGGCTTCGTCGAGCACCTGAAGCTGCCCCACTACGTCGACTTCCAGGCCGAGCTGGAGCTGGTGCGGCGCCTGCGCGCCGAGCACGCCGCCCGGCACGCGCCCTCTGAGACCGAGATGAAGGAGGCTGCGGAATGACGACCGCCGTCGCCATGCCGGAGACCGGCTACAACTTCGCCTATCTCGACGAGGGCACCAAGCGGATGATCCGCCGGGCGATCCTCAAGGCGATTGCGATTCCCGGCTACCAGGTGCCCTTCGCCTCGCGCGAGATGCCGATGCCCTACGGCTGGGGCACCGGCGGCGTGCAGGTCACCGCCGCGATCCTGGGTCAGGACGACGTGCTCAAGGTCATCGACCAGGGCTCGGACGACACCACCAACGCGGTCTCGATCCGGGCCTTCTTCGCCCGCACGGCCGACGTCGCGGTCACCACCCGCACCCGGGACGCCACGGTGATCCAGACCCGCCACCGCATCCCGGAGGCGCCGCTGCACGAGGGCCAGGTGCTGGTCTACCAGGTGCCGATCCCCGAGCCCCTGCGCTTCCTCGAGCCGCGCGAGACCGAGACGCGCCAGCTCCACGCACTCGCCGAGTACGGGCTGATGCACGTCAAGCTCTACGAGGACATCGCCCGCCACGGCCACATCGCCACCACCTACGCCTACCCGGTCGAGGTCGCGGGCCGCTACGTCATGGACCCCTCGCCGACGCCGAAATTCGACAACCCGAAGATGGACGACTGCCCGGCGCTCCAGCTCTTCGGCGCCGGCCGCGAGAAGCGGATCTACGCCGTGCCGCCCCACACCCGGGTGCGCAGCCTCGACTTCGAGGACCATCCGTTCCGGGTCCAGGCCTTCGACCGCCCTTGCGCCCTCTGCGGCGCCGAGGGCGTCTACCTCGACGAGGTGCTGCTCGACGATGCCGGCGGGCGGATGTTCGTCTGCTCGGACACCGACCATTGCGAGGAGCGCCGGGCCGACGGGCATGTCGGCGCGGAGGCGGCGCATGCCTGACCTGACCGTCCGCCTCGCGCAGAAGCCCGACCTGCCCGTCGTGCTCGGCCTCTACGCCGAGCTGAACGACGGCCGGGTCGCGACCCTGGAACAGGCCGAGGCGCTGCTCGCGCGCCTCGGCTCCTATCCCGATTACGGGCTCTACGTTGCGGAGGCCGAGGGCCGGGTCGTCGGCACCTTCTGCCTCGTGATCCTCGACAACATCGCCCATTGGGGCACGCCCTCCGCGCTGGTCGAGAGCGTGGTGGTGACCTCCGCCGAGCGCGGCACCGGCCTCGGCCGGCGGATGATGCGGGAGGCCGGCCGCCTGGCCGCCGAGAAGGGCTGCTACAAGCTCGCCCTCACCTCGAACGTCGACGCGAAGCCCGCCCACCGCTTCTACGAGAGCCTCGGCTTCGAGCGCTACGGCTACAGTTTTCGCCTGGATCCTCCGTTCACGGCCGATGAAAGGCTGTCCAGGGAAGGAGAAGCCGCGGGTTCCTCCTCTCCCCGCGGGCGGGGAGAGGGCCGGGTCCCCCTTGTCGGGGACACGGCGAGCCCGCAGGGCGAGGGTGAGGGGGTGTCTCCGGAGGAGGCTCCTCCGGCATCACCCCCTCACCCTCGCTCCGGCTTCGCCTTCGCGAGCTCCGTCGGCGACGAGGTTGCCGGAGCCCTCTCCCCGCCAGCCGGGAGAGGGGAAGGCCCGCGCCTTTCGATGGCATCGAACAGCCCGGAAAGCGACGAGGAGACGACGGCATGAGCGACGCCCTGCTCCAGGCCCGCGGCCTGACCAAGCGCTACGGCGCCCGCACGGCTTGCGCCGACGTGTCGTTCGACCTCGATCCCGGCGAGGTGCTGGCGATCGTCGGCGAATCCGGCTCCGGCAAGTCGACCCTGCTGTCGCTGATCGCCACCGAGCTCCGGCCCGATTCCGGCAGCGTCTCGTACCGGATGCGCGACGGCGAGTTGCGCGACCTCGCCGCCTTGAGCGAGGCCGAGCGCCGGGCCTTGATGCGCACCGACTGGGGCTTCGTGCGCCAGGACGCGCGGCAGGGCCTGCGCATGGCGGTCTCGGCCGGCGGCAATGTCGGCGAGCGGCTGATGGGGGCCGGCGCCCGGCACTACGGCACCATCCGCGGCACCGCGCTCGACTGGTTGGCCAAGGTCGAGATCGCCGCCGACCGGATCGACGACCCGCCGACGCGGTTCTCCGGCGGCATGCGCCAGCGGCTGCAGATCGCCCGCAACCTCGTCACCGGCCCGCGCCTCGTGCTGATGGACGAGCCGACCTCGGGCCTCGACGTCTCGGTCCAGGCGCGCCTCCTCGACCTGATCCGCGGCCTCGTCGCCGAGCTCGGCCTCGCGCTCGTCATCGTCACCCACGACCTCGCGGTGGCCCGCCTCCTGTCGCACCGGGTGATGGTGATGCGCGCCGGCTGGGTGATCGAGACCGGCCTCACCGACCAGGTGCTCGACGATCCCTCCGAGCCCTACACCCAGCTCCTCGTCTCCTCGGTGCTCGCCGCATGATGCCCGACCGCAACTCCCCCGCCCTCGAATTCCGCGACGTGGCCAAGACCTTCACCCTGCACCTGCGCGGCGGCGTGCAGCTGCCGGTGATGGCGGGCGCCGACCTCGCCGTGTACCCGGGCGAGTGCGTGGTGCTGGGCGGTCCCTCCGGCGCCGGCAAGTCCTCGCTCCTCAAGATGGCCTACGGCAACTACCGCTGCGACCGCGGGCAGATCCTGGTGCGCGACGGCGCGGCGCTGATCGACGTCGCCTCCGCGCCGCCCCGGCAGGTGCTGTCCCTGCGCCGCCGCACGATCTCCTACGTGTCGCAGTTCCTGCGGGTGATCCCCCGGGTCGGCGCCCGCGAGGTGGTGGCCTCGGCCGGTCGCGAGGGCGGCATGGCGGCCGACGTCGCGCTGGCGCGGGCCGAGGAGCTGCTCGCCCGCCTCAACCTCCCCGAGCGCCTGTGGGACCTGCCGCCGGCGACCTTCTCGGGCGGCGAGCAGCAGCGGGTCAACATCGCCCGCGGGCTGATCGCCGAGCGGCCGATCCTGCTCCTCGACGAGCCCACCGCCTCCCTCGACGCGCAGAACCGCGCCGTGGTGGTGGAGCTGATCCGCGCCCGGCAGGCGGCCGGGGCCGCGCTCCTGGGCATCTTCCACGACACCGACGAGCGCGAGGCGGTGGCGACCCGGGTGGTCGACGTCACCGCCTTCGCGCAGAAGCGTGCGGCCTAAGGTAAGGGGACCTCCATGCAAGACCGGATCCTCGAGAACGCCACCCTGGTGCTGCCCGACCGGGTGCAGCGCGGCTGGCTCGCCGTGGTCGACGGCCGCATCGCCGAGATCGGCGAGGGCCGGGCGCCGGAGAACGGCCTCGACCTCGACGGCGACCACCTGATCCCGGGCCTCGTCGAGCTGCACACCGACCACCTCGAGAGCCACTACGCGCCCCGCCCCAAGGTGCGCTGGCACCCCCTCGGCGCCGTGCTCGCCTACGACGCGCAGATCGCGGCGTCGGGTATCACCACGGTGTTCGATTCGCTCCGCGCCGGCAGCGACCCGGACGGCAGCGGGCTGGGGCCCGAGCTGATGCAGCTCGCCGCGGCGGTCGAGACCGCCAAGGGCGCCGGCCTCTTCCGAGCCGAGCACCTGACGCATCTGCGCTGCGAGATTCCCTCCGCCGACGTGATCGACACGGTGCGGGACTTCACCGCCCGGTACTCCGTCGGGCTGATCTCGCTGATGGACCACACCCCGGGCCAGCGCCAGTTCCGCGACATCGAGAAGTACTACACCTACGCCACCCGCGGCGGCCGCTCGATCACGGAGATCCAGGCCAACACCGCGATGAAGATCCGCGACGGCGAGGCCTTCAACGCGATCAACCGCCCGGCCCTCGTCGCGCTGGCCCGCGAGCACGGCATCGCGCTGGCGAGCCACGACGACACGACCCTCGCCGACGTCGACCTCGCGAAGGCCGAGGGCGTGCGGCTGGCCGAGTTCCCGACCACGATGGAGGCCGCGCAGGCGGCGCGCGAGGCCGGCATCACCGTGATGATGGGCGCGCCGAACCTGATCCGCGGCGGCTCGCATTCCGGCAACGTCGCCGCCGAGGCCCTGGCGCGGGAGGGCCTCCTCGACGTGCTCTCCTCCGACTACGTGCCGGGAAGCCTGGTGATGGCCGCCTTCGGCCTCCCCGAGCGGGTCTCCGCCATCACCCTGCCCGCGGCGATCGCCACCGTGACGGCGAACCCCGCCCGGGCCACCGGCTTCACCGACCGCGGCGCCCTGGCGCCGGGCCTCAGGGCCGATCTGGTGCAGGTCCGCCTCGCCGAGGGCGTGCCGGTGGTGCGCCAGGTCTGGCGCCAGGGCCGGCGGGTGGCCTGATGGGCGCCGGCGGCTTCGTCCTCGTGGTCGGCCCGAGCGGGGCCGGCAAGGACACGCTCCTGCGGCTCGCCCGCGAGGCCCTGGCGGGCGATCCCCGCTACGTCTTCCCGCGCCGCCTCGTCACCCGCGCGCCCTCGGCGCACGAGGACAACGAGCCGATCAGCGAGGAGGATTTCTCCGCCGGCGAGGCGGCGGGGCGCTTCGCCCTGTCCTGGCGCGCCCACGGCCTCGGCTACGCCCTGCCGGCCTCGAGCGCCGACCTCGCCCGGGCCGGCCGCATCGTGGTCTGCAACGTGTCGCGCCGCGCGGTCGGCGAGGCGCGCCGGCGCCTGCCCGGCGTCACCGTGGTCGAGGTCACGGCCCCGCCCGAGGTGCTGGCCGCCCGCCTCGCCGCCCGCGGCCGGCGCGAGGACGGCGACCTCGGGGCGCGGCTCGCCCGCTCGGCCTCGGTGACCGCCGACCTCGTGGTGATGAACGATCGCGCGCCGGAGGCCGGGGCTTCGCGGCTTCTCGCCCACCTGCGGGCGCGCTGACGGCGCGTCCCCGGCGCCGGTTCCGTGCGGGAAGGCTTTGCGAAACCTTCCGCCTCGTCCATGATTTCCGATCTGCCCGCCGACATTGTGCGGGCCGTCCGCCCGTCGGCGGACCCACCGGGAGATCAGGACCGCCGTGATGAGCGAACCGCGCGAGACCGAGCTGAAGCTGGATGTCGAGGCCTCCGACCTCGCACGCCTGCGGGAGCACCCGCTGCTCGCCGGGGAGTGGACCGAGACGGAGCTGACCTCCGTCTACTTCGACACGCCGGACGGCCGCCTGCGCGAGGCCGGCTACACCCTGCGGGTGCGCCGGGACGGCGACCGCCACGTCCAGACCGTGAAGGCCCGGAGCAAGGCGGCGGCCGGCCTGTTCGACCGGCTGGAATGGGAGAGCGAGGTCGCCGGGCCGGCGCCGGAGCCCGCGGCCTTCGCCGGCACCCCCGTCGCCAAGCTCCTCGACGGGGTCGAGGACCTGACCCCCCTCTACACGTCCACGGTGACCCGCAGCGTGCGGCGCCTCGCCGATGGCGGACCGGAGGGCGGCCGGATCGAGGTCGTCCTCGACCGCGGCCGGGTCTGGGGGCCGGACGACCGGGTCTCCCCGATCAGCGAGCTCGAGCTCGAGCTGACCGGCGGCTCGCCCTCGGCCCTGTTCGACCTCGCCCGCTCCCTCGGCGCCGACGTGCCGCTGCGCCTCGGCGTGCTGAGCAAGTTCGAGCGCGGCGACGCCCTGCTCAAGGACCGCCTCGGCCGGGCCGTGAAGGCCGAGCCCGTCCCCCTCGCCCCGGAGATGACGACGGCCGAGGCGTTCCGGGCGGTGGCCTATGCCTGCCTGCGGCAGACCCGCCTCAACGAGACCGTGCTGCTCGGCCGGCGCGACGTCGAGGCGCTGCACCAGCTGCGCGTCTCCCTGCGCCGCCTGCGCTCGGCCTTCTCGCTGTTCGGCGCGGTGATCGAGGATCGCCGCACCCCGGCGATCAAGGCCGAGCTGAAGCGCCTGAGCGAGCCCTTCGGCCACGCCCGCAACCTCGACGTCTATCTCGGCAAGACGCTGCCGCTCGAGCGCGAGCGGCGTCCCGACGAGCAGGGCCTCCTGATCCTCGAGCGCCACCTCGAGACCGAGCGCGCCGCGGCCCACGACGCCGTGCGGGCGGTGCTGGAGAGCCAGGAGTGGCGCGGCTTCCTCCTCGACCTCGTCGCCTGGATCGAGGCCGGCCCCTGGCTCGGGCCCGACAACCCGCAGGCCGCGCGCCGCGACGGCCCGGCCCGGGCCTTCGCCACCGAGGAGCTGGAGCGCCGCCGCCGCCAAGTGAAGAAGCGCGGGCGCCACCTCGCCGAGCTCGACCCCGAGGCGCGCCACCAGGTGCGGATCGCGGCGAAGAAGCTGCGCTACGGCGCCGAGTTCTTCGCCGCTCTCTACGACGGAAAGAAAGCCGCCAAGCGCCACAAGGCCTTCGCGGCGGCGCTGGCCGACCTCCAGGACCACCTCGGCGACCTCAACGACATCGCCACCGCCCACACCCTCGCGATCGATCTCGCGAAGGGCGCGCCCGAGGGCGCGGTCTTCGCCGCGGGGCTCGCCACCGCCGACACCGAGGCGCGGACCGAGCGGCTGCTGGCCGAGGCCGAGAAGGCCCACGAGGCCCTGATCGACGTGCGCCCGTTCTGGCGCTGACACCTCCCGCCGCCGGCCTGCCCGCGCCTGCCGTCGTCAGGCGCGGGGCATCAGGGCGTAGAGCGTGATCGCGGCGGCGTTCGAGACGTTGAGGCTCTGGATCGCGCC
>NZ_LABY01000226.1 GCF_001043975.1 Methylobacterium variabile
GGTGAGCGAGCGCAGCAGCGTCACCGGCAGCGTCGGCGGCCGCGAGCGGGTGGACGTGCGCTCCAGCGAGCGCCGGGAGGACCGGCTGAACCGGAGCGAGCGCACCGAGTCGCGCCGCGACGGCGGCATGGACCGCACCCGCGACATGTCCCGCGGCGAGGCGCGGGGCAACGGCGACCGCCGGGAGATGGGCCAGGCCGAGCGCAACGGCGCCCGGCCCGAGCAGGCGGCGGGCAACCAGCCCGGCCGCGGCGGCCAGGAGCGCGGTATGAATGAGCGCCAGGCGGGCGACCGCCAGATGGGCGAGCGCGGCGCCGGCCCCGAGACGACCGGCAGCACGCAGCGCGGCGGCGCGGGCGGTGCCCGGTCCGGTCAGGAGGGCGGCGCTGGCACGGGCGGCGGCCGGATGTAAGCCGTCCGCGCGGATCGTCGGACCGTGAACGAGGCCGGCCCCGGGGGCACCCCCGGGGCCGGCCTTCTGGCATGCGCGGGTTGCGGCAATGAATCGCCCCAGGATACGCGCGGCCGCGGCGGCGGCGCGCCCGTCGGATCGACGATCCGAGCCAACGACTTGACCGGGGGCTTGGCGTCCCGCTGGGCGCGTCGCGCGCGGGCGCCGCATCGAAGACCGGCGGGATGAGATTGTGCTGATCCGGGTCATGCGCTACCGCCGGTTAACCCTCGCCGGCGGCCCCAGTCCTGCCCTGTTGACACCGCATGAAGGCGCGCCGCGGGAGCGGGACAGGCTCGGGAGGACCAGGATGCCGATGCGTGCACCCGACCCCATCGTCGGCCCGGGCGAGCCCCACGCCCGTGCCGCGCCCCTGCCCGACCGGATCGCTCCGGGCGGCACCCTCACCCACGCCAGCCGGGCAGAGTCGACGCGCAGATGCTGAAAACCGCCATCGTCGCGGCGCGGGACCGCCAGCGCCTCCAGGAAATCGCCGGCATCCTGATCGGCTTCGGCGTCAACAAGGTCGTGGACCGCCTCGGCCTGCGGGCGATCCCGCGCCTCGCCTGGCGCAGCGCGCCGGCGGTCGACCTCGCGCGCCTGTCGCAGCCCGAGCGCCTGCGCCGGGCGATCGAGGCCTTGGGCCCCACCTTCGTCAAGCTCGGCCAGGTGCTGGCGAGCCGCGCCGACCTTCTGGCGCCGCAATGGACGGAGGAACTCGGCAAGCTGCACGACAAGGTCGCGCCCCTGCCCTGGGACGTGATCCGGCCCCAGCTCGAGGCCGATCTCGGCGCTCCGCCCTCCGAGATCTTCTCCGAGTTCGACACCAACCCGATCGCCTCGGCCTCGATCGCCCAGGTGTACCGCGCGCGGCTCGAGACCGGCGAGGAGGTGATCGTCAAGGTCCGGCGTCCAGGCCTGCAGAAGATCATCGAGGCGGACCTGCGGCTGCTCTCGCACGCCTCCCGCATCGTCGAGACCGAGTGGCCCGAGATGGCGCGCTACCGGCCGACCGAGCAGATGCGCCACATCGCCAACGGCCTGCGCGAGGAGCTCGACCTCGCCAACGAGGGCCGCAACTGCGAGATGCTGGCGGCCCTGTTCGCCGACCGCGATGACATCGTCTTCCCGAAGATCTACTGGGAGTACACGTCCGAGCGCGTGCTGGTGCAGGAATTCGTCCACGGCATTCCGCCGACGGACACCAAGCGCCTCGAGGAGGCCGGGCTCGACCGCAAGATCCTGGCCCAGCGGGGGGTCGATGCCTTCCTGCAGATGGCGCTGATCGAGGGCATCTTCCACGCCGACCCGCACCCGGGCAACCTGCTCGCGATGTCGGGCAACCGGATCGCCTTCATCGATTTCGGCATCGTCGGCCGGCTGTCGCAGCGCCGCCGCTCGCAGCTGCTGATCCTGATCGGCGCGATGCTGCAGGAGGATGCCGACGGCCTGATGGCGGTGCTGCTCGACTGGACCGGCGCCAGCAACCCGGACCTGACCCGGCTTGAGGCCGCCTCGCAGGCCTTCGTGACCCGCCATAACGGCGCGACGCTGAACCTCGGTCTCGTGCTCACCGACTTCATGACCATGGCCCGCGAGAACGACCTCGCGATGCCGACCGATCTCGCCATCCTGTTCAAGGGCCTCGTCACCGCGGACGGCGTGATGCGCCAGCTCGACCCGGCCTTCGACCTCTTCGCCGCCGCGGGCCCGACCGTGCGCCGCACCATGCGGCAGCAATTCTCCGTCAAGGACCTGAAGGGCCGGTTCCAGGGGCTGGCGACCGGTCTCTACGGCGCGGCCTCCGAGCTGCCGACGCTGATCCACCTGATGCTGGTGCGCCTGAAGCAGGGCCGGGTCACGGTGGAGATCGAGCTCAAGGGCATGGACAAGCTGACCCGCGGCATCGAGCGCGCCGCCGCCCGGGTGGCGGTCGGCCTCGTGGTCGCGGCCTTCGCGACCCAGCTCGCGCCCCGGCTGATGGAGCACGGCACCCCGGCTTTCGCGACCATCGGCATCCTGGTGCTCACGATCGGGATCGGCTGGATCCTGCTGCTCGCCCGCAACCGCTGAAGCCGACACACAGGGGCCGTTCCCCGGCCGGGGGACGGCCCCTGCTCCTCTCGACTGGGCTTGGCGCCTTACGAGGCGAGGCGCCGGCTGCGCCGGCGGGCGTGCAGGTCCTGCGCTGCCCGGGTGGCATGGCGCGGGCTGCGGAAGACCCGGCCCTCCAGGACGTGGAAGTCCGGATGAGCGGAGAAGAAGCGGAAGCCGTCGGTCTCGGGAACGACGATGCCGGCCGAGGTCTCGCCGACCTCGACGATACGGGCGGATTGCATGGGCGAAGATCTCCGATCGCGGCCGCCGCTCGGGGGCGCCGCGGGCAATTGTTTCGACTCGTGGGCGTGGGTCGGGGCCGGCGTCAGCGGCCCGGGCGGCGGACGGCGCGACGACACGCGCGGCGGCCGCCGCAGCGACAGAGCTCCCGGGCGGCGGCCGGAGCGGCGCGGCAGATCACGGGCATGCGGCTGGGCATCGCGGGTCTCTCCGGGTTGGCCCATCGGCGCGTCGCGGGCGCCGGGGTGCTTTAGCGTTTGGTCTCGCGGCGCAATCGCCTCAAATCACCGCGGCGGCGGAGCCGGTGAGCGGCTCCGAATGCGAGGGCAGGATCGGCCGAGGCGGCGCGCCTGTCAACGAGAATGTTCTTTTTATGGAACAGTTTGAAAGACAAGAAGCTCCTCGTGCGGGACCCTGCCGCAGAGCTAACGGTCTATCCGCGGCTCGACCCCGTGATCGATTGGCAGACAACCGAGTTTTGTTCGGTATAACAAACGCCTTGCAGGTCGGCCGCCCTGGCGCGGGGCCGCGACGTGGCGCAGGATGACGGCACGCTGAATTCGGAGACCGCCGATGTCCGACGAGCCGCACGAACACGCCCACGACGCGACGCGCTGGAAGCACGACGGGGTGCGGGTGATCACCGGCGACAAGCTCGACCCCAACACCGCCCAGACCCCCGGCATGTTCCGGCAGGCGGCGATCAACCACGCCCGCGTCGGGGCGCAGAAGATCTGGGCCGGCACCGTGGCGATCGAGCCCGACGCCAAGACCGGCGTCCACCACCACGGGGCGCTCGAGAGCGTGATCTACGTCGTGCGCGGCCGGGCCCGGATGCGCTGGGGCGAGCGGCTGGAATTCGTCGCCGAGGCGGGCCCGGGCGACTTCATCTACGTGCCCCCGTTCGTGCCGCACCAGGAGATCAACGCCTCGCCCGACGAGGCGCTCGAATGCGTGCTGGTGCGCTCCGACAACGAGGCGGTGGTGGTCAACATCACCGACATCGAGCCCGTCGAGCGGCCCGAGGCGGTCTACTGGGTCGACCCGATCCACAAGCACCCCTGACGACGGCCTCCCGACCGCCGGCGACGTCGAAGGGGGGGACAACGCGAGAGAGTATTCCCAGTTCCATTCGGGTCGCTTCGAGGCACCCGCGGTCTCCCGCGAACGGATGTCGCAGATATCGTTCCGGCCCTTCGCCTGCTGCACTGCTCCGGCGGCGGGTCGGCCGGGACGGGGACCGATCGGGCGCCGCTCGGGACCGTGACCGCGATGTCGCAGGTCTCCGAACGACTTCGAAAGCGGCGATTTCCTGCCTGCGCTTAATTTCTTGTTAAGCACGTCGGGCGACCCTGGGGGCCAATCCCAGCACTCCCGAGGTTTCCATGCCCGCGCCGCAGGCCCGCCCTC
>NZ_LABY01000227.1 GCF_001043975.1 Methylobacterium variabile
TCCGCGTCCCGGACGGTCCGCCCCTCACCCCGCGAGCGCGAGCGCCCCATCCTGCAGGAAGCCGCCGCCGCCCGTCACCGTCTCCGCCAGCCCCCGCGCCCCGGTCGCGAGGTTTTCGGCGAAGAAGCGGGCGAGCGCGATGCGGGCGGGGTGGGCGGGGTCGGTGTCGCCGGCCTTGGTGGCGGCGTTCGCCGCGAGGGCGCTCAGCGCCAGGCAGGCACCGCCTTGGGCGAGGCCGAACAGCCGCAGGTACGGGGTCGCGCCGGCCAGCGCCTCCTCCGGCCGGTTCGAGCCGAGAGCCTTCAGGAGGTAGCCGGTCGCCCGGTCGAGGGATTCGATCGTCTCGCGCAGGCGCGGGGCGGTGTGGCCGAAGGCGGGACCGCCCTCCTTCAGCACCCGCTCGACGACGAGGCGCATCGCGCCGATCTGCCCGCGCACCACCGCGCCGCCCTCGAGCGGCAGCTTGCGGGTGACGAGGTCGATCGCCTGGATGCCGTTGGTGCCCTCGTAGATCGCCGCGATGCGGGCGTCGCGCAGGTGCTGGGCGGCGCCGGTCTCCTCGACGAAGCCCATGCCGCCGTGAACCTGGATGCCCAGCGACGCGACCTCGATGCCGATATCGGTCGAGAAGGCCTTGGCCACCGGCGTGAGCAGGGAGGCCCGGGTCTGCGCGGCCTTGCGCCCGGCCTCGTCCGTGGCCCGGTGGGCGCGGTCGATGGCTTCCGCCGTGAGGTAGCAGATGCCCCGGGAGGCGGCCGTCAGAGCCTTCATGGTGAGCAGCATCCGCTGCACGTCGGGGTGCTCGATGATCGCGCTCGCGCCCTCCGTCGCCGAGGCGGCCCGGCCCTGGCGCCGGTCGCGGGCGTAAGCGAGGGCCTGCTGGTAGGCCCGCTCGGCGATCGCGACGCCCTGGAGGCCGACGCCGAGGCGGGCGTTGTTCATCATCGTGAACATGCAGGCCAGCCCCCGGTTCGGCTCGCCGACGAGCCAGCCGGTAGCGCCGTCGTACACCATGGTGCAGGTCGGTGAGCCGTGGATGCCGAGCTTGTGCTCGATGCCGGCGCAGGCGAGCGCGTTGCGCGAGCCGTCCGGCAGCACCTTCGGCACCAGGAACAGGGAGATGCCGCGGGTGCCGGCCGGGGCGTCGGGCAGGCGCGCCAGCACCAGGTGGACGATGTTGTCGGTGAGATCGTGCTCGCCCCAGGTGATGTAGATCTTCTCGCCCGAGATCCGGTAGCTGCCGTCGCCGGCGGGCTCGGCCCGGGTGCGCATCACCGAGAGGTCCGAGCCGGCCTGCGGCTCGGTGAGGTTCATGGTGGCGGTCCACTCGCCGGAGACCAGCTTCTCGAGGTAGCGGGCGCGCAGCTCCTCGCTGCCGTGGCGGCTCAGCGCCTCGACGCCGCCGGCGGTCAAGAGCGGCCCGAGGCCGAACGCCATCGCGGCGGAGTTCCACATCTCGATGCAGGCGGCGTTGAGCAGCACCGGCAGGCCCTGGCCACCGTACTCGACCGGGCCCGGCAGGGCATTCCAGCCGCCCTCGGTCCAGGCCCGGTAGGCCTCGCGGTAGCCCGGCGGCATGGTCACGACGCCGTCCTTGAGCGGGGTGCCGTGGCGGTCGCCGACCCGGTTGAGGGGCGCCACCACGTCGTTCGCGAAGCGGCCGGCCTCCTCCAGGATCGTGTCGACGAGATCCTCCGAGAGGTCGCCGTGCAGCCCCTCCGCGATGGCGCGGTCGAGCCCGGCGACGTGCCGGAGGGTGAAGGCCATCTCGGCCACGGGCGCGCGATAGGTCATCGAGGGCTCCTCCCCGGGGAGCGGTCTGGCGGCCTGCCCTGGCCCGCCGCGCGGAGCCCCGGGTGCCGCCCTTTGGATTTGACGTCCGGCCGCCGCCGACGCTACGGCCGGCGGCATGGTGACCGACAGTTTAGACGTGAACGATGATCGCGGGTCAATGCCGCCGGGAGCGACCCGACGCCTCGCGGCCGACGCCCCGGGCATCGCCGAGGCCGGCGCCCTCTTGCGCGAGGGCCGCCTGGTGGCGATCCCGACCGAGACCGTCTACGGCCTCGGCGCCGATGCGGGCAATCCAGCGGCGGTGGCGGGGATCTACGCTGCCAAGGAGCGGCCGCGGTTCAACCCGCTGATCGCCCACCTGCCCGACCTCGCGGCGGCGCGGCGCGAGGGCGTGTTCGGCGAGGACGCCGCGCGCCTCGCGGAGGCGTTCTGGCCCGGTCCCCTCACCCTGGTGGTGCCGGTGGCGGAGGGCGGGCGCGTCAGCGACCTCGCCCGGGCGGACTTGGGCAGCGTCGCGCTCCGCGTGCCGGGAAGCCGCCTCGCCCGGGACGTGCTGGCCGCCGCCGGCTGCCCGGTGGCGGCGCCCTCCGCCAACCGCTCGGGCCGGGTGAGCCCGACGGACGTCGACCACGTGCTCGGCGACCTCGACGGGCGGATCGCCGCCGTCCTCGACGGCGGGCCGTGCCCGGTCGGGGTCGAATCGACCATCGTCGCCTGCCTCGACGGGCCGCCGGTGCTGCTGCGGCCGGGCGGCGTCTCCCGCGCGGAGATCGAGGCGGTGCTGGCCCGTCCGCTCGCCGCGGCGGGCCCGGCCGGGGCGGCGCCGGTCTCTCCCGGTCTGCTGGCCTCGCACTACGCCCCTCGGGCCGCCGTGCGCCTCGGTGCGACGCGGGTCCTGCCTGGGGAGGCCGTTCTGCTGTTCGGCCCCGACGCGCCGGCCGGCCTCGATGAGGCGGCCCTGTGCCTCAACCTCAGCCCGGCCGGCGACCTCGCCGAGGCGGCAACCCACCTCTTCGCCTACCTGCGCCGGCTCGATGCGGCCGGCCCGGCGACGATCGCGGTGACGCCGATCCCGGATCACGGCCTCGGCGAGGCGATCCTCGACCGCCTCGCCCGCGCCGCCGCGCCGCGCTGAGTGTCGAAAATTTTTCGCGGGAGCGCCGGAACCGATCCGGCAGCATTCGCGTTGATGGGTCCTAGAAGGTCACCTAAGCCCCCATCGACCTTCCGCCTCAGAGGCCCGGATCCGTCCGGGCTTTTTTCTTGGGCGGATTCTCTTGGCGGATTCTTTTGGGACCCTACCCGGCGAGCTTCGCGGCGATGCCGGCGACGTGCCGGCCCTGGAAGCGGGCGCCCTCGAGCTCGATCTCGCTCGGCTGGCGGCTGCCGTCGCCGCCCGCGATGGTCGAGGCCCCGTACGGCGAGTTGCCCATCACCTCGGTGGTGCCGAGCTGGCCCTGGAAGCTGTAGGGCAAGCCGACCACCACCATGCCCTGATGCAGCAGCACGGTGTGGAAGCTCAGGATGGTCGATTCCTGGCCGCCATGCTGCGATGCCGTCGAGGTGAAGACCGCGCCGACCTTGCCGACCAGGGCGCTCTTCGCCCACAGGCCGCCGGTCTGATCGATGAAGTTCTTCATTTGCGAGGCCATGTTGCCGTAGCGGGTCGGCGTGCCGAAGATGATCGCGTCGTAGGTCGGCAGCTCGTCCACGGTGGCGATCGGCGCCGCCTGGTCGAGCTTGTAGTGCGACTTGCGGGCGATCTCCTCGGGCACCAGCTCGGGCACGCGCTTGACCACCGCCTCCGACCCCGCCGCGCGGACGCCCTCGGCCACCGCATAGGCCATCTGCTCGATGTGGCCGTAGGTCGAGTAGTACAGCACCAGAACCTTCGCCATCGCGTGATCTCCCGTGGGTTGCCGGCGCGGACCATCGCGGATCGCGGGCCGGCGTGAAATGGCCTATGTCGCAAGTTCGCGCTTGCAGGTGCGCAAGGTCAGGAGTTCGATCGCGTGACCGTCTCCCTCGCCTGGGACGATTTCCGGCTGGTGAAGGCCATCTGCGACCAGCGCGGCCTGACCCAGGCCGCCGAGCGGCTCGGCATCAACCACTCCACCGCCTTCCGGCGCCTCGGCCAGATCGAGGCCGCCCTGCGCACGCCGTTGTTCGAGCGCCACCGCACCGGCTACGTGCCGACGCCGGCGGCGGAGGAGATGACCCGGATCGCCGCCCGGATGGAGGAGGACGTGCTGGCCTTCACCCGGCGGATCGAGGGCCAGGGCCTGAGCCCCGCCGGAGAGCTCCGCATCACCACCGCGGCCTCGCTCCTCACCGGCCTGCTGACCCCGATCCTCGCCGCCTTCTGCACCCGCTGCCCGGAGGTGCGCCTCGACGTGGTGGTGTCGGAGCAGGCGCTCAACCTCGCCAAGCGCGACGCCGACGTGGCGCTGCGCGCCACCAACGATCCGCCCGACACCCTGGTGGGCCGGCGCCTCGCCACCATCGCGTGGGCGCTCTACGGCCGGGTCGACATCGACCGGGCCGTGCCGCTCGCGCAGCAGCGCTGGGTCTCGCCGGCGCCGCGTCTCGGAGCCGCGACCGCGGCGCGGTACGTGCAGGAGCGGACGGAGGCGGACCGCATCGTCCTGCGCCTCGACACCGTTCAGGGTCTCGCGGACGCGGTGGAGGCCGGGATCGGCATCGGCCCCCTGCCCTGCGTGATCGGCGACCGGCGCCCGAACCTGGCGCGGCTCGGGCCGCCGGAGCCCGAACTCGCCGCCGGGCTCTGGCTCCTCACCCACCCGGACCTGCGCCGGGCCGCCCGGGTGCGGGCCTTTCTCGACTTCGTGGGCGACGCGATCGCCCGCGAGCGCGACCTGATCGAGGGTCGGATTCCGGATCAGCGGACGGAGATGATCTCGATCTCGTGACCGGCCACCGTGACGGTCTCCCCCGCCTGCTTGCCGGTCAGGGCGCGGGCGAGGGGCGCCACGTAGGCGAGGGTGCCCTTGGCCGGATCGGCCTCGTCCTCCCCGACGATCCGGAAGGTCTGCTCGGCGCCGTCGTCGCGGGTGATGGTGACGGTCGAGCCGAAATGCACCGCGTCGCCGGGGGTCGGCTCGACCACCTGGGCAGAGTTGCGCCGGGCGGTCCAGTACCGCAGGTCGCGGTTCACCCGGGCGAGATCCGCCTTGCCGTCAGGGGACAGGCCGGCATGCTCGGCGTGCAGCCGGTCCAGCTCCGCGTCGATCAGGGCGAGCCCCTCCGGCGTGACGAAGTTCGGGTGCGGGGAGACGGGACGGTCGGGAAGATCCTCGAAGGCCTCCCCACCCTCCCGCTCGCGAACGAAGGCGATGCTCATGAAACAGGCAATGCGCGGACCTCCGCCAAGGTTCCGCGCCGCACCGACGCGGGTCCCCGCGATCGCGATCACACGGTCGTCACGGCCGCCCTATGCGATCGTCACGACCACACGCCCGCGGGTGCGCCCGGCGAGGATCTCCGGGCCGCGGTCGATCACCTGGTCGAGGGGCACCGTGGTGGTCATCACCGAGAGCGCGGCGGGGTCGAGGTCGCGGGCGATCCGGGACCAGGCCTCGCGGCGCAGGGGCAGCGGCGCCATCACGCTGTCGATGCCGAAGAGCGCGACCCCGCGCAGGATGAACGGCGCCACGGAGGCCGGGAGGTCCATGCCGCCGGCGAGACCGCAGGCCGCCACGGCGCCGCCGTAGCGGGTCATCGCGAGGGCGTTGGCCAGGGTCGTGGAGCCGACCGCGTCGATCGTCGCGGCCCAGCGCTCCTTGCCGAGGGGCTTGCCGGGCGCACCCAGCTCCCGGCGATCGATGATCTCGGCAGCGCCGAGGCCGCGCAGGTACTCCGCCTCCTCGTCGGCACGACCGGTCGAGGCGATGACGTGCCAGCCGGCTCGCGCGAGGAGCGCCACCGCCACCGAGCCGACGCCGCCGGCTGCGCCGGTCACCAGGGCCGGCCCGGCGGCGGGGCTGAGCCCGTGGCGCTCCAGCGCCAGCAGGGCCAGCATCGCGGTGTAGCCGGCGGTGCCGACCGCCATGGCCTGCTCCGGCGTCAGGTTCGCCGGCAGCGCCACCAGCCAGTCGCCCTTCACCCGCGCCTTCTCGGCATAGGCGCCGAGATGGGTCTCGCCGGTGCCCCAGCCGTTCAGCACCACGGAATCGCCGGGCTTCCAGTCCGGGTGCGACGAGGCCTCGACCACGCCGGCGAAGTCGATTCCCGGGATCATCGGCCAGCGCCGCACCACCGGCGCCTTGCCGGTGAGCGCGAGACCGTCCTTGTAGTTGAGGGTGGAGTGGGTGACCCGGACGGTGACGTCGCCGTCCATCAGCCCGGACTCGTCGAAATCCTTGAGCGCGACGCTCTGCCCGCCGTCGCCCTTCTCGATCACCACCGCCTTGAAGGTGCCCACGCTCCGCCTCCCTGCCGCGCGGCGTTCCGGCCGCGTTCGCCTGACGGGGTTGTGGAGCGGGAGCCGTCGCGCGGCAAGGCGGCCCGGGCGAGGCCGGGCCGCCCGCACCCGGCTCAGTAGCCGTCGTAGATGCTGCCGCCGCCGAACACGACGCCGGTCCCGGCGCCGACCGCCGCGGCGCCGAGGCCGATCCCGGCGCCCGCGAGGCCGAGGCCCGCCCCGACGATTCCGCCCGGCCCGGCCGGGCCGGGGCCGTAGCCGCCGTGGCCGCCCGCCGGCACCCAGCCGGAGCGGGCGGGCTCGACCAGGACGCGGCGCTGATAGGAGGCGTAGGCCGGCGGGATCACCTGCGGCACGACCTGGGCCGGGCGCACCAGCACCTGGCGCGTCTGGGTGGCGTAGCGCGCCGGGATCGTGACCCAGCAGCCGACGGTCTGGCCGTAGGCGTCGACGGAGGTCTGCCAGACGCGGCGCGCGGGCGAGACCAGCACCTGCTCGGAGACGGTGTCGTAGACCGGCGGCACGACGTGATTGACCGTCCGCGGCGGGCGCACCATCACCTGCTCGGACACCGTGCCGTAGACCGGCGGTGTGGAGACGCGGCGGTAGCAATCGGTGGTGCAGCCGTAGCCGCCGGCGACGGCCGGGGCGGCGAAGAGCAGGCCCGCCGCGAGGGCGGTCGCGGCGGTGGCACGGGTGACCCGGGCGGTCATGATCGGTCTTCCTCAGGGACTGGCGGGGATGGGTCCGCGCGGCACTCGCCAGCGCCACGCTTGCCCGAGAGAGAAACCGCTCAGGCGTCCCCGAGGCAAGCCGAAAGCCTCAAGAGGGTAAAATTGCCCTCGGGATTTACTACGTATTTCGGTGAATTGCGGAGGGGATCGGGCAAGCCTGGGAATCGATCCAGGTGAGGGACTGCGGAACAGTTGGATTTTCGCGAGCCTCTGTATTTAGTGTAAACCATGTGGACGAGATCGGCGGTGGATGGCGGGCGCCCTTCGCCTCTCCGGCGCCATGACGACCGATCTGTCTTCACTTTGGTTTCACCACCATCCGCGGCCGGCGCCAGAACAGGCTCAAGGCCGTCGCGTGGATCAACGGCGCCCCGCGCGCTGCCGGCCAGACCTCCGCCGTGGCCCCGATCTGTTCCGTTCTGCTCAGGAGCGACGGCGCGACCGTGCTGCCGACACCTGCCTCGGCGTCGGCCTGCACGGCGAACGATCGGGCGAACGACGGCGGCCTCGTCTCCTTCTGCGTCGCGACGAAGACCTGGAAGCGCGCCGCCCTGTCGTCCTGGTAGCGTGGCGGGCGCCGCTCAGGTCTGGCCCGGCCGCAGCTGGTAGAAGATGTGGCGGCCGATCACGTCCATCTTGCGCAGGCGGCGGGACCAGCGCGGCTTGACGTAGTCGGCGTGATAATGGGTCGCCCCGCCGACATCGGCCAGGTAGGTGCGGCCCTCGACCACCGCGTGGGCGATGCGGGTCGCAGTCTGCCAGGAGGCGTCGTCGGTGATCCGCAGCGACTTGCCCTCGCAGGCGAAGGAGAACTGGCAGCCCATGTAGCGGTGGCGGTTCTGGTAGACGACGCCGCAGATATTGGCCGGGTAGAGGCCGCTCTTGGCGCGGTTGAGCACCACCTGGGCCACCGCGGCCTGGCCCTGCTCGGGCTCGCCCCGCGCCTCGAAATACACGGCCTCCGCCAGGCAGCGCTGCTCCTTCTCGGCATTCTCCGGAGTGATCAGGTCGGCGTAGCGGCGGCGGGCATCCTCGCTCGGCAGCGCCTCGGGGGCGATGCGGGCGGCGGTGGTGACGCCGGTGCGGGCATCGCGGTCGAGGCGGGGCGAGATCTGGCCACCAGCGGCGATCTCGACCGGCGTCGCATCGGCGGGGGCCGGCGTGGTGGAGGACAGGGCGACCGCCCGAGGCACCGCCGGGGTGCGACCGTCCGGGTCCGCGCCTCCGGCGTCCCGAGCGGCGTCGCGGGCCCGGATGGCGGTCTGGCCGCCGGCCGTCGCCCCGCGGGTCGGCGCGGAGGCGCCGGCGGCCGGCGAGCTGGCCCCCGCCTCTCCGCCGGTCTCCGCGAAGGGCACGAAGCCCTCCTGCGGCTCGAGCTCCGGGTTCCAGGTCGCGGCACCGGGGGTGAAGGTCGAGGCGACGCTCGGGCCGCTGCTGCCGAGCCAGCCCGCGTTCAGAGCGACGCCGCGGGACGCGCCGCCGACCCGGGCCGGAACCAGGGCATCGGCCTTGTGGGCACGCTGCGCCAGCGGCCGGGTGCGGGCATCCGCTTTCAGGTCCGGGCGCAGCGGCTCGGCGTCGAGGGCGAGGTCGCGGCGCGCGCTTCCGCTCAGGCTCACCCCGTTCAGGCCGAGCGAATTCAGGTTCACCTGGGTGATGAGGCCGCGCTCCGGCAGGGACGGCATCCCGCGGGGCACGAGCCGCGCGACGACGCTCGAGCCGAGGGAGGTCTCGTAGCCTGCCGAGGCGGTGAACGAGACCAGGACGCCCAGGCCGACGGCCCAGGGCGCAGCGGCAGCGCCGAGCCAGCGCATCCCCTGCGTCCGTCGCGCCTGACGCCTGCGCAAGTCCCGCCTGAGCAAGTTCCGCCTGATCAAGTCCCGCCCTCACTCCGCACGCGCCTGCCCGGCCCGCGCGGGACCGACACCGTGACCGGAAGTGTCGCGGGGTATGGTTGAGCGTTGGTTAAGCGGGTGCGCGAGCGCACCAGGGCCCCGCGCGGCAGGGCCTCACGCTGCGCCGGCCTGCGTGGCGGCGGAGAGCGCGCCGGCGAGGTCGCGGGCCCGCTCGGCGTAGATCACCGGCAGCGGCGCGGTGACGCCGCGCACCGCCACGGTCTCGACGCGCAGGCCGTCGAGCGCTATCCCCGCCCGTCCCGCCGCCTCGGCCGAGGCGACGAGCTGCACGTCGGCGGCCTTTGCGAGGGATTCGAGCCGGCTCGCCAGGTTCACGGCCGGGCCGATCACCGACATGCCCCGGCTCGCGCCGTAGCCGAGGCGGCCGAGCACCAGGGGACCGGCATGCAGGCCCATCGCCATCCGGAGCGCCGCCGGCAGTTCCGCGGCGAGCTGGCGGTTGAGCTCGGCCACAGCCACGTCGACCCTTCCGGCGGCGGTGAAGGCCGAGCGGCAGGCGGCGCCGATCCCGTCCGGGTGCGTGAAGAGGGCGAGGAGCCCGTCGCCCGCGTAGCCGCCGATCCAGCCCCCCGCCGCCTCGATCTCCCGCCCCACCGCCTCGAAGAAGCGGTTGAGGATGAACACGACGTCGAAGGGCAGCTTGCGCTCGGAGAGCGGCGTGAAGCCGCGGATGTCGATGAACAGGATCGCCACCTCGCGCTCGGTCCCGGCGACATCGGTGCTGGTAAGGTGGCTGTCCGTGGTCTCGGGCCGGCGCGGGTCGAGGATGCGGACCAGCGCCACGTCGCCGCGCGGTCTCGCCTGGCAGGCGAGGCGCACGTTGGCCGGCGCGCCGATCGCCCGCAGGGCCGCCGCCTCCTGGGGGCCCGCGGCCGACAAATTCTCCTCGCCGCTCACCACCAGCACCCGGCAGGTCGAGCAGCGCCCGCGCCCGCCGCAGACCGAGACGTGCGGCACCCGGTTCGCCCGGCTGATCTCGAGGAGCGTCGGTCCCTCGAGGCTGCGCACCGTCGGCCCACCGACGTAGGTGACGCCGAAGCGCCGCGCCCGCAGGGTCGCCGCCGCGCGCATCAGCACGACGCCGAGCGCGAGGGCGGTCGCGGCGTAGATCACGCCCGTCACCGTGTCGCCCCAGCCGAGGACCGCCTGGTCGAGGGGCGGCACCTGCCAGCGGGCGTCGAGGTCGGGGGCGTCGAAGCGGCGCGCCAGCACGAGGTCGCGCTCCATGATCCGCGCCTGGGTGACGATGCCGGCGAACGCCGCCGCCGGCAGGCCGACGGCGGGCACGGCGAGGAGCGGCGCCATCCTCCGGTAGAGCGGCGACAGCCGCAGCCAGGCGTGCAGGCCGAGGCAGCCGTGCAACCAGACCACGAGCATCAGGGCGGTCTGGTAGCCCATGCCGTCGGGCCAGACGTGAACGATGACGTAGGGGTAGTTGGTGCGCGTGCCGTCGACGAGGTTGGTGACCCGGGTCGCCAGGACGTGCGGCACGAGCAGGAACGGGATCGCGAAGCCGAGCAGCGTCTGGGCCGCCTCCCAGGGCGGCATCCGCAGGGTCCGGTGCTCGGCGAGCCGCACCAGGGCGAAGGCGACGTGGATCAGGAGGCTGAGGCCGAGGATCAGGCTGCCGGGGATCGAGCGGGTGACAGCGGTCCGCCATCGGGCCACGTCCACCATCGTCTCGAGGCCGACGAGGCCCAGCGCGTGGTTGGCGAAATGCGTCGCCGCAAAGGCGAACAGGACGAGGCCCGAGACGAGGCGCAGGCGCTGCGCGGTCGAGCCGCGCCACAGGCGGGCGCTTGCCTCCGGATTCGGACCGCCGGCGGGCTGCGGGTCGCGCATGGACTCCTCACTCGGGGCGGGTTTCCCTCTCCCCACGGGCGGGGAAAGGCCTGAGCCCCAAGGGGCTCAAGGAGCCCGCAGCGAACCGCAGGTTCGCCGCGAGCATGAGGGAGTGTCTCCGGATAAGCTCCGTCCGGCACTCCCCCTCAACCCTCGGCTACCGCCTTGTCTCGCCCCCGACGAAGGGGCGAAACCCTCTCCCCGCCCGCGGGGAGAGGAGACCGCGCGCGACCCGGCGCAACCCGACGGGATCGGCGTCGCCAGGGGCTCACGCCTCGCCGCGGCCCTTCACCTTGAGCGCCGCCTGCGCCGCCGCCAGCCGCGCGATCGGCACGCGGAACGGCGAGCAAGAGACGTAGTCGAGGCCGGTCTCCTGGCAGAAGGCAATCGAGGCCGGGTCGCCGCCGTGCTCGCCGCAGATGCCGAGCTTCAGCTTGTCCCGAACCGCCCGGCCGCGCTCGGCGGCGAGCCGCACCAGCTCGCCGACGCCCTCCTGGTCGATCGACACGAACGGGTCCGAGGCCAGGATGCCGCGCTGCGTGTAGGGCCCAAGGAACCGGCCGGCATCGTCGCGGCTGATGCCGAGCGTCGTCTGGGTCAGGTCGTTGGTGCCGAAGGAGAAGAACTCCGCCGTCTGGGCGATGTCGCCGGCCCGGAGCGCCGCGCGCGGCAGCTCGATCATCGTGCCGACCTGGTACTCGACCGCCTGGCCGGTCTCGGAGGCCACGGCCTTCGCCATGGCGTCGATGCGGGCCTTCACCAGGTCGAACTCGGTGCGGGTGAAGACCAGCGGCACCATCACCTCGGCGATGATCGGCGTGCCGGTCTGCTTGGCGGCCTCGACGGCGGCCTCGAAGATCGCCCGGGCCTGCATCTCGGCGATCTCCGGGTAGAGGATCGCCAGCCGGCAGCCGCGAAAGCCGAGCATCGGGTTGAACTCGTGCAGCTCGTTCATCCGGCGCCGCACCTTGTCCTCCTGGACGCCGGTGGCGGCGGCGACCTCGCCGATCTCCCTGTCGGAATGCGGCAGGAACTCGTGCAGCGGCGGATCGAGCAGCCGGATCGTCACCGGCAGGCCCGACATGATCGTGAACAGCTCGACGAAGTCCTGGCGCTGGTACGGCAGGAGCTTCGCCAGGGCCGCGCGGCGGCCCTCGGAATCGTCCGCCAGGATCATCTCGCGCATCGCCACGATGCGCTCCTCCTGGAAGAACATGTGCTCGGTGCGGCACAGGCCGATGCCCTCGGCGCCGTACTTGCGCGCGGTGCGGGCGTCGAGCGGCGTCTCGGCGTTGGTGCGGACCTTCATGGTGCGCACCGCGTCAGCCCACTCCATGAGCGCCGCGAAGTCGCCCGACAGCTCGGGCTCGATCATCTCGACCGCGCCCTGCATCACCTGGCCGTTCGAGCCGTCGATGGTGATGCGGTCGCCGGCCTTGAGCGTGACGCCGCCGACCGACAGGGTGCGGGCGGCATAATCCACCCGGATCTGGCCGGCACCGGAGACGCAGGGTTTGCCCATGCCGCGGGCGACCACCGCCGCGTGCGAGGTCATGCCGCCACGCGTCGTCAGGATGCCTTCCGCGGCGTGCATGCCGTGGATGTCCTCCGGCGAGGTTTCGATGCGGACCAGGATGACCTTGCGCTCGGCCTTCTTGGCGGCCTCGGCCTCCTCGGAGTTGAACACGATCTCGCCGGACGCCGCGCCCGGCGAGGCCGGCAGGCCCGAGGCAATCACCTTGCGCTCGGCCTTCGGGTCGATGGTCGGGTGGAGCAGCTGGTCGAGGGAGGCGGGCTCGACGCGGCCGACCGCCTCCTCATGGGTGATGAGGCCTTCCGCCGCGAGCTCGACGGCGATGCGCAAGGCGGCCTTCGCCGTGCGCTTACCGTTGCGGGTCTGCAGCATCCAGAGCTTCCCGGTCTCGACCGTGAATTCCAGGTCCTGCATGTCGCGGTAGTGGTTCTCGAGCATCCCGTAGATGCGCACGAGCTCGGCGTAGGCCTCCGGCATCGCCCGCTCCATCGAGGGCTTGTCGGAGCCGGATTCGCGGCGGGCGGCCTCGGTGATGTCCTGCGGTGTGCGGATGCCCGCCACCACGTCCTCCCCTTGCGCGTTGATCAGGAACTCGCCGTAGAGCGCCTTCTCGCCGGTGGAGGGGTTGCGGGTGAAGGCGACGCCGGTGGCCGAGGTCTCGCCCATGTTGCCGAACACCATGGCCTGGACGTTGACCGCGGTGCCCCAGCTCGCCGGGATCGCGTGCAGCTCGCGGTACTTGTTGGCGCGCGGGTTCATCCACGAGCCGAACACCGCACCGATCGCGCCCCAGAGCTGGGCCTGCGGATCCTGCGGGAAGTCCTGGCCGAGCTCGCGCTTCACCAGCGCCTTGTACTCGCCGATCAGGTGCTTCCAGTCGGCCGCACCCAGCTCGGTGTCGAGGGTGAGGCCCTTCTCGTCCTTGTAGCGCTCCAGCACCTCCTCGAAGGAGTGGTGCTCCACGCCGAGCACCACGTTCGAGTACATGGTGATGAAGCGGCGGTAGCTGTCGTAGGCGAAGCGCTCGTCGCCGGCGCCGCGGGCCAGGGCCTCGACGGTCGTGTCGTTGAGGCCGAGATTGAGCACCGTGTCCATCATGCCGGGCATCGAGGCCCGGGCGCCGGAGCGCACCGAGACGAGGAGCGGCGCCTCGGAATCGCCGAAGCGACGCCCGGTCAGACCGCCGACCGCCTCGAGCGCCGCCGCGACCTCACCCTCGAGCTCCGGCGGGTACTGGCGGCCATGATCGTAGTAGTAGGTGCAGACCTCGGTCGTGATGGTGAAGCCCGGCGGCACCGGGAGTCCGAGATTCGACATCTCCGCGAGGTTCGCGCCCTTGCCCCCGAGCAGGTCGCGCATCGAAGATTTCCCCTCGGCCTTGCCGTCGCCGAAGGTGTAGACCCACTTCGCCATCTCACTTCCGGCCATGTCTCTCGTCCGTTCGTAGCGGCTGCCGCCTGACGCTCCGCCGGGTTGGACCATTCGCGACCCCAACGCAAGCTGAACGGCAACGCCGTCCATGACTCTTGGTCTGGCTCTTGGCCGGACTCAGCGCAGGAGGCCGAGCCCGAACAATCCGGCGAGGATGAGGTAGATCGCCACGATGTAGTTGAGGAGCCGCGGCGCGATCAGGATCAGCACGCCCGCCACGATGGCGATGATCGGTTGCAGGTTGGCGATGGTGATCGTCATGGTGGCGGCCTTCGGCGCGGCCGAGCGTGGCCGCACCGCGTTGACGCGCCGCACCCGCCGCGGTTCCGTCAGGCGAGCTGGACGATCAGCCCGTCCTGGATCGTCACCCGGCGGTCCATGCGGGCGGCAAGCTCGAGGTTGTGGGTCGCGATCAGGGCCGCGACGCCCGACGCCCGCACCAGCGACACCAGGATCGCGAAGACGTGCCCCGCGGTCTGCGGGTCGAGGTTGCCGGTCGGCTCGTCGGCCAGCAGCAGCCGCGGGCCGTTGGCGAGCGCCCGGGCGATGGCGACGCGCTGCTGCTCGCCGCCCGACAGCTCCGCCGGCCGGTGGGCGAGCCGCTCCTTGAGGCCGAGGAAGGCCAGCAGCTCGGCGGCGCGGGAGCGCGCCTCCCGGGCGGAGAGGCCGCGGATGAGCTGGGGCAGCACCACGTTCTCGAGGGCCGAGAACTCGGGGAGCAGGTGGTGCGACTGGTAGACGAAGCCCATCTCCTCGCGCCGCATCCGGGTGCGGGCGGCGTCGTCCATCCGGGCGCTCGGCTGGCCGCCGATATAGACCTCGCCGCCGTCGGGCCGCTCGAGAAGGCCGGCGACGTGGAGCAGGGTCGACTTGCCGGTGCCGGAGGGCGCCACGAGCGCCACGATCTCGCCGGGCCAGATCGCCAGATCGGCCCCGCGCAGGATCTCGAGGTGGCCGGTGCCCTGGGTGTAGCGGCGCTCGACCTGGGACAGGAAGAGCGCCGGGACCGGCTGCTGCGGCGATGCATCCATGGGCGTCAGGCGCCCGTCGCCGCGGGGCGGGGAGCGGGGCGGAAATGGGGAACGGGCAGCGGCATCCTGACGGTACTCGGATACGGGGCCGGGCGGGAGAGACCCGGCCGGGACAGGGATCAGCCGTAGCGCAGGGCCTGCACCGGGTCGAGCCGGGCGGCGCGCCAGGACGGGTACAGCGTGGCCAGCAGCGACAGCACCATCGACATCGCCACCACCGCGACCACCTCGCCGGCATTGGTCTCGGACGGGATCTCCGACAGGAACCGCACGGTCGGGTCCCAGGCACCGGGAAACAGCGTGCGCTGGATCGCGGTGATGTTGGCCGAGAACACGAGCCCGAGGACGAAGCCGGCGAGCGTGCCGAGGATGCCGATCGAGGCGCCGGTGATGAGGAAGACCCGCATGATCGCCCCGCGGGTCGCCCCCATGGTGCGCAGGATCGCGATGTCGCTCGACTTGTCCTTCACCAGCATGATCAGGCCGGAGACGATGTTGAGCGCCGCCACCAGCACGATCAGCGTGAGGATGATGAACATCACGTTGCGCTCCACCTCGAGGGCGGAGAAGAAGGTCCGGTTGCGCTGACGCCAGTCAGTGATCAGCACCGGGCGCTCGGCGGCCAGCTCGAGCTCGCCCCGCGCCTCCCCGACCGCGTCGGCGTTGTCGAGGAAGATCTCGATCACCGAGACGTCGCCGTCGCGGTTGAAGAAGCCTTGAGCCTCGGTGAGCGGCATGTAGACGAAGGTGCCGTCGAACTCGGACATGCCGACCTCGAACACCGCCGCGACGTTGTAGCCTTTGATCCGTGGCGCGGTGCCGAACGGCGTGGTCGCTCCCTTCGGGGTCGCCAGCGTGATGGTGTCGCCGGCCTGCAGCCCGAGGGATTCAGCGAGCCGCTTGCCGATGGCGACGCCGCCGCCGGTGTCGAAGTTCTCCAGCGTCCCGCCCCGGATGGTGCCGGCAACCGACGGGATCCGCTTCAGGTCCTCGGCCCGCACGCCGCGCACCAGCACGCCGGAGCCGCCGAACTGCGACGAGGCGAAGGCCTGGCCCTCGACCATCGGCAGGGCGAGGTGGACGCCCGCGACCTTGCCGAGCCGGTCCGACAAGTCGGCGAAGTCGGTCAGCGGCCGGTCGATCGGCGCGACGAAGATGTGGCCGTTGATGCCGACGATCTTGCTGAGCAGCTCCTTGCGGAACCCGTTCATCACCGAGAGCACGATGATGAGGGTGGCAACGCCCAGCATGATCCCGAGGAACGAGAACAGGGCGATGACCGAGACGAACCCCTCCTTGCGCCGGGTGCGCAGGTAGCGCCCGGCGATCGTCCATTCGAAAGGCGCGAACGGCAGGGTGCCGCCCCCGCCCTGGCTGCGCCCGCCGAATTTCGGCAGGCGCTCGCGGATCGCCGCGAGGGCCATCGGCTCAGGCGGTCCGGTTCTGGCGCAGGAACGCCGGCACCGCCTCGGGGGCGATGGTCTCGCGGGCGCCGGTGGCCCGGCGCTTCACCTCGACCTTGCCCTCGGCCAGGCCCTTCGGCCCGACGATGACCTGCCAGGGCAGGCCGATCAGGTCGGCGGTGGCGAACTTTCCGCCCGGGCGTTCGTCGCGGTCGTCGTAGAGCACGGTGAGGCCGGCGGCCTCGAGCTCGCCCTGGAGCTTGGCGCAGGCGGCATCGGTGGCCGCATCCCCGACCTTCAGGTTGAGGAGCGCGACGTCGAACGGCGCCACCGCGTCCGGCCACACGATGCCGGCCTCGTCGTGGCCCGCCTCGATGATGGCGGCGACGAGCCGGCTCGGGCCGATGCCGTAGGAGCCCATGTGGACCGGGCGCTCCTGCCCGTCCGGCCCGGTGACCTTCGCGCCCATCGGCTCGGAGTACTTGGTGCCGAAATAGAAGATGTGGCCGACCTCGATGCCGCGGGCGGCCATCTGCTCGGGCGCAGGCACCTGCGCGAAGGCGGCGGCGTCGTGCATCTCCGAGGTGGCGGCGTAGCGCGAGGTCCAGTGGTCGACGGTGGCCTGAAGCCCGGCGACGTCGTCGAAGTCGGTGCCGGCCTCCGGCACCGGGAAGTCGAGATAGGCGCGGTCGCAGTACACCTCGCTCTCGCCGGTCTGGGCCAGGATGATGAACTCGTGGCTGAGATCGCCGCCTATCGGCCCGGTCTCGGCCCGCATCGGGATCGCCTTCAGGCCGAGCCGCGCGAAGGTGCGCAGGTAAGCCACGAACATCTTGTTGTAGGAGTGCCGTGCGCCGGCCTGGTCGAGATCGAAGGAGTAGGCGTCCTTCATCAGGAACTCGCGCGACCGCATCGTGCCGAAGCGGGGCCGCACCTCGTCGCGGAACTTCCACTGGATGTGGTAGAGGTTCTTCGGCAGGTCCTTGTAGGAGCGCACGGCCGAGCGGAAGATCGCCGTGATCATCTCCTCGTTGGTCGGGCCGAACAGCATGTCGCGCTCGTGCCGGTCCTTGATGCGCAGCATCTCCTTGCCGTACGCGTCGTAGCGGCCGGACTCGCGCCAGAGATCCGCGGACTGGATCGTCGGCATCAGGAGCTCGATCGCGCCGGAGCGGTCCTGCTCGGCCCGGATGATGTCGGCCACCCGGTTGAGCACCCGCAGGCCGAGCGGCAACCAGGCGTAGATGCCGGCGGCCTCCTGGCGGATCATGCCGGCGCGCAGCATCAGCCGGTGCGAGACGATCTCGGCTTCCTTGGGCGTCTCGCGCAGGATGGGCAGGAAGTAGCGGCTGAGACGCATGTCGGACCTTGGCGTGGCAGGCAGTGGCTTCGCAGGGGCAGGCCCCGCCGGGAGAGGTTGATCCCCGGGATCGCCCTTTTGCACGCTTCCGGTCCCGTTCGCAAAACATGAAACGCCGCCGGAGCGCGCGATGCGGGCCGCCTCCCGCGCGCCCGATGCGGGTCAGGGGAGAAAAATGCGCCGGCCATGCAAAAAAACGCATCAACCTGCTCGAAGCCAGGTGACAATGCGAACTCTTATTCCTATAAGCGGCATCGCGATGATGCGCAGGCAGGCCGAACGGCGCCGCGCAAGGTCCGAGTCTCGGGAGGAAAAGCCAGCCTCAACGCCCGTACGGGTGAACAACAGAGCATAGGCTGGCGAAAACATCCAGAAAGCTATCAAGCAAGGCTTCCGAGCCTTGCTTTTTTATTTTGGACTTCGGTGTACAGGACGGATGCTGCACAGCGTCAATCCGCGCCCGCACGGGGTCGCGGAAAGCTACAATCCGGCGAGCGGAAAGGCCGCGACGGCGGCGATGAAGACCACGTCCGACACGAGGGTGGTCCACACCGCCTTGCGGCGCATCTGCGGTCGCGGCGGCGCGCCAAGATCCTGACCCGGCACGATGACCTCGGTGCCGTCGGGCGCGGCCCGGAACGGCAGCACGGCGAAGAGCAGCGTCCACCACACCACGAAGTAGAGCGCCCCCGCTCCGAACCCGCTGAGGCGGAAGCCCCACACCGCCAGCAGCAGCACCGGCAGCATCAGCAGGATGCAGACCGCGAGCGTGCGGGGGATCGAGGCGGTGGCGCGGTCGAGGAGGGCGTCCACGCTCACGCCTGCTCCAGCTCGACCAGGGTGCCGAGGAAGTCCTTCGGATGCAGGAACAGCACCGGCTTGCCGTGGGCGCCGATGCGCGGCTCGCCCGTGCCGAGGATGCGGGCGCCCTGCCCTTTCAGCCGGTCGCGGGCGGCCAGGATATCGTCGACCTCGTAGCAGACGTGGTGGATGCCCCCGCCCGGGTTACGCTCCAGGAAGGCGTTGATCGGGGAGTCGGCGCCTAGGGGCTCGAGCAGCTCGATCTTGCTGTTGGGGAGTTCCACGAAGATCACCGTCACGCCGTGCTCCGGCTGCGGCAGCGGCGGCGACAGCGTCGCCCCGAGGGTGTCGCGGTACACCTTCGCGGCGGCCTCGAGATCCTTCACCGCGATGGCGACGTGGTTGAGCCTGCCGATCATGGGGGTGTTCCTCCGGTGGTCCCTGGGGAGATGTTCGTCGTTACAACGTCAGCGTCCAAGAAGGTACTTCAGGACCCGCTCCCGAACCCTCCCCCGCAGAGGGGGAGGGTTCAGCGCCTTCCGGAGCGTCAGCACATGACGCCCCCGCCCTCAGACCTCCACCACCATGACGTGGCAGGCCGGCTTCTTGCCCCACACCTCGTTGACGGCGGAGCGGATCGCCCGGTCGACGGCGTTCTCGACCGCCTCCGAGTCGCGGCGCTTGACCCGCGACAGGCCGGCGAGGGTGCGCTCCACCGCGTCGCCGATCACGTCGATCACGACCTCGCCCTTGCGGCCGTAGCTCGGCAGGCCCATCAGGTCGATCGACGGCTCGCCCTTGACCTCGCCGTTGCGGTCGAGCGCGATCGCCACCGAGACGATGCCCGTGAAGGCGAGCTTGCGTCGCTCCGGGATCGCGCGGTCGTTCGAGTCGACGAGAACGTTGCCGTCCTTGAAGATCCGCCCGCTCTTGACGTGGGTGACGATCTCCGGCTCGCCCGGGGCGAGACGGATCAGGGTGCCGTTGCGGGCCTTCATCACCGTGTCGACGCCCTGCTTGCGGGCGAAGGTGGCGTGCTCGGCGAGGTGCAGCGCCTCGCCGTGGACCGGGACCGCGATGCGCGGCTTGGTCCAGCGGTACATCGCCGCCATCTCGTCGCGCCGCGGGTGGCCCGAGACGTGGACGAGCTCGGTGCGGTCGGTCACCACCTCGATGCCGGCCTCGATCAGGTCGTTGATGATCGCGCCGACCGCCCGCTCGTTGCCGGGAATCGCCCGCGAGGAGAAGATCACCCGGTCGCCCGGCGAGAGGGCGATCTCCGGGTGCTCGTCGCGGGAGACGCGGGCCAGCGCCGCCCGCGGCTCGCCCTGCGAGCCGGTGAGGAGCGCCACCACCTTCTCCCGCGGCAGGTAGCCGTAGGCCTCGGCGCCGCGGATCTCCGGCAGGTTGTCGAGGTATCCGCACTCGCGGGCGACGTCGATCACCCGGTCCATGGCGCGGCCGACCGCCACCACGTCGCGGCCGCAGGCCTGGGCGGCGAGGCACACCGCCCGCATCCGGGCGACGTTCGAGGCGAAGGTCGTGACCGCGACCCGGTGCGGCGCGTTGCGGATCAGCTCGGCGAGGTGGGCCGAGACCTCGGACTCGCTCGGCGAGCGCCCCTCGCGGGTGACGTTGGTCGAATCGCAGACCAGTGCCAGCACGCCTTCCTCGCCGAGGCGGGTGAAGGTCTCCTCCGAGGTGGTGTTGCCGGCCACCGGCGTATCGTCGAGCTTCCAGTCGCCGGTATGGAGCACCAGGCCGAGCGGCGTGCGGATCGCGAGCGCGTTCGCCTCGGGGATCGAGTGGGCCACCGGCACGTACTCGATCGAGAACGGCCCGAGATCGAGGCGGCCGTCCGCCGGCACCTCGCGCAGGTCGACCTTGGGCGCGCCCGGCTCGCCGAGGCGGCGGGCCTCGATCAGGTTCTTGGTGAAGCGCGTCGCGTAGACCGGCACCTTGAGCTTGGGCCACAGCTCGCCGATGGCGCCGATATGGTCCTCGTGCCCGTGGGTGATCAGGATGCCGAGCAGGTTCTCCCGGTGCTCCTCGGCGAAGCTCAGGTCCGGGTACATCAGGTCGACGCCCGGCATGTGCTCTTCGCTGGCGAAGCCCATGCCGAGGTCGACCATGATCCACTTGCGGTGCTTCGGCGGGCCGAAGCCGTAGAGCGCCGCGTTCATGCCGATCTCGCCCACTCCTCCGAGGGGCAGGAAGATCAGTTCGTCTCCTTTGGTCGTCATCCGCTACCATCACTGCACGGATCGCCGTCGCGGTCCCACTCAAGGAACGGCCTCGTCTGCCGTCACGGTCACGGCGCCGTCATGTCGCGTATGCGGCCGGAAACGGCCGCGCGGCGGCGGCGCCTGGGGCGCCCCGCCGGAAGACGTCGAACTGGTCCGGGAAACGTCGTCGCCGCGCGGGCGCCGCCCCGCCTCCCGTCAGGCCGCCGAGGCGGCCGCTCCGAAATGCACCTCGCCGGCGGAGACCGCGATGCGGTCGCCATCCGCCAGCCGGACGACCAGCCGGCCGCCCTCGTCGATCGTCTCGAAGGTTCCGGCCGCCGCGCGCCCGCCGGTCTGGACGCTCACCGGCCCGCCGAGCCCGGCAGCGGCCGAGAGCCAGGCGTCGCGGATCCGGGCGAAGCCCCGCCCCTCGTCCCACAGCCGCTCGGCCTCGATCCAGGTTCCGGTCAGAAGGCGGAACAGTCCCGGCGCGTCGACGGCACAGCCGGCCTGCGCCAGCGAGGTCGCGGCGTAGGGCAGCCCCTCGGGCGCGCCCGCGACGTTGGCGCCGATTCCGACCGTCACGAAGGCGCCGCGACCGGGCACCGTCTCCATCTCGAGCAGGATGCCGACGAGCTTGGCACCGCCGAGGAGCACGTCGTTGGGCCACTTGAGCCGGAAATCCGGTGCCCGTCCACCGGTTCCCGGACCGCAGGCGCGGCGCAGCGCCCGCTCCACGGCGACGCCGGCGACGAAGCCGAGGGTCGCAACCCGGTCGGGCGCGAGGCCAGCCGGCACCGGCCAGAGCAGGCTCGCCGCGTGGTTGCCCTCGACCCAGGTCCAGCCCTTGCCGCGCCGTCCGCGGCCGCCGGTCTGCTCCCGGGTCACGACCCAGAGCGGCCCAGGCTCGCCGGCGCGGGCGCGCTCCAGGGCCTGCGTGCTCGTCGAGCCGAGGCTGTCATGAACCTCGAGGCGGTATCCCGCGGCCGTGGCCGCGGGGTCGAGCACGAACGTCATGCGGCTAGAACAGGGACTTCGCGGCAGTCCCGGCCAGGCCGACGAGGGGCGCCGGCACGAGCCAGAACAGCAGCACCACCACGCTCGACAGGCCGAGCACGATGCGGAGCCCCGGGCCCATCGGCTCGTAGGAGCCGGCGGGCTCGTCGAAGTACATCACCTTGACGAGGCGCAGGTAGTAGTAGGCGCCGATCACGCTCGTCACCACGCCGATCACCGCCAGGGCGACGAGGTTCGCCTTGATGGCCGCGGCGAAGACGTAGAACTTCGCGAAGAACCCGGCGAGCGGCGGGATGCCGGCGAGCGAGAACATCATCATGGCGAGCAGGAACGCCACCCAGGGATGGGTGCGCGACAGGCCCGACAGGTCGTCGATGGTCTCGAACATCTGGCGGCCGCGGCGCAGCGACAGGATCACCGCGAAGGCGCCGAGCGTCATGGCGAGGTAGATCGCCATGTAGATCACGACGCCGCGCACCCCCTCCTGCGTACCGGCGGCGAGCCCGATGAGCGCGTAGCCGACATTCGCGATGGAGGAGTACGCCATCAGGCGCTTGAGGCTGCGCTGGCCGATCGCCGCGAAGGAGCCGAGCGCCATCGAGGCGATCGACACGAACACGATGATCTGCTGCCACTCCGCCGACACCACCGGGAAGGCGCCGATGAACACGCGTACGGCCATCGCCATGGCGGCCATCTTGGGCGCGGACGCGAAGAACGCCGTGACCGGGGTCGGCGCGCCCTCGTAGACGTCCGGGGTCCACATGTGGAACGGCACGGCCGCCAGCTTGAACGACACGCCGGCGGCCACGAACACGATACCGAGCACGATGCCGAGGCCGGAGCCCTCGCGCAGGGCCGTGACGATGTGCGGGAACGAGACGCTGCCGGTGAAACCGTAGACCAGCGAGGCGCCGTAGAGCAGCATGCCGGACGACAGGGCGCCGAGCACGAAGTACTTCAGGCCGGCCTCGGTCGAGCGCACGTCGTCGCGGTGGAACGAGGCGATGACGTAGGCCGCGAGGCTCTGCAGCTCGAGGCCCAGATAGAGCCCGATCAGGTCGTTGGCCGAGGCCATGATCATCATGCCGATCGTCGAGAGGACGATCAGGATCGGGTACTCGAAGCGGGCGATCCGCTCGCGCTCGAAGTGCTCCTTGGCGAGCAGGATCGCGGCGGCCGAGCCGATGAGGGTCAGCGCCTTCATCACCCGGGCGAAGCCGTCGACGATGAAGGAGCCGTTGAAGGTGGTGACCTTGGCGCCGAACGGCTGGCTGACCACCGCGAACAGGGCCAGGATCAGCAGGATCAGGGCGCCGACGCTGACGCCCTCGGTGGAGCGCTCGCCCTTGAAGGCGCCGTAGAGGATCAGCACCAGGACGCCGACCGCGAGGATCAGCTCCGGCAGGGCGGGCCCGAGGGCGGGCAGGACGGTCTGAGCGGCGTTCATCGCGTTCGAACTCAGTGCGGGACCGGCAGGGCCGCGGCAGCGGTCTGGGTCGTGGAGAGGGCGGCGCGCATCCCCTGCATCAGCGCGTCGGTCGAGGGCGCGAAGACGTCGAGGATCGGGCCGGGATGGACGCCGTAGTAGATCGTCAGCGCCACCAGCGGGGCGAGGATCAGCATCTCGCGGCGGTCGAGATCGGTGATCCCCTGCAGGCTCGGCTTTTCGAGCTTGCCGTAGACCACCCGGGCGAAGAGCCAGAGGGCGTAGGCCGCCGACAGGATGATGCCGAAGACCGAGAAGAACGACACCATCGGGTTGGCCTTGAAGGCGCCCATCATCGCCAGGAACTCGCCGACGAAGCCCGAGGTGCCCGGCAGGCCGACATTGGCCATGGTGAACACCATCATGGCGACCGCGTAGAGCGGCATCCGCTTCACCAGGCCGCCATAGGCCGAGATCTCGCGGGTGTGCATCCGGTCGTAGATCACGCCGACGCACAGGAACAGCGCGCCCGAGACGATGCCGTGCGAGATCATCAGGAACAGGGCGCCCTGGATGCCCTGCTCGTTGAGGGTGAACAGGCCGAGGGTCACGAAGCCCATATGGGCCACCGAGGAGTAGGCGATCAGCTTCTTGATGTCGGTCTGCACCAGCGCGACCAGCGAGGTGTAGATGATCGCCACCACCGACAGCGCGTAGACCATCGGGGCGAAGTGGTGGGACGCGTCCGGGAACATCGGCAGCGAGACCCGGATGAAGCCGTAGCCGCCCATCTTGAGCAGGATGCCCGCCAGGATCACCGAGCCGGCGGTCGGCGCCTCGACGTGGGCGTCGGGGAGCCAGGTATGGACCGGCCACATCGGCATCTTCACCGCGAAGGAGGCGAAGAAGGCGAGCCAGAGCCAGATCTGCATGTTCGCTGGGAAGCGGGTCTGCAGCAGGGTCGGGATGTCGGTGGTGCCGGCCTGCCAGTACATCGCCATGATGGCGAGCAGCATCAGCACCGAGCCGAGCAGGGTGTAAAGGAAGAACTTGAATGACGCGTAGATCCGCCGCTTGCCGCCCCAGATACCGATGATGAGGAACATCGGGATCAGGCCGGCCTCGAAGAACAGGTAGAACAGCACCAGGTCGAGGGCGCAGAACACGCCGATCATCGTGGTCTCGAGGACCAGGAACGCGACGAAGTACTCCTTCACCCGGTGCTCGATCGAGAGCCACGAGGCACCGATGCAGAACGGCATCAGGAAGGTGGTGAGTAGCACCAGCGGCATCGAGAAGCCGTCGACGCCGAGCTTGAACCGGATGGTCTCGGTCAGCCAGGCGTGGGTCTCGACGAGCTGGAACTGCGAGGTCGAGGCGTCGTAGCGGCCCCAGGCGACCAGCGACAGGAGGAAGGTCGCCAGCGTGGTGATGAGCGCCGCCCAGCGGGCGTTGCGCTGGACCGCCGCGTCGTCGCCGCGGAGCGTGAGGATGAACGCGGCGCCGACGAGGGGCAGGATGAGGAGGCCGGAGAGGATCCCGAGGCCGAGCATGGTTCTCTATTCTCCGGTCAGGTCAGTGGGCGGCCGCGGAGACGCCGGTGAACAGGTACCAGCTCACCAGGGCGGCGACGCCGATCAGCATCACGAAGGCGTAGTGGTAGACGTAGCCGGTCTGCAGGCGGACCACGCCGCGGGTGACGTCGACCACCCGGGCCGCAATGCCGTTCGGGCCCATGCCATCGATGATCCGTCCGTCGCCGACCTTCCACAGGAACTCGCCGAAGCCCTTGGCCGGGCGGACGAAGATGCGGTCGTAGATCTCGTCGAAGTACCACTTGTTGAGCAGGAACCGGTACAGCAGCGGCTGGCTCTCCGCGAGCTGGTGCGGCAGCTCCGGCCGGCGGATGTACATCCAGAAGGCGAGAAGGAAGCCCAGCACCAGCATCACGAACGGCGATTGCTGCACCCAGAACGGCGAGTTGTGGATGTCGTGCATGATGTGGTTGTCGGGGCCGTGCGCCAGCGCGCCCTTCCAGAACTCGTCCATGCTCTCGCCGATGAACCGGTTCTTGAACACCAGGCCGGCGAAGAGGGCACCGACGGCGAGGATCGCCAGCGGGATCGTCATCACCCGCGGGCTCTCGTGCGGGGTGTGGGCGTGATCGTGATGCTCGATCGCCGAGTGTGAGGCCGGCTCGAGGTCGTGCCCCTTGTCGTCGTGGGCGACGCCCTCGTGGTGACCCGGTGCCCCGTCGGCCTCCGCGGCGGCATGCGCGACCGCCGGATGATGGGCGGCGTGCGCGACGGCGTGGTGGTCGTCATGGCCATGTGCATGGCTGTCGCCATGAGCATGGGCGTTCTGCCAGCGGGCCCGACCCTCGAAGGTCAGGAAGAACAGGCGCCAGGAGTAGAACGAGGTGAAGAACGCCGCGATGACCGTCGCCAGGAAGGCCAGCACGTGGCCCGGTCGGGTCGACATGTAGGCCGCCTCGATGATCGCGTCCTTCGAGTAGAAGCCGGCGGTGAACGGGAAGCCGATCAGCGCGAGTGTCCCGATCGCCATCATGGCGGTGGTGAAGGGGATGTAGCGCCGCAGAGCGCCCATGTTCCGCATGTCCTGCTCGTGGTGCATCGCGTGGATGACCGAGCCGGCGCCGAGGAACAGCAGCGCCTTGAAGAAGGCGTGGGTGAAGAGGTGGAAGACGCCCGCCGCGTAGGCGCCGACGCCGAGCGCCACGAACATGTAGCCGAGCTGCGAGCAGGTCGAGTAGGCGATGACCCGCTTGATGTCGTTCTGCACCAGGCCGACCGTGGCGGCGAAGAAGGCCGTGATGCCGCCGATCACCGTGACGACGATGAGGGCGTTCGGCGCCGCGTCGAAGAGCGGCGACAGGCGGGCGACCATGAACACGCCGGCGGTCACCATGGTGGCGGCGTGGATCAGCGCAGAGACCGGGGTCGGGCCCTCCATCGCGTCCGGCAGCCAGGTGTGCAGCAGGAACTGCGCCGACTTGCCCATCGCGCCCATGAACAGCAGCAGGCAGCAGAGGGTGAGCGCGTTCCAGTCGTAGCCGAGGAAGTGGAACGTCGCGTCCTTGAGCTCGGGCACCTTCGGGAAGATGCCGTCGAAGGCGACCGCGCCGAAGAGCACGAAGCAGAGGAAGATGCCGAGCGAGAAGCCGAAATCGCCGACGCGGTTGACGATGAAGGCCTTCATCGCCGCGGCGTTGGCCGAGGGCTTCTCGTACCAGAAGCCGATCAGCAGGTACGAGGCGAGGCCGACGCCCTCCCAGCCGAAGAACATCTGGACGAGGTTGTCCGACGTCACCAGCATCAGCATGGCGAAGGTGAACAGCGACAGGTAGGCGAAGAACCGCGGCCGGTGCGGGTCCTCGTGCATGTAGCCCATCGAGTAGAGGTGGACGAGCGCCGAGACGCTGTTGACCACCACCAGCATCACCGCGGTGAGCGTGTCGGCCCGGAAGGCCCAGTCGACCACGAGGTCGCCGGCGGTGAACCAGGTCGCGACGTGGACCTTGGTGGCGCCGTGGCCGTGGCCGCCGGTCACCTCGAAGAAGGCGACCCAGGACAGGAGCGCCACGAAGACGAGGATGCCGGTGGTCACCACCTCGCTGGCCCGCGGGCCGATGCGGCGCCCGAACAGGCCGGCGATGAGGGCGCCGATCAGGGGCAGGAAAACGATCGCGTGGTACATGCTCGGGTCCCGGCCTCGCGTGACGATTGCCGCTGCGGCTCTGGTTCTAGGGGAAGGGCGTCAGGGCGTAAGGCGCCGCGTCAGCCCTTCATCATGTTGACGTCCTCGACGGCGATCGAGCCGCGGTTGCGGAAGAACACCACCAGGATGGCGAGGCCGATCGCGGCCTCGGCGGCTGCCACGGTCAGCACGAACAGGGCGAAGACCTGGCCGACGATGTCGCCGAGGTGGGTCGAGAACGCCACCAGGTTGATGTTCACCGCGAGCAGGATCAGCTCCACCGACATCAGGATGACGATGATGTTCTTGCGGTTGATGAAGATGCCGAGCACCCCGAGGGTGAACAGGATCGCGGCGACCGTCAGGTAGTGGCTCAAACCGATCATCGTGCCTCTCGGCCGCGGGCGGCCGCCTTCGTGTCGCGAGGCGCGTCCGGCCCCGCCGCTCTTGCCATCAGCATGGCGGGACCCGCAGGCCCCGCATGAACTCGTCTCAGGCCGTGGCGGCCATCAGACCTCGACGCCCTGCCCCGTCGGCACGTGGCGCACCTCGACGGCATCGGCCTGGGTGCGGGCGTTCTGGATCGAGATGTCCTGGCGCTTGACGCCCGGCCGGTCGCGCAGCGTGAGCACGATCGCACCGATCATCGCGACCAGCAGGATCAGCCCGGCGACCTGGAAGAAGAAGAAGTAGTTGGTGTAGAGAACCAGCCCGAGGGCCTGCGTGTTGGTGACCGTCTCGCCGCCCGGCGCCACCGCCAGCGGGCCGTGGACCAGCCCGGGATCGATCGCCCAGGAGCCGACGACGAGGAGCAGCTCGACCAGGAACACCGCCCCGATCAGGCCGCCGACCGGCAGGTAGTCCTGGAAGCCCTGGCGCAGCTCGGCGAAATCGACGTCGAGCATCATCACCACGAACAGGAACAGCACCGCGACGGCGCCGACATAGACCACGACCAGGATCATGGCCAGGAACTCCGCCCCCATCAGCACGAACAGCCCGGCGGCGTTCACGAAGGCGAGGATGAGGAAGAGCACCGAGGTGACGGGGTTGCGCGAGGCGATCACCATGAAGCCCGAGGCGACGGTGATCGCGGCGAAGAGATAGAAGAAGGCGGCGGCTGCGGTCATGCGCTGAAATCATGCCGCCTGGCGGCGGCCTCCTGCCCGACCCCCGGAGCGTCCCGGCGGCCCGTCTATAGAACCCGCTCCCGCGGCGCACAACCGGGGGAGCGGCGAATGTGTCTTCGGTTCCCGGGGAGGAGGGTCCGGGCCCTCCTCCGGGTGCGGCTCAGCGGTAGGGCGCGTCGGCCGCGATGTTGCGGGCGATCTCGCGCTCCCAGCGGTCGCCGTTCGCGAGCAGCTTGGCCTTGTCGTAGAGCAGCTCCTCGCGGGTCTCCACCGAGAACTCGAAGTTCGGCCCCTCGACGATGGCGTCCACCGGGCAGGCCTCCTGGCACATGCCGCAATAGATGCACTTCACCATGTCGATGTCGTAGCGGGTGGTGCGCCGCGTGCCGTCGTTGCGGCGCGGGCCCGCCTCGATGGTGATGGCCTGGGCCGGGCAGACCGCCTCGCACAGCTTGCAGGCGATGCAGCGCTCTTCCCCGTTGGGGTAGCGCCGCAGGGCGTGCTCGCCGCGGAAGCGCGGGCCGCGATGGCCCATCTCGAACGGATAGTTGATCGTCGCCTTGGGCTTGAAGAAGTAGCGCATCGCCAGGGCGAACCCGGTGACGAACTCCTTCAACAGCAGGCCGCGGGCGACCTGGTCGAGCTTCATGGCTCGTTCTCCGACGGTTGGGTCTCAGGACACCGGCGCGAGGCCGGTCAGCTTCAGGACGAAGGCGACGACGAACACCATGACCAGGGAGAGCGGAAGGAACACCTTCCAGCCTAGCCGCATGAGCTGGTCGTAGCGGTAGCGCGGCACCATGGCCTTCACCATGGCGATCATGAAGAACAGGAAGCTCGCCTTCAGGGCGAACCAGATCAGGCCCGGCACCCAGGTGAAGGGCGCGAACGGGATCGGCGAGAGCCAGCCGCCGAGGAACAGGATCGTGCCGAGCGCGCACATCGTGACGATGGCGACGTACTCGCCGAGCATGAACAGCAGGTAAGGGGTGGAGGAGTACTCCACCATGTAGCCGGCGACGAGCTCGGACTCGGCCTCGGGCAGGTCGAAGGGCGGGCGGTTCGTCTCGGCCATCGCCGAGATGAAGAACACCACGAACATCGGGAACAGCCACAGCCAGTACCAGCCGAGGATGCCGAGCGAGGTGTCCTGCGCGCGCACGATCTGCGACAGGTTGAGCGAGCCGGCGCACATCAGCACCGTGATGATGACGAAGCCGAGCGAGACCTCGTAGGACACCATCTGGGCCGCCGAGCGCAGCGCGCCGAGGAAGGCGTACTTCGAGTTCGAGGCCCAGCCGCCCATGATGACGCCGTACACGCCGAGCGACGAGATCGCGAAAATGTAGGTCATGCCGACGTTGATGTCGGCGATGGCCCAGCCGTCGGCGAGCGGGATCACCGCCCAGGCGGCGAGCGCCAGGGTGGCGAAGATCAGCGGCGCCAGCAGAAAGAGGCTCTTGTTGGCGCCCGCCGGGATCACCGGCTCCTTCAGCACGAACTTCAGCAGGTCGGCGAAGGACTGGAACAGGCCCCAGGGCCCGACCACGTTCGGCCCGCGGCGCAGCTGCACCGCCGCCCAGATCTTGCGGTCGGCGAGCAGCGCGTAGGCGATGAAGACGAGCAGCGCCACGAGGAGCAGCACGCTCTTCAGGCCTATGAGGAGGACGGTGCCGAGCACCTCCCAAGCAGTCATCGGTCGGCGCTCCTCATTCGGCCGCTTCGAGCGCCCGCCCGCGGGCGAGACCCGAGCACTCGGCGAGCACCCGCGAGGCGCGGGCGATCGGGTTGGTGAGATAGAAGTCCACCACGGCGGGGCGGAAAGGCTCGCGGCCTGGCTCGCCCGACAGGCCGGCCAGCGTCGTCAGCGCGGCGGCGCCGTCGCTCGCCGCGACCTGGTCGATGCCGGCGAAGTGCGGGTGGGCGGCGTAGAGCGCCTTGCGCAAGGCGCCGAGCGAGTCGAACGGCAGGCGGTGGCCGAGCACGTCCGAGAGGGCGCGCAGGATCGCCCAATCCTCGCGGGCGTCGCCGGGCGGGAAGGCGGACCGGTTGGCGAGCTGCACCCGGCCTTCCGTGTTGACGTAGGTCGCCGACTTCTCGGTGTAGGCCGCGCCCGGCAGGATCACGTCCGCCCGGTGGGCGCCCTTGTCGCCGTGGGTGCCTTGGTAGACCACGAAGGCGCCGGGCCCGACCTCGACCTCGTCGGCGCCGAGGTTGAACAGCACGTCGAGCGCGCCGGCCTTCGTCATCTCGGCGAAGGTCAGACCGCCCTCCCCCGGCAAGAAGCCGAGGTCGAGGGCGCCAACGCGGGCGGCCGCGTTGTGCAGCACGCCGAGACCGTTCCAGCCCTCGGCCTTCGAGCCCAGCCCCTGAAGCAGCTTCGCGACCGCGGCGAGGAGCGCCGCACCGTCCGGACGGGTGAGGGCCGCCTGGCCGACGATGACGAGCGGCCGCTCGGCCCCTTTGAGCGCCTCGGCGAAGCTGTGGCGGCCGGAGGCAACCTCGGCCAGCGTCTCCGGCCCGGCACCCAGATAGGTGTGGGGATAGGTCAGGTCCGCATCCTCGCCGATCACGCCGATCTGGATCGGCGAGAGCCGCCAGCGCTTGCGGATGCGGGCGTTGAGGAGCGAGGCCTCGGTGCGCGGGTTGGCGCCGACGATCAGGATCGCGTCCGCCTGCTCGATGCCGGCGATGGTCGGCCCGAAGGTGTAGGCGGCGCGGCCCCAGGACGGATCGATCGCAGCCCCGTCCTGGCGGCAATCGAGGTTCTGCACCTTGAGAGCGCCCATCAGGGTCTTGAGCGCGAAGATCTCCTCAACACCGGCGAGATCGCCGACGATCGCGCCGACACGCTTCGGATCGGCGCCCTTGACCTTCGCGGCGATTGCCCCGAAGGCCTCGGCCCAGGAGGCCAGGCGCAGGCGGCCGTTCTCGCGCAGGTAGGGCCGGTCGAGGCGCTGGAGCCGCAGACCGTCCACCACGTGGCGGGTCTTGTCCGAGATCCACTCCTCGTTGATCGCCTCGTTCACCCGCGGCTCGATCTGCATCACCTCGCGGCCGCGGGTGTCGACGCGGATCGACGAGCCGACCGCGTCCATCACGTCGACGGACTCGGTCTTGTTCAGCTCCCAGGGGCGGACGTTGTAGGATTGCGGCTTGTGGACGAGGGCGCCGACCGGGCACAGGTCGGCGACGTTGCCCTGCAGCTCCGATTCCATCGCCCGCTCGAGGTAGGAGGTGATCTCCATGTCCTCGCCGCGGCCGATCGCGCCGAGATCCGGCACGCCCGCGACCTCCGCCAGGAAGCGGACGCAGCGGGTGCAGTGGATGCAGCGGTTCATCGCCGTCCGCACCAGCGGGCCGATGTACTTCTCCTCGACGGCGCGCTTGTTCTCGCCGTAGCGGGTCGAGTCGACGCCGTAGGCCATGGCCTGATCCTGCAGGTCGCAGTGGCCGCCCTGGTCGCAGATCGGGCAATCGAGCGGGTGGTTGATGAGGAGGAACTCCATCACCCCCTCGCGGGCCTTCTTGGTCAGGGCCGACTTGGTCGACACCGCCGGCGGCTCGCCGTTCGGACCCGGGCGGCAGTCGCGCACGGCCCAGGCGCAGGAGGCGACGGGCTTCGGCGCGCCCTTCAGCTCGACCAGGCACATGCGGCAATTGCCGGCGATCGACAGCCGCTCGTGGAAGCAGAAGCGCGGGATCTCGGCCCCCGCGACCTCGCAGGCCTGCAGGAGGGTGTAGTCCGGCGGGACATCGACCTCGATGCCGTCGACGAGGATCTTGGTCATGCGGTCAACTCTCGGGCGAGGTCCGCGGGGCGCGCGTCTCCGCGCGCCGAGCCGGCGAACCGTGAATGCGGATCATGACAGGTGAGAAACGGCACCGCCTCACTCCGCCGCCATCGGCACCGGGGTCGGATGCGGGTTGGCGCTGTAGCGGTCGATGCGCTTCTCGATCTCCGGGCGGAAGTGCCGGATCAGGCCCTGGATCGGCCATGCCGCGGCATCACCCAGCGCGCAGATGGTGTGGCCCTCGATCTGCTTCGTCACGTCGAGCAGCATGTCGATCTCGCGCTTCTGCGCCCGGCCTTCCGCCATGCGCAGCATCACGCGCCACATCCAGCCGGTTCCCTCGCGGCACGGCGTGCACTGGCCGCAGGACTCGTGCTTGTAGAAGTACGAGATGCGCGCGATCGCCGAGACCATGTCGGTCGACTTGTCGAACACCATCACGGCAGCGGTGCCGAGGCCCGACTTCAGGTTCTTCAGCGTGTCGAAATCCATCGGCGCGTCGATGATCTCGGCGGCCGGGACCAGCGGCACGGAGGAGCCGCCGGGGATCGAGCACAGCAGGTTGTCCCAGCCGCCGCGCATGCCGCCACAATGCCTGTCGATGAGCTCGCGGAACGTGATGCCGAGCTCTTCCTCGACGTTGCACGGCTTGTTGACGTGGCCGGACACGCAGAACAGCTTGGTGCCGGTGTTGCCCGGCCGGCCGAGGCCCGCGAACCAGGCGCCGCCGCGGCGCAGGATGGTGCCCGCCACCGCGATCGACTCGACGTTGTTGACCGTCGTCGGGCAGCCATAGAGGCCCATATTGGCCGGGAACGGCGGCTTGAGCCGCGGCATCCCCTTCTTGCCCTCGAGGCTCTCGATCAGCGCCGTCTCCTCGCCGCAGATGTAGGCACCGGCGCCGTGGTGGACGTAGATGTCGAAGGGGTAGTCGTGGACGTTGCTCTCGCCGACGAGGCGGGCCGCGTAGGCCTCGTCCACGGCGCGCTGGAGCGCGTGCTTCTCGGCAACGTACTCGCCGCGGATGTAGATGTAGCAGGCATGCGCGCCCATGGCGAAGCACGCGATCATGCAGCCCTCGATCAGGAGGTGCGGATCGTGCCGCATGATCTCCCTGTCCTTGCAGGTGCCGGGCTCGGACTCGTCGGCGTTCACCACCAGGTAGTGCGGCCGGCCGTCCGATTTCTTCGGCATGAAGGACCACTTCAGGCCAGTGGGGAAGCCGGCGCCGCCGCGGCCGCGCAGGCCCGACTTCTTCATCTCCTCGATGATCCAGTCCCGGCCCTGCTGCAGCAGGAACTTGGTTCCGTCCCAGGCGCCGCGTTTCTTCGCGGCATCGAGGCCGGGGGAGTGGAGACCATAGAGGTTGGTGAAGATCCGATCCTGATCGGCGAGCATGGCGATCGTCCTACAGGCCTGCTGTGACGGGGAGAATCATCGTGTCTTTACGGCTTCGCCTTCGGACCGGGCGGGCCCTTGTCGGCCGCCTTGTCGGCAGGGGTGATGCCGACGGGCTTGGCCTGCGATCCGTCGGTCTTGGCCCCTGCGGTCGCCGGCTCGGCGCCCGCCTCCGGCGTGGTACCCTTCGTACCGGCCACCGGGCGGCCTTCCTCGGGCTTTGAGGGCGTCTCGGTGTAGGAGCGGCCGCTCTTCGGCGCCGGCTCGGCCTCGGGGCCGGTGCGCGGTACCGCGACGGTGGTGCGCTCGGGCGCCGACTGGCCCTTCTCGGCCGCGGGGTCGACGGCGGGCTTGCCGTCGGCGGCGCGCTGCGCCGGGGTGCTGGCCGTCCCGGTCTCGACCGGCCGGCCGGCATCCGGGCGGGCCGCCTTCGGGTTCGTCGCCGCCGAGGTCTCGGTGCGGGCCTTCTCGCCGGTCGTGTCGGAGCCGGCGTCCTTCCGGCCCTCCTCCTCGAAGCGCTTGCGCCAGGCGCCGACGCGCGAACCGTCGAACAGCGTCTCGTCCTTAAGGGTCGTGACCGCGTCCTTGGGCTCGGAGGAGACACGGCCGATCTGCGAGCCGGTCTTCACCGGGCGCCCCGCGGCGAGGTCGTCCATCAGCTTGCCGAGGGATTCCGGCGTGAGGTCCTCGTAGTAGTCGTGGTTGATCTGCGCCATCGGGGCGTTGCAGCACGCGCCCAGGCACTCGACCTCGAGCCAGGAGAAGTTGCCGTCCGGGCTGACATGGCCGGGAGGGCCGAGCCGCTCGTGCAGCATCTGCTTCAGCTCGCGGGCGCCGCAGACGTCGCACGGGACCGTGCCGCAGACCTGGATCCAGTAGCGGCCGACCGGCTCGAGGGCGAACATGGTGTAGAAGGTCGCGACCTCCAGCACCCGGATGTGCGGCATGCCGAGCTGGTCGGCCACCGCCTCGATCGCGGCCCGCGGCAGCCAGCCGCCGTTCTGCTCCTGCGCCTTCCACAGGAGCGGGATCACGGCCGAGGCCTGGCGCCCCTCCGGGTACTTGGCGATCTGCCCCTTGGCCCACTCGGCGTTCTCAGGCGTGAACGCGAAGCTCTCGGGCTGCTCGGAGGCGGGGGCGAGTCTGCGGTTGGCCATGATCTCAAACGTCTCCGACGGGCGCGCGGAGGGGCGCCCTCACCGGTCCACCTCACCGAACACGATGTCGAGCGTGCCGAGGATGCACGACACGTCCGCCAGCATGTGGCCGCGGCACATCCAGTCCATCGCCTGGAGGTGGGCGAAGCCCGGAGCGCGGATCTTGCACCGATACGGCTTGTTGGTGCCGTCGGCGACGAGGTAGACGCCGAACTCGCCCTTGGGGGCCTCAACCGCGGCGTAGACCTCGCCGGCCGGGACATGGAAGCCCTCGGTGTAGAGCTTGAAGTGGTGGATGAGCGCCTCCATCGAGCGCTTCATCTCGCGCCGCGGCGGCGGCGCCACCTTGCCGTCCTGCGTGGCGATCGGCCCCTGGCCGGCCGGCTCGCGCAGCTTGGCGATGCACTGCTTCATGATGCGCACCGACTGGCGCATCTCCTCCATGCGGATGACCTGGCGATCGTAGGTGTCGCCGTTCTTCCCCACAGGGATGTCGAACTCCATCTCGTCGTAGGCCTCGTAGGGCTGCGACTTGCGCAGGTCCCACGGGATGCCGGAGCCGCGCACCATCACGCCCGAGAAGCCCCAGGCGAGCGCCTCCTCGACGGTGACGATGCCGATATCGACGTTGCGCTGCTTGAAGATGCGGTTGCCCATCACGAGGCTGTCGAGGTCGTCGACCACCTGCGGGAAGGTCTCGCAGAACGTCTCGATGTCGTCGATCAGGCTCGGCGGCAGGTCCTGGTGGACACCGCCCGGCCGGAAGTAGTTGGCGTGGAGACGAGCGCCGGACGCGCGCTCGTAGAAGATCATCAGCTTCTCACGCTCCTCGAAGCCCCAGAGCGGGGGCGTGAGGGCGCCGACGTCCATCGCCTGCGTGGTGACGTTGAGGAGGTGCGACAGCAGCCGGCCGATCTCGCAGTAGAGCGTGCGGATCAGCTTGGCGCGGCGTGGCACCTCGATGCCGAGCAGGCGCTCGATGCCGAGACAGAAGGCGTGCTCCTGGTTCATCGGCGCGACGTAGTCGAGCCGGTCGAAGTAGGGCGTCGCCTGGAGGTAGGTCTTGACCTCGATCAGCTTCTCGGTGCCGCGGTGCAGCAGGCCGATATGCGGGTCGACCCGCTCGACCACCTCGCCATCGAGCTCGAGCACGAGGCGCAGCACGCCGTGCGCCGCCGGGTGCTGCGGCCCGAAGTTGATCGAGAAGTTGCGGATGCTGTGCTCGCCCATGTCGGCTCAGCCTTTCGCCGGTGCCTTGTCGGCCTTCTCGTCGCCGGGGAGGATGTAGTCGGTGCCTTCCCAGGGCGACAGGAAGTCGAAGTTGCGGAATTCCTGCGTGAGCCGCACGGGCTCGTAGACCACCCGGGCCTCGTCCTGGTCGTAGCGGACCTCGACGAAGCCGGTGAGCGGGAAGTCCTTGCGGAGGGGGTGGCCCTCGAAGCCGTAATCGGTGAGCAGCCGGCGCAGGTCCGGATGGCCCGAGAACAGGATCCCGTAGAGGTCGTAGGTCTCGCGCTCGTACCAGTTCGCGGCCGGGAAGACCGGGATCGCGGACGGCACCGGGGTGCGCTCGTCGGTCTGCACCTTCACGCGGATGCGCCGGTTATGGCGCATCGAGAGCAGGTGGTAGACGACGTCGAAGCGCTTCTCCCGGCCGGGGTAGTCGACGCCGCAGATGTCGATGAAGGTCGAGAAGGCGCAGGCCGGGTCGTCGCGCAGGTGGGTGAGCACCCGCAGGATCTCGGGTCCCTCGACGACCAGCGTCAGCTCGCCGAAGGTGATCGCCCGGGCGGTGACCGCGCCGCCCAGGGTCTCGGCGAGGCGGTCGGAGAGCGCCTGGAGGGCCGCGTCGCCGGACTCGGTCTGGGTGTGGGCCCGGATGGTGATGCCGTTGCTCATGGGCGGCCTGCCTCAGCGCTCGATGGTGCCGGTGCGGCGGATCTTCTTCTGCAGCAGCAGCACGCCGTAGAGCAGCGCCTCGGCGGTCGGTGGGCAGCCCGGGACGTAGATGTCGACCGGCACCACCCGGTCGCAGCCGCGCACCACCGAGTAGGAGTAGTGGTAGTAGCCGCCGCCGTTGGCGCAGGAGCCCATCGAGATGACGTAGCGCGGCTCCGGCATCTGGTCGTAGACCTTGCGCAGGGCCGGGGCCATCTTGTTGGTGAGCGTGCCGGCGACGATCATCACGTCGGACTGGCGCGGCGAGCCGCGCGGCGCGAAGCCGAAGCGCTCGCAGTCGTAGCGCGGCATCGACATCTGCATCATCTCGACGGCACAGCAGGCGAGGCCGAAGGTCATCCACATCAGCGAGCCGGTGCGGGCCCAGGTGATGAGGTCGTCGGCGGTGGTGAGCAGGAAGCCGCGGTCGGCCAGCTCGTCGCTGATCGTCAGGAAGGTCGGGTCGTTGGCGCCGATCGGCTTGCCGGTGGCCGGGTCGAGGATACCCTTGGGCTGCGGCGCGATCGCGGGGGCGCGGACGGTGGTGAGAGACATGGTGAGGTCCGGTGCTTCTCGTCTCGGGGGCGGCTCTTCACGCGTCGACGGCTAGTCCCACTGGACTAATCCCATTCGAGGGCGCCCTTGCGCCACTCGTAGACGAAGCCGACGGTGAGCACGCCGAGGAAGAGCATCATCGACCAGAAGCCGAACCAGCCGAGGTCCCCGAACGTGATCGCCCACGGGAACAGGAAGGCCACTTCGAGATCGAAGATGATGAACAGGATGGCGACGAGGTAGAAGCGCACGTCGAACTTCATGCGCGCGTCGTCGAAGGCGTTGAACCCGCACTCGTAGGCCGAGAGCTTCTCCGGGTCCGGGCTGTTGTAGGCCACCAGGAACGGGGCCACGAGCAGCGCCGCCGCGATCAGCAGGGACACGCCGATGAAGATCACGAGCGGCAGGTAATCCGACAGGAGGCCGTTCATCGAGCATCCCCAAGGGTTGGCGCGAGCGTTTGGCGCGTGCCCGGGCCGCGACCCGGCCGCCGGGGCCGTTCTCGGAACGGTTCCAAAGCCCGGAAGGTGCGCGAGGCTTAAACGAGCGGATATGACGAAACAAGGGGCGTTCGCACCGCACAAACCGCGAACGTCTGCACGCAAGATAGGGGCTTGGCGCCCGCGCACAACGCCCGGAAGCCCCGGCCGGCCGGGGAGGATCGTCGCAGCCCCCTCCCCTTCGCGGGCGTTTTCAGGGGCTTGGCCGCCATGCTGCGCTGCGGGAAGCGCGTGTCAGCCGTCCGACAGGATCAGTGCCCAGTACCGCTTGTAGCGGCTGCCCGGCGCATCGACCCGGGCGATGCCGACGCGCTTGACCTGCGGCATGAGCATGTTGCGGTTGTGCTCCGGCGAGACCTGCCAGCGCTTCAGCACCTCGTCGAAGGTGGCCGAGCCGGCGCTCAGGTTCTCGGCGGCGTAGCGACCGCCGAAGCCGGCGCGCTTGAGCCGCGCGTCGAAGGTGCCGCCGACCTCGTGCGAGAGGAAGCCGGCCCTGGCATTGGCCTCGGCCTGGAGCGAGGCGGCGCGGATCAGCGAAGAATCGATCACCACCGGCCCGAGGCCGTGGCTCGCCCGGTAGCGCGAGATCGCCGCCGCCGCCGAGGCCTCGTCGAGGATCACCGGCGTGGTCGGCAGGTCCGGCACCGGCAGGATCGCCGAGCCGCTGCAGCCGGCGAGCGCCAGGCCGACGCCGAGGAGGAGTGCGCGCGCAAGATGGCGTCTGGACTCCGCGGCCCGGCGCCGGGCGCGAGCCGTCGAGGGGAGCAGGTGCGGCATCTCTGGCGATTCCTGGAACAGCACGGCCGTGCGGGAGCGCGCACCTGTCGGTCAATTGTGGAGATTTTCGGAGCAGGTCGGTTCGGGCCGTCGCGACGCGGTTCGGCGTCGTCTCGCTGCAACGGACAGCCGTGACGGGAACCGTTCGAAGTGGCGCGGGCGACGGGGCTCGAACCCGCGACCTCCGGCGTGACAGGCCGGCACTCTAACCAACTGAGCTACGCCCGCGCGGCGTGCTCGCAAGGGCCCTCAAACTGCGTTGTCATTCCCGGGAGAAGGAATGGCGCGGACGACGGGGCTCGAACCCGCGACCTCCGGCGTGACAGGCCGGCACTCTAACCGACTGAGCTACGTCCGCGCAGGGCGCTCGTGCACTACAGAAACGCCTTTTTTCCCGCGAGGGAAGTGGCGCGGACGGCGGGGCTCGAACCCGCGAACTCCGGCGCGACAGGCCGGAACTCTATGCGG
>NZ_LABY01000228.1 GCF_001043975.1 Methylobacterium variabile
GCCGAGGGAGCCATGACGGAGATCGGCGAGGATGCGCTCAGCGGGTTGGCGCCGCTACTGCGGGTGCGCCCGCAGCTGGATGACGTCTGCCGTTTCGGCGGAACCTGGGCGGCCGTGCACGAGCCCGAGCCGGCCGGTCAGGCCTACTTCCACATCATCACGCACGGCCGCGCCATCCTCCAGCGCCCCGGGGACGCATCCCTCCCGGTCGAGGCCGGCGACATCCTGCTCCTTCCGCGCGGCACCGCGCACACGATGCGCGGCCCCGACCTGAGCGCGCAGGCATCCCTGCCGGTCCTCGTCCACAACCAGGGCTCACTCCGGTTCAAGACTAGCCTCGGCGTGGAGCCGGAGGTGGAACTGCTCTGCGGCCGCCTGCGCTTCGAGGTGGCGCCCCAGAACCTGATCGTCTCCGCCCTTCCGGATCTCCTCGTCCTGCGCGTTGGCGAGCAGCCGCTGTCGGTGCGCTTCCACCCCCTGCTCGTCGGCATCCGCGAGGAACTTGCCGAGGCGCGGGCCGGCGCACTCGCCATCGCCGAGAACCTCGCCAGCGCGTTGTTCATGCTGATGCTGCGCACCCACCTAGAGGGATCGGCACCGACCGATGGGCTCCTGCGCCTTCTCGGGCAGCGGATCACCGCGCAGGCGGTCCTGGCCATGGTGCGCGACCCAGTCCGGGCCTGGACACTCGACGACCTCGCGGCGGTCGCTGCCGCCTCGCGGGCGACACTCGTGCGGGCGTTCCGCAAGGCCGCGGGGGTGCCGCCCCTGGAATTCCTGAGTGAGCTCCGGCTCGGCCTCGCCCGCCACCGTCTGCGCACCGCGTCGGCATCCCTCGACGAGATCGCGGCCGAGGCAGGGTACCAATCGCCGGGCGCTTTCAGCCGCGCATTCCTGCGCAAGTACGGTGTGCGTCCCGGTCGGGTGCGCCAGGAGACCCTCTCTCCCGGGCCTGATTGATCCGCCCGGCCATCAGCCTGCGCCACGCCGCCATCGTGGCCGGAGCGGCCCGGGTCTACCTCCTGAGGCACCACGAAGGAGGTCGTCATGTCGATGATGGATTGGAACACCTACCGCCAGCAGATCACGGCCGGCGTCGGCGGTCTGGCGAAGCTCAGCCCCGAGACGGTGCGCGGCTACGGCGCCCTGAGCAGTGCGGGTCAGAAGACAGCGCAGCTCGACGCAAAGACGCGCGAACTGATCGCAGTGGCCGTCGCGATCACGCTGCGCTGCGACGGCTGTATCACGGTGCACACCGATGCCGCCCGCAAGCTCGGCGCGACCGAGGCGGAGCTCGCGGAGGCCCTCGGCGTCGCCACCAGCGTCAACGCTGGTGCTGCCATCGTCTACTCAACGCGGGCGCTCGACGCCTTCGCGGCTTCGACCGAGGCCTGAACCCCCGTCCGCAAGCTTGAAAAGGAGCCGTGTCATGAACACGCAGATCCGCCGCGTCCTCGGCCTGGTGTCCGGGCCAGGATCGGAGCGCCTCGGCCTCCAGGCCGGG
>NZ_LABY01000229.1 GCF_001043975.1 Methylobacterium variabile
GCAGAAGCCGGCATACGAGTTTTCGCCTTGTCTCTGGGGCTCGGAGTGGTGTATAAGAGACAGGGCACCAGCCTGCCGAGGCGTCGCATCGTGGGGACTTTCCGGACGGGGAATGGCGGACGGAGCGGGTTCGGCGGAGCGGGGATCATCGCGCGCGCGGAGCGCCCGCCTCCGCGACCGGACGGAAGCCGCCGGTGGCGGGCGCCGCACCGATCACCACGAAGCCGCTCCAGCCGCCCTTGGGAGCAGGACCGCCCATGCCGGCGTCCTTGCCGGCTTGCTTGCCCGGCTCCTTGCCCAGCCCGCGGCCGGCCTCGCCCCGCGCCAGGGCGGCATCCTCGACCAGCGCAACGCGGATCTCCTGGCCGAACCCGGTCTGGTCCCGGCGCGGCTCGGGCCCGGGGTGGATCGGCGCCTCGGACGTTGCCGCGGGTCTGGCGCCGCCGGGCTCGTCCGGCGCGGCCTCCTCGAACAGGCTCGCCCTCAGAAGGAGCGGGCCATCCTCGAAGGCGACCACGCGCGCGGCCGCGCCGGCCGAGGCGACCGGATCGGGGGTTCCGTCGGGCGTGCGGGCGGCCAGCCTGATCGTCTCCATGCGGGCGCCGAGCCGGTCCAGGGCGAGCCGGATCGGCTTGGCCTGGGGGCTCGCCATGGCCGCGAGGGCGGCCTGGGTGTCGGCTTGCGCCGGCACCACGTGGACGACGCGGTAGTTGCGCGCCTTCAGCTGGCGCAGCAGCTCCGGCAGGATCGCGACGGTCCGGGGCTGGATGTCGTGGAGCAGGATGATGCCCCGCCCCGCCGCGTCGAGGCGCCTGAGCACCCGCCCGAGCACCTCCGCTGGCGTGATCTTCCTCCAGTCGTCGCCGTCGACGTCGACGCTGAACGGCACCAGCCGCTGCGCGGCGGCGTAGCGGTCGAGGGTGGCGGTGTGCCCGAGGCCGGGAAAGCGGAAAAATGGGGACAGGGCCGGCTCGCCGTCGGTGAGGACGGTGCGCACGGCCTGGAGGCCGCCGCTGATCTGGTCGCGCTGCACGTCGTGGCTGCGGACGCGATCGAGGTAGCGGTGCGACCAGGTATGGCTCGCGATGGTGTGACCCTCGGCGGCGGTCCGGCGCAGGATCTCGGGGAACTGCGCCACCATGCTGCCGACGACGAAGAACGTGGCCTTCACGCATTCCGCCTTGAGGGCGTCGAGCACCGCGGTCGTGCGCCGGGGAAGCGGCCCGTCATCGAAGGTCAGCACCACCTCGCCACGCTCGAGCGGCAGGGTGCGCCCGTAGCTCGCCTTCCCGACCGGCCCCTGGGAGAACGGCACTTCGAGGACCCGTGCGGTGCCGAGGACGTCGGGCCGGCAGGTCTCCGCCGCGGCCAGGGCCGGCGGCAGGCAGACGAGACCGGACAGCAACAGGGGCCTGAAGCAACGCACGAACACTCTCCGCCACCAACGCCGGCCGTGACAGAGAACATCTCACTTAAAGCTGAGTCGTGGGTAAACGCGCCAGGATTGCGCCGCAATCTTTCCGGGATCGAGGCGCGGTGCTGCGGCGCCGCGGTGCTCGGGATATTCTTTGTTGGATACAGAAAAGCATGGTTAATATATGGATACTCTGCTCGAATCTGTGAGTGTGATCTGGCGGCTCGGGTCGACGACTCATCGCCTTGGTCACATCGTACGAGTATTCGCGTCACAGGATCGAGGACGGATGGGAGGCCTCCGCCGTTGCCGGGTGTGGTGTCCGGCCCCGGCACTCCGCGCAGGGTCTCCCCGCGCTCCGGCCGTCGGACGGCGCAATCCTGGGTGTTTCAGCGACATCGATCCAAGGCCGACCTTCGCGGAGTCCGCCGTCACGGCGGCGAACCTCGCCGAGGATTTCGCGCGGTTCGAAACCGTCAGCGCTTCATGGCACGCCGGCCGAGGTTCGCAGCGGCGCGCAGGCGCCGCTGGAGCCAAACTGCCGCTGGATCCAAACTCTTGTGTTTTGCGGATAGCTGCCTGCCCTGAGGCTGGCGACCCCGGTAGGGCTCGAACCTACGACCTGCCGCTTAGAAGGCGGCTGCTCTATCCAGCTGAGCTACGGGGCCTGGGTGTCGCGCGGGCCCAGAAGCCACGGCTTCCGGCCGCGGTCAAGCGTTTCCGCCGTCATGCACCTTTTGATTGTACGTGAGGGCCATCAGAGAAAGGCGATGTTCACAGAGCCCTCTACTGGGGGCACCTCTTCGCCCGCTCCATTGCCCTGATGTTGGCGATCTCTGCCCTGTCCCGAGCGGAGAGAGGCACATCGGCCTGATCGTCGTACTTGCAACCGGCGTTGCCGAAATTCTTGATTGCGGCGGCGGTCTTGAAGCAGTAGCCCGCCTCTTTGTAGATCATGTTTCTCTGATACCAGAACTCATCGCATGATTGAGCCATGCCGGGCGCTGCGCCGGAAGCCAGCAGTAGGGCTGCAACAACTGTCCGTTTCATATCTGCACCTGCTCCGGTTGAGCGTCCTGGGTGACGTGAGTGGGAGTGTGCGGCATCCGGGGTTGAGCCCTTCAATGCCCATCGTCGATCCCGCAGACCCGTTTACGAAAGCGGAAGCCTGCACCGCCGCCGTTTGCTGGAATGAAGCCAGTCCCAGCGCGCTCTAACGCTTCTCCGATGTCGCCGACAGGTCTCTCCCTCGCTTGTCCGCCTCCAAGCCAGCGATCGTGGCACGGGATCCCTTGCTGGCCTCTGCCAGACCGTCCTGGCTTCAATCCAGAAGGGCGTGGACTGCTCGGCACCGAGGACCGGAAACCGCGTCTCCGACTGCATTCATGCAAAAAATCTAGCCTTGTGGAATGTCAGTCGTTATAGCCGCTTTCAGCCGAAACGCCAGAGCAAGCCTCGGGGCCTTCACCCTCATGCCGTGCTGGGTGCAGTCCTGATGACTATATCCTTGCTGTGGCTGAAGAATTGCAAGGATCTGTCCCGTTCTGGTCTGATGCCGTCGAGCGGTTCGAACAGCCCGCATCGACGAGCGTAATAGCCCGCACCGCCCTGGAGGACGACTCCGAACCAGGACCTGCCTGCTCGGCATCGTGCCTTCGGCCGCGCGGCTGGCCGCGCCCCGGCGGGCATTCTGGTCATCTCCCACAGTGAGGGTCTGGTGGCGTGCCGGCGGCGCCGTGCGTTCGCGCGTCGTGGGGCGGGCGGCTGGGTCCTGTCCGCTTCGCCCTCCCATGGTGGACGTTCGCCGCGTGCGCATCCGACACCGCGCGCCCTCGGCAGTCCCGGCCGCCCGCACGGCTCCATCGCGCCTCGCGGCCCTGTGACGGGTCCGCCGAGGCGAGGGTCGATATGAGACCCGTCGTAGTGGCCACGCAGGGTTCCGACGATCGGGTAAAACTCCCGGCGCACGGCCCGCCGGCCCGCGATGATCCACATCTCGCACAGGAAGGCCGAGTTGCTGTGACAGGGGCGGCTGTGCGGCGACGGAGGTCGAGGCGGCGCGCCGGCGCGAGATCTTCCGCACGATCCAGGGCATCGTCGGCGCCGACCTGCCGGCCCTGGCGCTCGTGACGATCCCGGCGATCACGGTCCAGAACACCCGGGTGCGGCGCCTGTTCAACAGCATCGACCCCGCCGCCGGGGACTTCTCGAAGACCTGGCTCGCGCCGGAGTGAGTCATCGCACCGGGAGCACGCGGCGCAGCAGGCCGTGCGCCGCCATGCCGGCGAGCATCGCGGCGACGAACACCACGACCGGCAGCGCTCCGCTGGAGAGCGCCGCCACCGCCGGCCCGGGGCAGAAGCCCGACAGGCCCCAGCCGATGCCGAACAGGCCCGCCCCGAGAATCAGGGGTGGATCGATCCGGGTCCGGGTCGGCCAGTCGAATGCGTCGGCCAGGACTGGCCGGCGCAGGCGGCGCGCCAGGGCGGTGCCGAGGCCCGACGTGGTCACGGCGCCGGCGAGGACGAAGGCGAGGGTCGGGTCCCAGGCGCCGGTCACGTCGAGGAAGCCGCGCACCCGGGCGGGATCGAGCATGCCGGAGAGCGCGAGCCCGATCCCGAAGAGGAGGCCGCACAGCAGCGCGGCGGCGAGGCGCAGGGTCCGGATCACGCCAGCACCCGGCCGACCGCGACCGTCAGCATCCCGCTCGCCAGGAACGCGAGAACCGCCACGGCCGAGCGCGGCGAGAGGCGGGCGAGGCCGCAGACCCCATGGCCGGAGGTGCAGCCCGAGCCGAGCCGGGTCCCGAATCCGACGAGCAGCCCTGCCAGGGCCAGAACCGGCAGGCTCGCCTCGATCCGCATCACCGGCCAGCCGCCGGCGAGGAGCACGAAGGCCGGCGGCCCGAGGACGAGGCCGGCCAGGAAGGCGAGGCCGGTGCGCCACGACCGATCCGCCGGGCGGCCCAGGCCGGCGACGAGGCCGCTGATCCCGGCGATGCGGCCGTCGAGAAGGAGGAACAGGGCGGCCGAGAGGCCGATCAGAAGGCCGCCGGCGAAGGCGGACGCGAACGTGCTCATCAGGTGACCCGGATTGGGGCGGCGCCGGATCTCCGGCGTCGCGGCTCGTATGGCGGTCTCCGGCGTACCGGAGGCGAGTGTGCGGAACAAGGCTCGCGGCGCAGGGCGGCTTCATCGATCATCAAGCAATTACAACAGCTTGGCGAAGCAGATGCTCTCGGCCGTGCCGTTTGCGGCCAAGCCCTTCTCCGGTCTCGCCGGCATCGAGGGAGGTTCTTCCTACCCGCGGGGTCGCGTCGCCTGGCGGGCACATTCGCGGTGTCGCTCGCACGGCCATTCGAAGGATCACGCCACGGCTTCGGCGACGATGACGCGCGGCGACGAGGCGGTGTTCGATCGGCTCGACCTCGCGGAGGCCTCCGGCATCTGACGCAACGCTGAGAGGCGGATCGTCGGATTTCCCGGCCAGGACGAAAGCGGCTCGGTCGTCGACGTCAGTTTCGACGGCCCCGAGACCCTGCGGTGCGACCTGCCCAACCTGTTCCGGCACGTGCAGCAATCCCCGGAGATGCCACCGGAACGGTCTCGGTCGGCGTGGCTCCGGCCTCTCCCGCGGCACCGGCGGCTCTGGGCGGAACGGTGCGCCGAGGCGGGGCGGCAACGGCAGAGAGCACGGTGACCGCCTCCCGACGATCGAGCGCGGGGCGCTGCCGAGCGTCGGCGCCACAATGCTCGGCGACACCTGGGTCGGCGAGAGCGCGAAGGTCCCCGCCGTCGCGGTGGTGCTGCACGACGTGCCGCCCGCACCACCACGGCCGTTCCGCCTACATCTTTAGTTTACAAAGTCGATAGAATAAAATACCAACCGGCTTACGACGGGGCTGTGGCCTGCCTGCCGGTGGCACCCCGGGCGCCGAAAGCGGGCATGTGAAGCGGGCATTCATGGCGATCGAACTCTCCACCAAGGCGCCTCGGGCGATACCGGGCGAGCTTCGAGCGGGAGCGCATGCGACGGTGCGCAGGCACTGGAGCGAGCGCGAGCTCCTCGTCCTCTCCTGGCTCGCGCCGCTCGCCCTCGCGCTGGCCTGGGAGGCCCTGTGCCGGCTCGGCGGCGTGAACCCGCAGGTCATGCCGGCTCCGAGCGCGGTCCTGGCCACGGCGTGGAAGCTCGCCGCCGACGGCTCGCTCTTCGTGCATCTCGGCTACAGCCTGCTGCGCGCGGCGGCCGGCTTCGTCATCGGCGGCGGCATCGGCTTCGGGCTCGGCCTGCTCGTCGGCTTCTCGCGCCTCGCCGAGGCCCTGCTCGACCGCTCGATCCAGATGGTCCGGGCGATCCCGTTCCTCGCCCTCTTGCCGCTGGTCATCGTGTGGTTCGGCGTCGACGAGGCCGGCAAGATCTTCCTCGTCTCGCTCGGCGTGCTTTTTCCGATCTACATCAACACCGTGCTCGGCATCCGGCAGGTCGATCCGAAGCTCCTCGAGGTCGCCAAGGTCACGGGCCTCAGCCTGCGCGGGCGCATCACGCAGATCATCCTGCCCGGCGCGATGCCGTCGATCCTGACCGGCGTGCGCTACGCGCTCGCCGTCGCCTGGCTGGCGCTCGTCATCGCCGAGACCATCGCCACCACGAAGGGTATCGGCTTCCTGGCGATGGATGCCCGCGAGTTCCTGCAGACCAACGTCATCGTGCTGACCATCGTCATCTACGCGGCGATCGGCGTGATCGCCGACAGCGTCGCCCGGGCCCTGGAGCGCCGGCTGCTCGCCTGGCACCCGAACTACGTCAGAAACCCGACCTCTCTGGGAGAGCGCCGATGAGCGCCGCCGTCACCGTCCGGGGCCTGCGCCGTCGCTACGGCGAGCGGGTCGTCATCGAGGGCCTGGATCTCCGGATCGAACTCGGCGAGTTCGTCGCCATGCTGGGCGAGAGCGGCTGCGGCAAGACCACCCTCCTGCGGGCGCTCGCTGGCCTCGACCCGGTCGATGCCGGGCGGATCGACGGCCCTGCCCAGCCGGCGGTCGTGTTCCAGGAGCACCGGCTGCTACCCTGGGCCCCGCTCTGGCAGAACGTCGCCCTCGGGATCGAGACCCCTGAGGCACGGGACCAGGCGGTCGCGGCCCTGCGGGAGGTGGGGTTGGCCGGGCGCGAGAGCGACTGGCCGCGCAACCTCTCCGGCGGCCAGGCCCAGCGGGTGGCGCTCGCCCGCGCCCTGGTGCGGGAGCCGCGGCTCCTGCTCCTCGACGAGCCCTTCGCCGCCCTCGACGCGCTGACCCGCATCAGGATGCACGAGCTGATCAAGGACCTGGTGGCCCGTCACCGGCCCGGCGTCCTCCTCGTGACCCACGACGTCGACGAGGCGATCGCCATCGCCGACCGCATCCTGGTGATGCGCGGCGGCCGGATCGCCGCCTCCTACGACGTCGCCGCTGAGACCGGGGCGGGGCCGGGCCCCTTGCGCGGCAAGCTCCTCGGCGAGCTCGGCGTCACCCTCCACGACCGCGCCGCCTGACCCCCCGGACCGATCCCTTCACAGGACCCTTCTCCCATGACCCGCTCAGACAGTCCCTGCATCGACCGGCGCAGGCTCATCCAGGGCGCCGGGCTGGCGCTCGGCGCTGCCGTCACGGGGCTCACCGTTCCCCCGGCCCGAGCGCAAGGAACCCGCAACACCGACACCGTGCGCCTCGGCTGGGGCCGGGGCGGCCTGCCGCTCATCGCCCGCGAGCGCGGCGAGCTCGAGAAGAGCCTCGCCGACCAGGGCATCACGGTGAAGTGGGTCGGCCCGTTCCCCAACCACGCGCCCTCGCTGCAGGCCGTGGTCGGCGGCAGCGCCGATTTCGGCTTCTGGGGCAGCACCACCCCGGCGCTCGCCGCCATCATCGCCGGTTCGCCGCTGGTCTTCACCAACTACAACGTCTACTCGCCGCGCTCGACGGCGATCATCGTCAAGAAGAATTCCGGCATCGACTCCGTCAAGGATCTCGCCGGCAAGAAGGTCGCGGTGAACCGCTCGGGCCTCGGCGAGTTCCTGCTGGTCGCGGCGCTCGAGAAGCACGGCGTCGACCGCAGGACGGTCGAGTTCGTGTACCTCAACCCGCCGGACGCCTCGCCGGCCTTCGGCCAGGGCCGGGTCGACGCCTGGTCGATGTGGACGCCCGCCGTCGACATCGCCCGCGACCTCTACGGCGCCAAGGACATCTTCTTCGAGGGCACCGACCTCGACTTCCTGATCGACTACTCGTCCCTCGTCACCTTGCGCGACTTCGCGACCAAGAACTCCGCCCTCGTGCGGGCCGTGATCGACGCCTACGCCCGCGAGGGCCAGTGGATCAGCGACAACCCGGTCGCGGCCGAGACCATCGCCCAGAAGGAGGGCAAGTACGGCGACGCCGTGCGCGACCACCTCGCCGGCCTCAAGCGCCGGAACCGCTTCTACGAGGCCGACGACACCGCCTTCCTGGCCGATTTCCAGAAGGCCGCCGACTGGCTCGCCGATCGGGCGATCCTGCCGCAGCGGGTGCGGGTCGCCGACCACTCCGTCCGGGTCTGAATGCCTGCTTGATCGGCTACTGTAGACTTCAAGCCCTCCGGGTCATTCCGGGCTCCGCTTCCGCCGCCCCGGAAACGACGACGGAGGGTGGGAAGTCCGTTGGTCTGATCAAGCAGGCTCCGAGCACCTTATCCCATCTCCGGAGCGCTCCATGCCCGCACCAAGACCCGTCCGCCTCGGCGTGAACGTCCTCGCCTCCGGGCGCCACGACGCTGCCTGGAAGACTTTTGCCGACCCGGCCTCGCTGCCCACCGACATCGACGCCTTCCTGCGCATCGCCAGAATCGCGGAGCGGGGCAAGATCGACGCGCTCTTCCTCGCCGACGGGCCCGGCGGCCTCGTCGACGAGGCGCTGCACCGGCCCTGGCGCGCCCTCGACCCGGTGACGCTGCTCGCCGCCCTTTCGCAGGCGACACACCATATCGGCCTCGTCGCCACCACCTCGACGATCTTCGGCCACCCCTACGCCGTGGCCCGCCAGATCGCCTCGCTCGACCACATCAGCAAGGGGCGGGCAGCCTGGAACATCATCACCAGCCAGACCCCGGTGGCGCTCGCGGCCTACGGGCTCGCGCAGCAGGGCTTCGACCAGGAGGAACGCTACCGGCGCGCCACCGAGTTCGTCGAGATCGTCACGGGCCTCTGGGACTCGCTGCCGGGCGAGGCGGTCGTGGCCGACCGCGACCGCCACGTCTTCGTCGACGAGGCCAGGCTGCGCCCGATCGCCGTCGAGGGGCGCCACTTCAGCGCCCGGGGGGCGCTGTCGGCCCCGGTCGGCCCGCAGGGGCGGCCCGTCATCTTCCAGGCCGGGCAGTCGGAGGACAGCAAGGCCTTTGGGGCGCGATACGCCGACGCGCTGTTCACCGGCCAGCGCCTGATCGGGCCGGCGCGCACGTTCTACGCCGACGTGAAGGCGCTCGCCCGCGGCAACGGCCGCGATCCCGACCAGCTCCTCGTCATGCCGGGCCTGTTCCCGATCGTCGGCAGCACCGAGGCGGAGGCGCTGCGGCGCAAGGCGGACCTCGATGCCGGTCTCGACATCGCGTTCCTGCGGGCCGAGCTCGCCCGCCACTTCGCCCTCGACCCCGACGACCTGCCCCTCGACGAGGCCCTGCCCTACGACCTGATCGCGGCGGCCGAGCCGCGCGTGCCGATCGCCTCGCGCTGGCCGCGCAAGCAGATCCTCGCCGAGGCGGTCGAGCACGGCTGGACGGTGCGCCAGGCCGCGCTCAGCAACATCGTCGGCGGCCACCGGATGATCGTCGGCCCGCCGGAGACGATCGCGGCCGACATCCTGCACTGGCTCGATACCGGCGCGGCGGACGGGTTCAACCTCAACATCGACGTCCAGACGAGCGGGCTCGAGGACATCGTCGACGCGGTGCTGCCGCTCCTGCGCAAGGCCGGGCGGTTCCGCGACGACTATACCGGCCCGACCCTGCGCCACCACCTCGGCCTCGAGCCCTACGTCGACCCGCGCGACGCCGCGCCCGTGCGGCGCACCGGCACCGGCGGTTAGGAGTTCCCCATGCTGCAGGGACACACGCTCGACCCGGCCGCCGCGACCCGGCCCGACTGGAGCCCCGTCACCCGCCGCCTCGGTCTCGACGCACTCTTCGCCGGCTTCGCCGAAGGGGCGGCCGCCCGCGACGTCGCGCGCCGCCCGATCGTCGCCGAGACGGCGGCACTGAAGGAGCGCGGCTTCGGCGCCGTCCGGCTCGGGGTCGCGGCGGGCGGCGCGGGCGTGAGCCTGCCCGAGCTGTTCGCGCTGGCCCGCGACCTCGCGAGCGCCGACCCGAACATCGCCCACGTCTTCCGCAACCACTTCTTCGCCGTCGAGCAGCACCTGACGACGCTGGAGGACCCGTTCTCCGCCCGGATCCTGGCGCTGGCGGGCGCGGGCCGGATGTTCGGCAACGCCGTCGCGGAGGCCGGGGCCGGGCCCGCCGGCAGCCGCGGCCAGGTGCCGGGCACGCGGCTGTTGCGTGACGGCGCGGCCTACCGGGTCTCCGGCCGGAAGATCTACTCGACCGGCAACATGTATGCCGATTACCTCTTCGCCTCGGCCCTCGATGACGAGACCGGCCGGACCGTGCAGTTCCTGGTCTCGACCAGGGCCCCGGGCGTGAGCCTCGACGACGACTGGACCGGCTTCGGCCAGAAGCTCACCGGCTCCGGCACCACCCTGTTCGAGGACGTGGCGCTCGCGCCGGAGGACCTGTTCGCGCTGCGCGAGCGGGCCGAGGGCGAGCCGCACCTCTACGGCTTCACCTTCCATCAGGTCTACCTGACGGTGGTGATCTCCGGCATCGTCACCCGCATCCTCCAGGACGCCCTGGCGCTGGTGCGGGGACGGTCGCGCAACTACTACCACGCGCTCGCCGAGCACCCCTCGGGCGAGCCGGAGATCCAGGCGGTGATCGGCCGCATCGCCGCCCACCGGGCCGCGATCCTGGCGGTGACCGACCGGGCCGTGGCGGCGCTCGACCGTGCCTGGGCCCGCACGCGCCATCCCGACGCCGAGGCCCTGTCGATCGCCGCCAGCATCGCGGCGGCGGAGGCGAAGATCGTGACCGATGAGGTCGCCGCGACGCTCGCGAGCCTGCTCCTCGATGTCGGCAGCGGCAGCGCGGTGTCGACGGCCAGAGCCCTCGATCGCCACTGGCGCAACCTGAAGGTCATCGCCGCACACAACCCGCGCATCTACAAGGAGCGGGTCGTCGGCGACCACTACCTCAACGGCGCCCTGCCCCCGACCGGGGCGTTCTTTTGAGCTGAGATCTCCCGCACGTGCATCGTCACCATGAGAATCCGATGACCAAGACCATCACCGCGCGGGACTTGCGCGCCCACTGGGCGGAGGGGCGGGAGATCGCCCTCCTCGACGTGCGCGAGGAGGGCCCGTTCGCCGAGGCGCATCCGCTCTTCGCGCTCAGCGTGCCGGTGAGCGAGATCGAGGCGGCGCTGCCCGCCCTGGTGCCGCGCCTGTCGGCCCCGGTCGTCGTCTACGATTCCGGCGAGGGCTACGCCGGGCGGGCGGCCGCGCGGATCGCCGCCCTCGGCTATCGCGACGTCGCGATCCTGGAGGGCGGGCTTGAGGCCTATGCCCGCGTGGGCGAGGTCTATCGCGACGTCAACGTGCCCTCGAAGGCCTTCGGCGAGCTGGTCGAGGCCATCCGCCACACGCCGTCCCTGCCGGCGGCCGAGGTTCGGCGCGTCCTCGAGCACGAGGACGACGTCGTGGTGGTGGATGCCCGCCGCTTCGAGGAATTCTCCACGATGAGCATCCCGGGCGGTCGCAGCCTGCCGGGGGGCGAACTCGTCTACCGCATCCGCGAGGCCGCGCCCTCCCCCGACACCCTCGTGGTCGTCAACTGCGCCGGCCGCACCCGCAGCATCATCGGCACCCAGAGCCTGGTGAATGCCGGCCTGCCGAACCGCGTCGTGGCCCTGCGCAACGGCACGATCGGCTGGACTCTGGAGGGTTTCCCGCTCGCGACGCGCCGCACCGAGCGGGTGGCGCCGCCTTCCGCCGAGACGCGCGCCTGGGCCCGCGAGCGCGCGGGCGCCTGGGCCGCGCATGTCGGGGTGCCGGTGATCGGGGCGGAGGAGCTCGCCCGGTTCCGCGCGCAAGCCGAGGTGCGCACCCTCTACACGCTCGACGTGCGCGACCCCGCCGAGCATGCCCTCGGCCACCCCGCGGGCTTTATCTCCGCGCCGGGCGGCCAGCTCGTCCAGGCCACCGACGAGTGGCTCGGCGTGCGCGGTGCCCGGGTCGTGCTCTACGACGACGACGGCGTGCGGGCTCGGATGGCGGCCTCGTGGCTCGTCCAGATGGGCTGGGACGCGTTCGTTCTCGCCGAGGGTGCGGCACTGCCCGAAACCTTCCCGGTGCCGGAGCCCGCCCGGGTGACCCTTCCGGCCGGGCCGGCGCTGACGCCGGACGAGCTCGCGGCACGGACCGACGCGACGGTCGTCGATCTCGCCCGCAGCCCGGCCTATCGCCGCGGCCACGTCCCGGGCGCCTGGCACGCCTCCGGGCCGGCGCTGGCGCGCGACCTCGCCGCCCTGCCGGGCGACGGCCCGGTCGTGCTGACCTCGCCGGACGGGCGGGTGGCGGCCGGAAATCTCGCCGAGGCGCGGGGAGCGACGGCGCGCCCGGTGCTGCTGCTCGCCGGCGGCACGCGGGCCTGGGCGGGATCCGGCCGATCGCTCGAGACCGAGGGCCGCTTCCTGTCGGAGCCGGTCGACGTCTACAAGCGGCCCTACGAGGGCACCGACAACGCCCGCGCCGCCATGCAGGGCTACATCGACTGGGAGCTGCAGCTCGTGGCCCAGCTCGCCAATGACGGGATCGCCCGCTTCCACGTCGCCCGTGCGCCCGACGCGCAGAGGTTTTAGGGTCCAAACCCGCCAGCTTGACCCTGCGAGAGGCTGCCATTCCGGATATCGCGCTCGGATGTACGGAAAACAGGTGTTTTCCGACACCCGAGATTGCTAGCAGGCTTCGCGGGTCAGCGACTGCGCGAGGGCAAGATCGGCCTCGACCACGGCGTCGTTGAAAGTCCACCGGGGGATTGTGCGCATCGGAGCAAGGTTCGCGAAGACACCCGCGAAGCCGCCCTCCGGCGCATCGCCGTCTGGCACGGCGTCCAACTCCTGGCCGAACCCCCTGAAGCTGGCGGCATCGACCTCGCACAGGTGGATCTGGTTCCACCCCGTGCCGAGGGCGGGATCTTGGAACAGCACGGCATCCGTCTCCATGGCTCTGAACGTGCCGAACCGGCCAGAGGCGACGAGCTTGCCGGCGGTGGGGCCGACATGGCGCCTCATGACGTCCCGGTAGGCGGCCAGATCCGCCGGACGGACGTCGATGTATTCGAGCGAAGCCTGCTGGTCTAACCGGCCTCTCGAACCTTGCCAGCCCAGCGGCATCACGAAGGAGGACGGCGTGGTCAGGAGGACCTCGGCCCGCAGCAGCTGCACGCCTTCCGGCTGCTGCGTCAGGACGAACTCATGGACGGCGCGCTCCGGAACGATGTCGCGGTAATAGGTGAGGTCGATGTGGCTCCATACCGGCGCATCCGATGAGCCCTGAAAGACAGAGCAATGGCGATAGAGCGCATACCCGAGAACCATGCGCCCGAGGCCAGTGTCCCCAAGAACTCGTTGGGCCAGGATCGCCTCCGTGTGAGGGGCCTGCACCTGTAGTGTCCTGGCCAGCACGACCAGACGGTCGTCGGGCTCGATCCTGATCAGGTTGCAATCGGTCATGTCCGCCCCTCGGCTGCTCATAGAGATAATAGCTATCCCATTCATCTATTACCAGCGGTCGATAAAAAGGCACGGAGAGATTTCAATTAATGTCGCGAGCGTAAAGACATCAAGGTCCGCTTGAGTGCGCCGACCACTTGGAAGTGCGCAGTCGCGTTCTCACTCCCTGCGATTGTTCCGCAGGTCGGGCTTAGGCGTGCGGCAAACAAGTGTTTTGCGACATGCAAGGTGGCTGGCCGGGCATGTCGGCTGAACTCTGACGGGTGCGTCATGGGGCTGCTGTCGACCCTTTCACGACATGCCGCGAGAGTTCCGCCGCTCCCTATAGCGGCCACTCGATCATGGTACGATGTCGCGCCAACCATGCTCCAGCATCCATGTCGCGCCATCGAAGGCGAAGAAACAACCTCCCCCTGCGATCGGCTGACCATGGTTCCGTGAGATGGGCTCGCCCAGCAGGTCACACAGAAGCAGCGTGCCGACCCCTCCATGCGAAACGATGCACAGGTGGCCGGCACTGTCGCCATGGGTGGCAATACAGTCCCGCACCGCTGCCTTGATACGCGTCTGCGCGTCCACCGCTCGCTCCCAACCTAGAACGCTCGTCTCCGGCTCGGCGAAGAAGCGGTCCACAATCTCCCAGAAGCGAGGCGGTGCGACGTAGCCGGTAGCTGAGCGGTCGTTCTCGCCCAGGCGCGAGTCGGTCGTGACAGGACACCCATGTCGCTCGTGCAGCATATCAGCTCCGTCTCGCGCCTTGCGCTCACCGCTGACGAAGATATGGCCGATGCTCGTCGCCTCGGGTCGTGCGCAGAAAGCTGCCATGCGCTCGCGGCCTCGCACCGATAGGCCCCAGTCGGGCACCGGTACAGCCGGGTCGATCGTGACCTCGGGATGGGTGACGAAAAGAACTCTCATTCCGAGGTGCTATGCTCCTGAACGACCAGCTACCTCCGGTATGCTCGAACCCTGCCTGAAAGCCGAAAAGCAGGAAACCACCCCATGCGGTCATTCCGCATACCAGGCTCGGCTGCACGGAAAACACGTGTTTGCCGTTAGGATGACGAGCGTGGTCATCTGACGTGCCTCCCCTTCAGACCTCGGCCATGACATTTGCGCGACAAACCCTGTCGGATTGGTGGAGTGCATAGAAGCGTGGCTGTAGAGGTTTTCCGTGCGTGCTGGTCGGGTGCCAGCATCGCCTCCGTCTGCAGACCATTCAAGATCGCCTGCTCGACGCTGATCGACACGCTTGAGCAGCTCGTCTGGCAGCCGTCCGCCAGGTAAGCGGGAGTGCCCGACGGGGCAGTCCTTGCTAAGCGACGGCATGAAACCGAGGTTTATGATGCTTGAGCCTTGGGGGTCCGCTTCCCACCCAGGCTGTGTGAGAA
>NZ_LABY01000023.1 GCF_001043975.1 Methylobacterium variabile
CCGGGCATCACCGGCTGGGCCCAGGTCAACGGCCTGCGCGGCGAGACGCTGACCGACACCGACATGCAGCGCCGCGTCGAGCACGACCTGTTCTACATCGACAACTGGTCGCTCTGGTTCGACCTCAGGATCCTGGTGATGACGGTGGTGGCGAGGAGCGCGTTCAAGAACGCGTATTGAGGGTCAGGTCCGCCCCCGTACGTCGACGTCGTCGAGGGGTGGGCCGCTGGACGCCGCGACGCGCCGTGCAGGCGGGGCACAATCCGTCATGCCGCGGCGCGCGCGGTACGGCCGAACATGCGTGACCACAGGCCGCTGACGATCGCCGACTTGTCGAGCTCGTGGATCTCCTGCGAGTACTCTCCGGTATAGAGCTTCACGATCATGAGGTCGCGGCACTCGCCCTCCAGCTCGTAGCTGAACCTCATGGCGAACCTGCCCGACGTGAGGCGGGACACCTGCGCGACCGTGCAGCGCAGCGGCGGGAAGTGCTCCATCTCGACGGTCATCGAACCGCCGGCCGTCGCACCCGGCTCGGTCTCGAGCTCCGCGATGCCGCCCTCGAGCGAGAGGCTCGTGATCCGGCCCGCGAGCGCCGCTCCCCCGATTGCCATCCTGGCCGGCTCGTCGGTCGCGAAGCTGTCGAGGAGCGGTCGCGGCTTCTCGAAGCAGATCAGGGCTGCCACCATCAGGACCGCGATGTTGATGACCGCCCAGTACGCCGAGACGACGGAGAACTCGCCCTCCCCGATCCGTGACCACTCGGGAACCACGTTGACGACGAGGCCGAGCGCCGTGACCGCGATCCAGAAGGCGATCGAGAAGAACGTGTACGCGTCGAACTCCGATTCCTCGTTGCCGGACCCCTTGGGGGTCACCCGGAACGGCACGCCGAACGGCTTGATCAGGCTCGAGACGACGACTGGAAGCATCCGGAAGGTCGCGAAGGCCCCCACGGCCGAGGAGATGAGCGGCAGGTAGCGTGTCGGCGTGAGCCAGCCCATCAGCAGGAAGTAGGCCGTAAGCACGGGAAGCTGATACCAGATGATATCCTGGGTGCCGGTGAAGTACAGTGGTGCCGCCCCGGTCCAGAGATAGACGGCGGGAACGACCAGGATCACGAACCGCACCGTGTACTGGACGATCCATGACAAGGGCAGGAACATGACGCGCTGAAACAGGGTCAGGCCCGGTCCGCGGAGCGGTCCGTTGTGCAGGTAGATCGTCTGGATGCCGCCGCGGCACCAGCGGCCGCGCTGGACGAAGTAGCCTTTCAGGTTCTCGGCCGCGAGGCCCATCGAGAGACGCTCGTTGAGGTAGCGCGTCTTGTAGCCCTTGTTGAGGAGCGCGAGGGTGGTGAGCAGGTCCTCCGTGATCGAATCGTGCGGGAAGCCGCCGATCTCCGCGATGGCGGAGCGCCGCGCGATCGAGCATGAGCCGCAGCAGAAGCTGACGTCCCAGGCATCGCGGCTCGCGGCCATCTCGTCGAAGAACAGGCGCTGCTCGTCGGGCCAGACCTTCTCGAGGCTGAGGTTGGACTGGACCGGGTCCTTGTTGAAGAAGTGCTGCGGCGTCTGGACGATGCCGATCGTCGGATCCTGGAAGAACGGCACTGTGCGGCGCAGGAAGTTGCGGTACGGCACGAAATCGGCGTCGAAGATGGCGATGAAATCTCCTGACGACACGGTCAGGCCGTGATTCATGTTGCCCGCCTTGGCGTGCGAGTTGTCGGGCCGCGTGACATGGACGACGCCCTTCTGCTCGCAATAGTCTCTCAGCCAGTCGCGCCTCTTGTCGTCCAGGACGTAGATTTTGAGCTTGTCCTTCGGGTAATCGAGGGCGAGCGCGCCGACGATGGTGCGTTCCAGAACGTCGAGCGGTTCGTTGTAGGTCGGGATGAACACGTCCACCGTGGGCAGGTCGGCGGCGTCGCGGGCGAAGAAGTCCCGTTCGAGCCGGTCCGCCTCGGCGCTGCGGTTCACGTACCGGCTCATGGCGACGAGGAACAGCAGGATGTCCGCGAAGGCGCCGAGCTCGACCAGGAAGACGAACCACGTCCAGAGAAAGCCGAAGCTCCAGTCCATCGGATAGGGGAGCACCGTGGAGAAGAAGCGCCAGACGAGGTAGCGCACGGCGACCGCGAGCACGAAGGCGCAGGTGATGGCCCGCGACCACGTCGCGTCCCGCGGCCAGTTCAGGCTGAGGATGAAGAAGAAGGCCGCGACGAGGAGGGTCGGGGCGAAGTCTACGAGATGCTGAACCACAGGTTCTTCACCAGGTTGAGAAGCTGGTAGCGCCGGGTGGCGCGCGCGATCCGGACCTGCACCGAGCGCCCGACCTGGCAGAAATTCGCGAAGTCGCGCTGCATCGCGTTCGGCTCGAGCGCGACGCGGATGCGGGCGCTCTTGCCGCGGCTCTCCGGCGGCACGGCCGCCAGCACCATCTCCTCGACGGCGGCGCTCGACCCGCGCACCGACAGGACGGTGCCGAGGATGAGCTGGCTGCTGCCGAGGAGGCGCACCTCTGCCGTCGCGCCCGGCCTGATGTCGTCGTAGTCGATCTCGTTGACCAGGATGTCGACGAAGAGGTCCCGGCAGTCGAGGAGTCGCGTGAGCTCGTTGCCGACGACCACGTTGGACCCGGCCACCACGTTGTTGCGCCAGATCACGCCGTCGAAGGGGACGCTGACGACCGCGGTCGAGAGCCTGTCGTTGCGTTCACGCTCCAGCTCGATCTGCCGCTCCAGCTGCTGGATGCGGGCGCGCTCGGCGCGGGCCTGCATCTGCACGTTCGCGAGCTGGATCGCGACCTCGTCCTGACGCTGCTGCGAGTAGGGGACGTCGTTGCGCCCCTCGCCGACGAAGGTGCCTTTCCTGAGCGCCTCCAGCTGACGCGTCAGGCGCTCCAGGTCGGCCCTGGCGATCGCCTGCTCGCTGGTCGCCGCGACCGAGGCGGCGCGCGCCTGCTCGACGGAGCTGCCGGCCACGACACCGGTCGCTCCGAGCGTCGTCTTGCGGACCAGATCCGCCTGCGCGGAAACCTGCTGCGCCTGCGCGGCCGTGATCCGCTGCTGGCGGATGACGATCTCCTGCTGGATCCCGGTGATGCTGGCCTGCTGGTATTCCTTCAGCCGTCCCGCGAGATCGTTCTTCATCGCCGTGAGGGAGCTGATCTGCCCTTCGAGCGCCCGCAGCCGCTCGCGGGTCGCACCGAGATCCGCCTCCAGCTGCGCCTCGGCCGTCCGTGCGATCCGCTCGTTCCTGATCTGAAACAGGGGCTCGCCTTCCGGGACCGCCGTGCCGACCTTCGGGGGGGTTGCGGACACCACACCCTCGATCGGCGCGGCGATGACGGTGAAGCGGGCGTTCACCGTCCCGTCGAGGCTCGTGTAACCGGTCAAGGCCGGGAGGATCGCCAGGATGGCGGCTCCAAGCAGCAGCACGCCGATGAGGATGCGCGTCGCTCGGCTGTTCCAAAGCATCCATGAGGCCCCATTGTTCTTATGGTGCCCGTTACAACGATCGAAGCGAGGTTTTGGTTCATGCGATAAAGATTATAATTTTATCTAAAACATGATATATCGGCATAGTCGCGACAGTAAATCGAATATAATACATCATGATCGCTCGCCTAAAGTACGTATTACCGTGATGATGAATGCGTATGCTGAGATGCACATGAATCCGGCGTCTTTACTTGTGACGTGAATATTCCAGGCAATAAAACCAAGGGTTGTGTTTCCTGATGCGCCCGGATGCCGCGCGGCGTCCTGCCGGTGCGAACTTGGGCGCAGGAGGGTGCGTTCTCGACCGGCGCGTCGATTACGGCCGGCGCGACAGAACCTTCGCGCCGGCCCACGCCAGCTCGTCGGGTCTCGACGCCGCGCGATGCAACGGCCCGACGACTGCCGGCACCCGGTGCCGCAGGCCGGATCGCACGCGATGAAGTCCGATCGCGAGGCGGGGAACGGCCCAAACCCGGCGGACGGCTCAGCCCTCCTCCTGCCGCCCCTGGCAAGCCCCGCACTCGCCCTCGATCTCGACGATGCGGCTCGCCGGCTTGAACCCCGCCTGCGCCAGGGTGTGGTCGAGGCTGCGCTCGATCTCGGCCGAGATGGTCTCGTCGACGCTGCCGCAGCTGCGGCAGATCAGGAACACCGCGCTCTCGCCGGCGCCGTGGCCGTGCTCGCAGGGCACGAAGGCGTTGCGGCTGGCGATGCGGTGGACGAGGCCGTGCTCGGTCAGGAAGTCGAGGGCGCGGTAGACCGAGACCGCCGCGACGCGCTTGCCCGGGGCGCTCAGGCGCTCCGCGATGTCGTAGGCGCCGAGAGGCCGGCCCTCCTCCGCCACCACTTCGAGGGTGCGCCGCCGCAGGGTCGTGAACTGCAGGCTGAGATCCTGCGCCAGCCGCTCCGCCCGCGCCATCAGCTCGGCCCTCCGCGCCGGTCCGAGGGCGCCGTGGCCATGGGACTCATGCCCGTGTGCCTGGTGCCGGTGCGCGTCTTGCCCGCAGCGTCCGTGCTCGTCCATGCGCAAACCTCCCGTGCCGTCCTACCCCAACCCGGCAGCGGTTGACAGGTCTTGCCTGTTACAGTGTAACGATCGGCGCTTGGGCGGCCGCCGGCCGCCCTCCATATGGGGCTCGCGACGGCGCCCGCCGAGGGCGCTACCCGAACCCGAGCGACGATTCGCCGATGCCGCACACCGAAGGGCCCGCCATGCCGGCCGACGCCGCCGTCCCGCGCCGGGTGCCGGCGCCGTTCTCCCTCCTGCGGCAGGGGCTCGGGCCGCGCCTCGCCGTCGCCGCCCTGCTGGCGGCGGCGCTCTGGGCCCTGATCGGGTGGGCGATGGCGTGACCGCACCGGTCCAGCTCCCCGCGCCGGGCGGCGCCCTGGTGTTCCGCGGCCTGACCCTCGGCTACGCCCGTCATCCGGCCGTCCACCACCTCGACGGCACGATCGCCGCCGGCTCCCTGACCGCGGTGGTCGGGCCGAACGGCGCCGGCAAGTCGACCCTGCTCAAGGGCATCATGGGCGAGATCGCGCCCCTCGAGGGCGAGGTCGTCCGCCCGGGCCTGGCGCGTCAGGACATCGCCTACCTGCCCCAGGCCGCGGAGATCGACCGCGCGTTCCCGATCAGCGTCTTCGACCTCGTGGCGATGGGGCTGTGGCGCCGGGTCGGCCCCTGGCGCTCGCTCAAGCCGCACCGGGCCGCCGTGGAGGCGGCCCTGGCCGCGGTCGGGCTCACCGGCTTCGAGCGCCGGCCGATCGGCACCCTCTCGGGCGGCCAGCTGCGCCGCGCCCTGTTCGCCCGCGTGCTGCTCCAGGACGCCCGGGTGATCCTGCTCGACGAGCCCTTCGCGGCGATCGACGCCCGCACCACCGACGAGCTCCTGGCGCTGGTGCGCGGCTGGCAGGCGGAGGGCCGCACGGTGGTGGCGGTGCTGCACGACCTCGATCAGGTGGGGCGGCACTTCCCCTCGACCCTGCTGCTGGCCCGGGAGGCCGTGGCCTGGGGCGCCACCGCCGAGGTGCTGGTGCCCGACAACCTGCGGCGGGCCCGCAGGCTCTGCGAGGCCTGGGACGAGGAGGCGCCGGTCTGCCGGGCCCCTTCCGCCGCCCACCGCCACGACCATCCCGAGCGGGACGAGCCGGACCACGCGCCGCACGGCCACCACACCCACGGGCACGTCGCGTGATCGATTTCCTGACGGCTCCCTTCGTCGAGTTCGCCTTCATGCGCCGGGCCCTCGCCGGCTGCGTCGCCCTGTCGGTCGGCGCGGCCCCGGTGGGCGTCTTCCTCACCCTGCGGCGCATGAGCCTGATGAGCGAGGCGATGAGCCACGCCATCCTGCCGGGGGCCGCGGTCGGGTTCCTGTGGGCCGGGCTGTCGCTGCCGGCGATGACGCTCGGCGGCCTCGTCGCCGGCCTCGCGGTGGCGCTGCTGTCGGGCTTCGTCGCCCGCTCGACGGTTCTGCGCGAGGATGCGAGCCTCGCCGCCTTCTACCTCATCTCCCTGGCCGGCGGCGTGCTGCTGATCTCGGCGCGGGGCTCTTCGATCGACCTCCTGCACATCCTGTTCGGCACGGTGCTGGCCCTCGACGACGACGCCCTGCTGCTGCTCGGCGGCATCGCCACCGTGACCCTCGCGGTCCTGGCGATCGCCTACCGGCCACTGGTGATGGAATGCGTCGATCCGCTGTTCCTGCGCTCGGTCGGCCGGGCGAGCGGGCCGGTGCATTACTGCTTCCTGGCGCTGGTGGTGCTCAACCTCGTCGGCGGCTTCGCGGCCCTCGGGACGCTCCTCGCCGTCGGCCTGATGCTGCTGCCGGCGGTCACCGCCCGGTTCTGGGCCCTCGACCTCACCGGCCTGATGCCGGCGGCGGTGGTGCTCGCGCTCATCGCGAGCGTGTCGGGGCTGCTCGTCTCGTATTACGGCAGCCTGCCGACCGGACCGGCGATCGTGCTGACCGCGGGCGTGCTCTACCTCGCCTCGATGCTGCTCGGGCCCCGCGGCGGCCTGGTCTGGCGCCTGGTGCCGGCCCGTCACCTGGAGGCGTGATCCTCCGGATGCCGCGGCGCCTCGCCCCGCCGCGCCTCCCGCCGGCAGGCCTCCGAGCAGTAGCGCACCTCGTCCCAGACCCGCTCCCACTTCTTGCGCCAAGCGAAGGGCCGGCCGCACTGGGCGCAGACCTTCTGCGGCAGGTCGCCCTTGCGGCGCATCCTCGGCATCGGCGGCCTCAGCGCCCGAGATTGGCCACGTCGGCGAGCGCGACGCTGCTCCAGCGCGTGATCTGCACGTAGCCGTCCCGAACCGCCACCACGATGTGGCGGCGGTAGTGGTGCACCACCGTGCCGGGCGTGTGGCGATGGGGCTCCGTCCAGCCGTGCGCCTCCTGGACGAAGATGCGGTTGTCGTTGATCCGCGCCAGGGTCTCGATGGCGCCGAAGGCCCGGACCCGGCGCAGCACCGCTTCGACCGGCTGGCGGAAGTCGAGGGTCCGGTCGAGGTCGCTCACCCGCGCCCAGTAGGCGCCGTCGCCCTGCGGCTCGGCGGACCGCCAGCGGGCCGGCAGCTCCCGGGCGATCGGCCCGCGGGCGAGGCGCATCGCCGCCATCTGGCAGCGGGCGAGCAGGGACTCGTGGGTCTCCGCCGCCGAGAGCGGGAAGATGTCCTGGGCCAGGATGTCGCCGGTGTCGAAACCCTCCTCGGCGAGCACGTGGGCGGTCACGCCCCAGCTCTCGTAGGAGTCGAGGATGGCACGGAACAGCGGGTAGGGCCCGCGCCCGTCCGGCAGCGGCGAGGGATGGATGTTGAGGGCGTAGCGGACCCGGCCGGGCCAGCCGGTGACGAGCCAGGGATAGCCCGCCACCACCAGGGCCCAGTCGCGGCCATGCTCGGCCGACAGGGCTTCGATGTCGGCGACGCGGATGCGCGAGAGCTGGATCGGCACGCGGTGCCGCCGCGCCAGGGCCACGACCGCCTCGTTGTGGTCGTAGATTCCGTCGCAGGGGCGGCTGAACAGCTTGATCGGCTGCCAGCCCGAAGCGGCCAGCGCCTCGAACACACCGCCGAGGAAATCGATGCCCGCAAAGGCGAATTTCACGTTACGGCTCCTTCCGCCGGCCCCTGCGTCAGTTCGGCCCGGCTCGCCCCCCGGGGCCGGCATCCGCGACCGCCCTAGCTAAAGTTATGGGCAGCGGGAAGGGAGCCGCAATGGCGCGGACGTTAATCGACGCCGGGACCGCCCGCGCGGCGGCCCGGGCCCGGCGCGAGCGCAGCCACGTGCCGTCCGCCTGCGCATGACGGGCCGAGTGCCGTTGAGAGGACGCGTCTCATGGGGCTGACCCCGCCTCGCGCCCTTCGCCTCGTCCTCGGCGACCAGCTCCATCCGCGGCTCGCCGCCCTCGCCGACCTCGATCCCGCCGCCGACACGGTGCTGATGGTCGAGGTCGTCGAGGAGGCGACCTACGTGCGGCATCACAAGCAGAAGCTGGTGCTGGTGCTGTCCGCCATGCGCCACTTCGCGGAGGAGCTGCGCGGGCGCGGCGTCGCGGTGGATTACGTCGCCCTCGACGACCCGGACAACACCGGCTCGTTCACCGGTGAGGTCGTCCGCGCGGCCGCCCGCCACCGGCCCGACCGGATCGTCGTGACCGAGGCCGGCGAGTGGCGCGTCGAGGCGATGATGCTGACCTGGGAGGACAGGCTCGGCGTCCCGGTCGAGATCCGGGACGATACCCGCTTCCTCTGCCCGCGCCCGGTCTTCGCCCGCTGGGCGGAAGGGCGCGAATCGTTGCGGATGGAGACCTTCTACCGCGCCATGCGCCGGCGCACCGGCTTCCTGATGGAGGGCCGCGCGCCGGCGGGCGGGCGCTGGAACTTCGACCACGACAACCGCCGCCGCCTGCCCCCGGGCCACACCGTGCCGGAGCGCCGGCGCTTTCCGCCCGACGCGGTGACGCGGGAGGTGATGGCCCTCGTCGGCCGCCGCTTCCCCGCGCATTTCGGCGACCTCGACGGCTTCGCCTGGCCGGTCTGCCGCGCGCAGGCGCTCGAGGCCCTCGGACATTTCCTCGACGAGTGCCTGCCCGCGTTCGGCGACTACCAGGATGCCATGCGCGCGGGTGCGCCGTTCCTGTACCACGGCCTGATCGCGCCGGCCCTCAATCTCGGCCTCCTCGACGCCGAGGAGGTCTGCCGCGCGGCGGAAGCACGGTGGCGCGAGGGCCGGGCACCCCTCAACGCCGTCGAGGGCTTCGTCCGCCAGATCCTCGGCTGGCGCGAATACGTGCGCGGCCTCTACTGGGCCCGGATGCCGGACTACGCCGACACCAACGCCCTCGGCGCCACCCGCGACCTGCCGTGGTTCTACTGGTCGGGCGAGACCGCCATGGCCTGCCTCGCCGAATGCGTGCGCGATACGCGGGCCCATGCCCACGCCCACCACATCCAGCGCCTGATGGTGCTCGGCAACTTCGCGCTGCTCGCCGGACTCGCACCGCGCCAAGTCGAGGAATGGTTCCTGGAGGTCTACGCCGACGCCTACGAGTGGGTCGAGCTACCGAACGTCCACGGCATGGCGCTCTGGGCCGATGGTGGCCTTCTCGGCTCGAAGCCCTACGCCGCCTCGGGCGCCTACATCGACCGGATGTCGGATTACTGCCGCGGCTGCGCCTACGACGTGCGCCGGAAGAGCGGACCGACGGCCTGCCCGTTCAACTACCTGTACTGGAACTTCCTGATCGCGCACGAGGACCGCCTGCGCGAGAACCCGCGCCTCGCCATGCCCTACCGCACACTGGCGACGATGGCCCCGGCCCGCCGGGACGAGATCGTCGCGGACGCCACCCGCTTCCTCGATTCCCTCGCCGCCGGGCCGTCAGAGGGGCAGCCAGGCCGTCAGGGTGCCGTAGATGCCCGGCCGCCGGATCTGTTCCTCGTAGACCCAGCCCGCTGAGACCCGGAACCTCAGCTGCGGCAAGGACATCTGCGGCAGGATGATCTGCGGCAGGCCGAAATCGGTGGCGTGCAGGCCGAGGCTCCATTTCCGGTACCCGGTGCGGTCGGCGTAGAGCGCCGCCTCCGGGCCGAGATAGGCCTCGCTCAGCGCAGGCAGCCTGACGCCCCAGGACACCCGGCCCCAGGCGCTCCAGCGGGCGGTGCCGCCGATCAGAGTCGCGGTCACGAGCGTCGCGTCGGTCGGCCGGGCCCAGAGCTCCGCCTGCATCCGGGCGCCGAGGCGCGGCGCCGGCAGCCGCTCCGTCCCGGGGCTGTCCAGCACCTCGAAGGCGAGTTCGGGTCCGGCGAACAGGGCCGCCACGCCCCAGTCGCGAGCCCATTGCCACCCGGCCACCGCTCCCGCCTGCACGGTGTGGCGCAGGGTCCGGGGCGGCCGGCCCGCCTGCGCCCGCGGGTCGCCCCACCAGTCCCGCTCCGGCCGCAGGCCGTAGCCCAGGGTGGCGAGGGTCACGGGGCCGTCCCGGCCGACCCCGTCGGGCGCGAACTTGGCGCCCGCGCTCACGAAGGACGACCGTCCGGCATCAAGGCTGCCGAACAGCACCGTTCTGACCTCCTCCCGCTCGTCGGCGCGCGGCGCGTCCGGGCAGGCGAGGCTGACCGCCGCGCAGAGCAGGGCTGGACGAACCGGTGGGAGAGGCACGGCAGCCGTAAAGATCGTTGCTGAAACGGAAATATGTTTTTCAAAAAACCCTGCGTCAAGCTGCTGCCGATCCCTCGAAGAGCAAAGTTCACGGAGGCTCCGTCCCGCCGATCGACTCACCGCCCGGCCGCGTCGCGCGCGAGGGGACGGGTCTGCCCGGAGCGCCGCCGAAGACCAGGTTCGAGAGGAGTGTCAGCACTCGCGCGAACAGGCTGCTACGACTTGAAAAATCAAAGGATTAGCGGCGGTTTCCGCTTGAGCTTCATCATCCGTTAACCGCATCATCGGACGCTTGGTCGGCAAAGCGCCGGGACATGTCCCAACCGAGGCGGATGCCAGTTCGGCATCGGGGCGTGCGCCCAAGCAGAGACCCGGGAGTACCCGAGAAGGATCGTCGACACCGCGAGGAGGTTTCATGGTCTCGAAGGAGTTCATGCGTCAGATCGAGGGGTACGGCCTGACGACGGCCCACATCCTCTACCGCATTCCCGACCATCCCGGCGTGCTGCAGACCTTCGTCTGGCAGGACTACGATCTCGCCCCCCGGTTTCCGGTACTCACCGGCTTCCTGGATTTCTGGAAGCGCGAACTCGAGGGACCGCTGCACTCGGTCCGGGTGGCCCATTCCCAGCTGATCAAGCCGGCGGAGTTCCGCGCCGTGAACGGTGTTCTGACGCTCCACTGAAATCGGGGACGCGCGGCGTTTTTCCGCGCCGGCTGCCCTACGATTGCCCGCTTGACCGTGTGTGAGGCCGGCACGGCCGCGCTCTTCCGGGCGCGGCGATCACGTCGGTGAACCATGCACAGACGCATCCTCTCCGCGGCCGGGCCGCTTCGACGGCGGCTCGGACCACTCCTCGCGGCCGGCCCGACCAGCACGGATCGGGGACAGGGTCTCCACGCCCGCGGGTTGGCCCGGGCGGCGGAGTGGGCTAGAGGAGGCCGGGCGACCCCGGCCCGGGGCGCCGCGACCCCGCCGGTGAGTGCCGCGCCCCCCCTCGGGGGCAGCGCGACCCAGCCCGGGGGCGCCTCCCCGGCACCGGACGGCCAGAGCCCCGTGACGCAATTCGCCCGAACCTCCGAGGTCCTGACCGTCCTCGCCGCCCAGGAGACCGAGCGGCTGACCGTCGGGGACATCGTGGCGGTGCTGCGCGACCGGGCGTTCGCGCTCCTCGTCGTGCTGCTCGGCCTGCCCAACTGCCTGCCGATGCCGCCGCCGATCCCGCTGATCTGCGGCCTGCTCCTCGCCCTGGTGGCGGCGCAGATCGCCGCCGGCATGTCGGCGCCCTGGCTGCCCCGGTCGCTGCTCGGCCGCTCCATCGCCCGGGCCGACCTGCAGCGGGCGGTCGCCCGCGCGGTGCCGCTCCTGCGCCGGCTCGAGCGCTGGTCGCGGCCGCGGCTGCGGGTGTTCGAGAACGGCATCGGCATGCGCACCATGGGCGTGCTGCTGCTCGCCCTCTCCCTGGTGCTGATCGTCGCCGCCCCCCTCGTCGGCCAGATCCCCCTCGGCCTCGCCGTGACGCTGATGGGCCTCGGCCTCGTCGAGCGCGACGGCATCGTGGTGGCGGCCGGCCTCGGCGTCGGCGCCCTCGGCGTGCTCCTGAACCTCGGCTTCGTCTACGCCGTGTTCACGGCGGTGATGGGGCTCCTGAACCTCGGCGCCGCCGCCGCGGGGGGGTAGGCCGCCTCACGTCCGGGCGAGAGAGGGGCGCGGCCGGAGCCCGGACGAGCATCGGGCGCTGGTCGTGACCGGGATCCGCCGCGATGGGCGGGTCCGTGTGGAATACGTCGCATCACGGGCGGACCGGCGCGGATGTCCCTCTCGATCAACCTCCCCTTGATCCTCTCGGCGGCGTTCATCGCCAGTGCCAGCCCGGGTCCCGCGACCCTGGCGATCGCCGAAACCGCGATGCAGGCCGGGCGCCGGACCGGCCTCGCGCTCGCCCTCGGCGTCGTGACCGGGTCGCTGACCTGGTCGGTCGCCGCGGCGCTCGGGCTCGCCGCGGTCATGGCCGCGAGCGCCTGGACGCTGGAGGTGCTGCGCTACCTCGGGGGCACCTATCTCCTGCTGCTCGCCTACCAGTCGGCGCGCAGCGCGATCCACGGCTCGGCGGCCGTGGCGGCGCGGACCGGCGCCGTGCCGTCGGCGTCGCGGGCCTAGGCCAAGGGTCTCGCCCTGCACCTGGCCAACCCGAAGGCGATCCTCTTCTTCGGTTCGCTCTACACCCTCGGCCTCTCGCCGCGGACATCGCTGCCGGAACTGGCGCTGGTGATCGCCGCCGTCGGCCTGCAGAGCGCCGTCATCTTCACCGGCTACGCCTGGCTGTTCTCGAACGGCCGGATCACGCGGGGGTACCTGCGCCTGCGGCGCTGGTTCGAGGGCGCCTTCGCGGTGCTCTTCGCCGGGGCGGGCCTGAAGATCCTCACGTCGCGGCTGCCGACCTAGCCAGCTCCGGCAACGCCGTCCCCGGACAATCGCACCAGCACCTCCGGCGTATCGACGTCGATCAGCACCCCGGCCTCGTCCACCGGCAGCTCCAGCACGTCGTCGCGCTGCGCCAGCAGCGGGCCCGCGCCGCGGTCACCGGTGAGGCCGGCCAGGCCTGCGGCGAGGAGGCGACGGTTGAGCAGCACCGGATTGCCGCGCCTCCCATCCCGCGTCGGCACCACGGCGGAGGGCGCGACTGCCGCGGACCGGAACGCCCCGGCGAGCTCGACCAGCAGGCCGGGCCCGACCCGCGGCATGTCGCCGAGGAGCACGAAGGCCGCCGGGACCGCCTCCGGCAGCGCCGCGAGCCCGGCGCGGAGCGAGGTCGACAGGCCCTCCGCATAGTCGCGGTTCTCGACCAGGATCAGGGGCAGCCCGGTGAGCGCCTCGCGCATCTCGGCGCCCGCGTGGCCGAGCACCGCCACCACCGGGCCGAGATCCGCCGCCACCGCGGCCTCTGCCGCGTGGCGCACCAGCGGCCGGCCGTCGAGAACGCTTAGCAGCTTCGGGCTTGCGCCGAAGCGGGTGCCGCGGCCGGCGGCGAGCAGCACCGTGCCGACTGGCTCAACCATCGCCCTCTTGCTCCGCGCTCTCGCCACCATCCCGGGGCTGGGGCCGCGACACGATCTCCATCAGCAGGCCGCCGACTCCGAAGCCGACGACGTCGTCCCGGGTGACGGGCAGGCCGGCGAGGAGCCGCTGCAGCACCCAGTCGAAGCCATTCTCCTTCGGCGAGCGGGCGCAGCCGGGCGCCCCGATCACCGGCACGGGGTTCGGCGAAGCCTGGCCGAGGCGGCCGAGGAGCAGCAGGTTACCGGGATCGACCGGCATGCCGAGATGGTCGACGCGGCCGCCCGCCGCCTCGATCCCGGCCGGGATGACGTCGCGTCGGTCGGCGATGGCCGAGGCGCCGAACACCACCGCGAGCTCGGCGCCGTCCCGCTCGACCGCGTCGCGCAGGGCGCGCGCCACCGCGCCGGATTCGTGCGGCACCCTTGCCTCGCCCGAGAGGTGCGCGCCGGCCGGCGCGAGGCGGGCCTCGAGGGTGCGCAGGGTCTTGTCGACGACGCTCGGCTTCAGGCCGGGCAGCAGGGTCGAGATCGCCGCCACCCGGGTCAGGCGGTAGGGCGCGATCCGGATCGCCGGCGCGGCGGCGGCAAGCGCCCTGTCGAGCATCGCGCCCGGCACTGCGTAGGGAATGATCTTGACCGTCGCCACCATCTCGCCGGGCACGACCGGCTTGAACGGCACCAGGGTCGCGAGGGTCACGGCCTCGTCGATCCGGTTCACGGCGGCGATCGTCGCCTCGTCGAGGCAGAGCAGCCCCGCCTCTCCGGCGTGGAGGTTGGCCCGGCCGGTGAAGGGCGGCTCGGCGGTGACGCCCGGCCCCGCGACGGCGGCAGCGAGGCGCCGCGCCGCCTCGTCCTCGCCGACGTCGCCCGGCTCCAGCGCCACCGCCACCACCTCGGCGATGCCGGCAGCCTGAAGCCGCGCGGCGTCCTCCGCGCCGATCGGCCGGCCCTTCTTCACCACCGCCTCGCCGGCGCGCACCGAGTGGGCGGCGATGAGCCCGACGGCCTGCGCGACCGGGACCGGGCCGAACCTCATGCGGGTGCCCGGCGCCGATCCTGGCGCAGGGACGCGATCACCTGCGCCAGCACCGAGACGGCGATCTCGGCCGGGCTGACGGCGCCGATGTCGAGGCCGATTGGCGCCGCGATGCGGCCGATCTGCTCCTCGCTCAGGCCGGCGGCGGTCAGGCGCTCGACGCGCCGGCCGTGGGTTTTTCGCGAGCCCAGCGCCCCGACGTAGAAGCACTCGGCCCTGAGGGCCGCGACGAGCGCGGGATCGTCGATCTTGAGGTCGTGGGTCAGGGCCGCGACGGCGGTGTAGCGGTCGAGGGGCGGCAGCTGCGCCAGGGCGTCGTCCGGCCAGAGCGGCAGCAGCGCGACGCCGGGGAAGCGTTCCGGCGTCGCGAAGGCGGTGCGCGGGTCGATGATGGTGACGTCGAGGTCGGTCGCCTGCGCCATCGGTGCGAGGGCCTGGCTGATATGGACCGCGCCGACCACCACGAGGCGCGGCGGCGGCACCTGGACGGTGAGGAACAGCGACCGCCCCTCCGCCTCCACGATCCCGCTCTTGCCGGAGCGGAACCGGGCCATCAGCTCGGCGGCCAGCGGATCGCTCCCGGCCTCCGCCTCGCGCACCAGGCGCTGGCTGCCGCCCTCGGCGGTGTCGGTGACCAGGATGACGGCGCGGCGGGCGGCGCGCTCCCGGTTCATCTCCCGCAAGAGGTCGAGCTTCACGCGACCGGCTCGACCAGCACGCGGATGCGCCCGCCGCAGGACAGGCCGACCCGCCAGGCCGTCTCGTCGGCGACGCCGAACTCGAGCACCCGCGGCCGGCCGTCCTCGATCACGTCGGCGGCCTCGGCGATGACCGCCCCCTCGACGCAGCCGCCCGAGACGGAGCCGAGGAAGTTGCCCTCCTCATCGATGATGAGGTGGCTGCCGACCGGGCGCGGGGCCGAGCCCCAGGTCTCGATCACGGTGGCGAGCGCCACGCCGCGGCCGGCGTCGCGCCAGGCCTCGGCGGTGGCGAGGATGTCGGTGTCCGTCGACAGCATCGGAAGCGTCTCCAAGGGCGGTCGCCCCTCACAGGAGTCAGGGACGCGAGGCCCCTCACAGGAGGTAGGAATCAGCCGGCCTCGCGCAACCACGCCTTCGGCTCGCGGCCGCGCGGCTGGTGTGCGCCGAGCGCGCGGCAGAGGTCGGCCATGGCCGACAGGCTGTGGATCGGCCGGAAATCGTCGACGTGGGGCAGCATCGCCCGGATGCCGCTGGCCCGCGCCGAAAAACCCTCGAAACGCAGGAGCGGGTTGAGCCAGACCAGGCGCCGGCACGAGCGCCGCAGGCGATCCATCTCGTGGGTCAGCTCCGGCGTCACCTCGCGCTCAAGCCCGTCGGTGAACAGGAGCACCACCGCGCCGCCGCCGAGCACCCGGCGCGACCAGTGCCGGTTGAACAGGTGCAGGGCCTCGGCGATGCGGGTGCCCCCCTCCCAGTCCTGCGCCCGGGCGCTGGCGCGGGTCAGCGCCTCGTCGGGGTCGCGGCGGGTCAGCTCCCGGGTGATGTTGGTGAGCCGCGTCGCGAAGACGAAGCTGTGCACCCGACGCTGCTCGGAGAGCGCGTGCAGGAAGTGCAGGAACAGGCGGGAATACTCCGCCATCGAGCCGGAGATGTCACAGAGCGCCACGATCGGCGGCGGCCGCTCCCGCGGCGCCCGGAAGGCGAGGTCGATGGCGCCGCCGGCCCGCACCGTACGCTGGAAGCTGCGGCGCGGATCGATGCGCCCGCGCGGTCGCGCCTCGAACCGCCGCGTCCGGGTCGCGTCGTCGGGGAGCCGCAAGCCCGCGATCAGGCGGCGGGCCTGGGCGACCTCCTCGGCGCTCATCTGGGCGAAGTCCTTCGCCTTCAGCACCTCGGCCTGCGATACCGACAGGGTGACGGTGGTGAGGTCTTCGTCCGTGATCCGCGGCTTCGGTCGCTCCGCCTTCGGCGACAGCGCCTCCTGCACCCGGAGCGCCCCCGGGTTCGGGTCTTGACGCGGCGCCTTGTCGGGAGCGACCGGCGACATCTGGGCGATCATCTTCTCGATGAGATCGCGCCGGCGCCAGAAGAGCCGGAAGGCTTCGGCGAACAGGGCGGAGTGCTCGCGCCGGCGCACCAGCACGGCGTGGAGGGTCCAGTAGAAGTCCTCGCGGCTGCCGATGGCGGTGGCCTGGACCGCCTCGACGGCGTCGATCACGTCGCCGGGCCCGACCGGCACGCCGGCGGCGCGCAGGGCCCGGGCGAAGTAGGCGATGTTGTCGGGGAGCCGGCCGGAGCCCGCGGGACTCGGGCCCATCAGGCGCCGGGCCGGCCCGAGGACGCGGACCGCACCTCGTCCAGCAGCGCCTTGGCGCGGCCGCCCTGCATCGCCTGGATATCGTCCTGGTACTTCAGCAGCACCCCGAGGGTGTCGATGACGAGGGCCGGGTCGAGGGCGACGGCGTCGAGCTCGACGAGAGCCGTGGCCCAGTCCAGGGTCTCGGCGACGCCGGGCGCCTTGAACAGGTCCTCCTTGCGGATCGCCTGCACGAAGGCGACCACGTCGCGGGACAGGGCTTCGGCAGCGTCCGGCAGGCGGGTGCGCAGGATCTGCAGCTCGCGCTCGGCGTCCGGGTAGTCGACCCAGTGATAGAGGCAGCGGCGCTTGAGGGCGTCGTGGATCTCGCGGGTGCGGTTCGAGGTCAGGATCACCACCGGAGGCTCCGGCGCCCGGACGGTGCCGAGCTCGGGAATCGTGACCTGGAAGTCGGACAGGACCTCGAGCAGGAAGGCCTCGAAGGCCTCGTCGGTGCGATCCAGCTCGTCGATCAGCAGCACCGGCGCCCCGCCCTCCGCCGGCTCTAGCGCCTGGAGCAGCGGCCGGCGGATCAGGTAGCGCTCGGAGAAGAGCTCGGATTCGAGCCGCTCGCGGTCGACGCTGCCGCCGGCTTCGGCGAGGCGGATCGCCATCATCTGACCGGCATAGTTCCACTCGTAGACGGCGGCCGCGACGTCGAGCCCCTCGTAGCATTGCAGCCGGATCAGCGGCCGCCCGAGGGACTTGGCCAGCACCTTGGCGATCTCGGTCTTGCCGACCCCGGCCTCGCCTTCGAGGAACAGCGGCCGCTTCAGCTTGAGCGACAGGAACACCACGGTGGAGAGCGCCCGGTCGGCGACGTAGCCGGCGGAGGAGAGCAGCGCCTGGGTGGCGTCGATGGAGGTGGGGAGATTCATCGTGGCGGAGGCTGTTTCTCGCAGGTGGGGAGGCTTCCGCCGGGGGTGGAGCGTCGTTTCGACGGGGAATATTGGAGAGGGACGCCTCCGATCCAGCCCTCCCCCGCAAGAGGGGGGGAGGGTTGGGTACGGCGCCCTACCGATCAGCCGCCTTCTGCACCGCGCGCCGGGCCATCACGCCGATCAGGTGGGCGCGATACGCAGCATCCGCATGGATGTCGCTGTTGAGCCCGTCCGCCGACGGCGACATGCCTTCCAGCGACTTGGCGGCGAAGCGCTTGCCCAATGCCTCCTCGGCCTCGGTCCAGCGGAACACGCCGTTCGAGCCCGCGCCCGTCACCGCGACGCGGATGTCGCTCGGCCGCTTGGCGACGAACACGCCGACCAGGGCGTAGCGCGAGGCTGGGTTGCGGAACTTCTCGTAGGCCGCCTTGTGCGGGATCGGGAACGAGACGCCGGTGACGATCTCGCCCTCCTCCAGCGCGGTCTCGAACAGGCCGGTGAAGTACTCTTCCGAGGTCAGCTTGCGCTTGTTGGTGCTGATCGTGGCGCCCAGCGCCAGGCAGGCCGCCGGGTAATCCGCCGCCGGGTCGTTGTTGGCGACCGAGCCGCCGATCGTGCCGCGGTGGCGCACCGCCGGGTCGCCGATCAGCGCCGCGAGCTCGGCGAGCGCGGGGATCGCCTCGCGCACCTCGGCGGAATCCGCCACCGCGCCGTGGGTGGTCATCGCGCCGATCGTCACCGAGCGCGGGCTGCGCTCGATGCCGACGAGGTCCGGCACCTTGCCGAGATCGATGAGCGTGCCCGGTGCGGCGAGCCGCTGCTTCATCGTCGGGATCAGGGTGTGGCCGCCGGCGACGATCTTGGCGTCCTCGCCGGCGAGGAGGCTCGCGGCCTCTTTCAGGCTGGTCGGCTGGTGGTAGGCGAAAGCGTACATGATGCTCTCCAGACTTGATCTTATTCCGCCGCTTCCGGACGCAGGTGGGGACTTCCTTGCGCGGCCCGCCACACCGCCAGCGGGGTGGCCGGCATCGCGATGCTCTCGTGGCCCAGCGCGTCGGTGAGGGCGTTCATCACCGCCGCCGGGGCCGCGATGGCGCCGGCCTCGCCGCAGCCCTTGATGCCGAGCGGGTTCGACGGGCACGGGGTCACCGTCATGCCGACCTCGAACGAGGGCAGGTCCTCGGCGCGCGGCATGCGGTAATCCATGAAGCTCGCGGTGACGAGCTGCCCGTCCGAATCGTAGAGCGCGCCCTCGAACAGGGCCTGTCCGACGCCTTGCGCGATGCCGCCATGGACCTGGCCCTCGACGATCATCGGGTTGATGACGTTGCCGAAATCGTCGACCGCGGTGAACTTCTCGATGGTGACGACGCCGGTATCGGGATCGACCTCGAGCTCGCAGATGTGCATGCCGGCCGGGAAGGTGAAGTTGGTGGGATCGTAGAACGCCCCCTCCTTCAGCCCGGGCTCGAGCTGCGCGCCGCTGAACTTGTGCGCGACGTAGGCCTGGAGCGCCACCTCGCCGAAGGCCAGCGACCTGTCGGTGCCGGCGACCGAGAAGCGGCCGTCCTTGAACTCGATGTCGTCCTCGCCGGCCTCGAGCGCGTAGGCCGCGACCTTGCGGCCCTTGGCCACCACCTTGTCGATCGCCTTGGCGATGGCCGACATGCCGACCGCGCCGGAGCGCGAGCCGTAGGTGCCCATGCCGAACTGCACCTTGTCGGTGTCGCCGTGCACGATGGTGACGCTCTCGATCGGCACGCCGAGCCGGTCTGAGACGAGCTGGGCGAAGGTGGTCTCGTGGCCCTGACCGTGGCTGTGCGAGCCGGTCAGCACCTCGATCGAGCCGGTGGGATTCACCCGCACCTCGGCCGATTCCCACAAGCCCACGCCGGCGCCGAGCGAGCCCACCGCCTGCGACGGGGCGATGCCGCAGGCCTCGATGTAGGACGAGAAGCCGATGCCGCGAAGCTTGCCGTTGCGGGCGCTCTCGCGTCGCCGCCGCGCGAAGCCCTTGTGGTCGGCGATCTCCAGCGCCTTGTCGAGCGAGGCCGAATAGTCGCCGCCATCGTACATCATGATGACCGGCGTCTGGTGCGGGAAGCTCTTGATGTAGTTCTTGCGCCGGAACTTCGCCGGGTCCTGGTTGAGCTCCCGCGCGGCGACCTCGACCAGGCGCTCGATGACGAAGGTCGCCTCCGGCCGCCCGGCGCCCCGATAGGCGTCGACCGGCGCGGTGTTGGTGTAGACGCCGTCCACCTCGCAGTAGATCGCCGGGATGTTGTACTGGCCCGACAGGAGCGGCGCGTAGAGGTACGTCGGGACCGACGAGGAGAAGGTCGACAGGTAGGCGCCGAGATTGGCGATGGTGTGGACCTTGAGGGCCAGGATCTTCCCGCCCTCGTCCGTCGCCAGTTCCGCGTGGGTGACGTGGTCGCGCCCGTGGGCATCGCACAGGAACGCCTCGGTGCGGTCGCTCGTCCACTTCACCGGCCGGCCGACCTTCTTCGCCGCCCAGACGCAGACCGTCTCCTCGGCGTAGATGAAGATCTTCGAGCCGAAGCCGCCGCCGACGTCGGGCGCCACGACCCGGAGCTTGTTCTCCGGCGCGATGCCGATGAACGCCGAGAGCACGAGGCGCGCGACGTGCGGGTTCTGGCTCGTGGTGTAGAGGGTGAAGGCCTCTTCCGCCTCGTCGTACTCGCCGACGGCGGCGCGGGGCTCGATCGGGTTCGGCACCAGGCGGTTGTTGACGATGTCGAGCTTGGTGACGTGCGCCGCGCGGGCGAAGGCCGCCTCGACGTCGGCCTGGTTGCCGAGGTGCCAGTTGAACACCGTGTTGTCGGGGGCGACGTCGTGCACCACCGTCGAGGCGCCGGCCGCCTTCGCGGTCTCGACCACCGCCGGCAGGAGATCGTAGTCGACGGTGATCGCCTCGGCGGCGTCCTTGGCCTGGGCCAGGGTCTCGGCAATCACCACCGCGACGTGGTCGCCGACGTAGCGCACCTTGCCCTGGGCCAGCGCCGGGTGCGCCCCGGCCTTCATCGGCGTGCCGTCCTTGGAGTGGATCATCCAGCCGCAGATCAGCCCGCCGACCTTGTCGGCCGCCAGGTCCTCGCCGGTCAGGATCGCGACCACGCCCGGCATCGCCGCGGCGGCCGCTTTGTCGATGCCGCGGATCTCGGCGTGGGCGTGCGGCGAGCGCAGGAAGTACGCGTAGGCCTGGCCCGGACGGTTGTAGTCGTCGACGTAGCGGCCTTTGCCGGTGATGAAGCGCTGGTCTTCCTTGCGGCGCACCGAGGCGCCGATGCCGGTGGCGGTCATGTGCGTGTCTCTCCCGGATCTGGCCTCGCGGGCCGGCGTCACGGGGCCGGCCTCGTTCTGTCGTGGCGTGTTGTTGTTGGTCCGGATGGCGCGGACGGGTTTTTCGTACGGCGCAGGTTGTGAACCCTCTCCCCTCCGTGGGGAAGGCTGGCGAGCGGCGCGAGCCAGGAGAGGGGGCGCCGTCTCCGGAAAGATCGCGATCGATTTGGACGGCGCCATCTGGAGCAGCGTCGTGCTGCCCCTCTCCCGCCCGGCGCGCGGGTGCTTCGCACTCGCAGCCGGGCACCCTCCCCCGCAGAGGGGGGGAGGGTTATTGGCAGCGCGCGCTACTCTGCCGCGACCTTCTGCGGCTCGGCCGCCATGTTCTCGGCGCCCGCCGCGATGGCCTTCACGATGTTGTGGTAGCCGGTGCAGCGGCAGATGTTGCCTTCCAGCTCATGCCGGATGGTGTGCTCGTCCAGGGCGCTGCCCTTGCGGCGCACGAGGTCGACGGCGGTCATGATCATGCCGGGCGTGCAGTAGCCGCACTGCAGCCCGTGATGCTCGCGGAAGGCCGCCTGCATCGGGTGCAGCTCGCCGCCGGAGGCCAGGCCCTCGATGGTGGTGACCTGGCGGCCGTTGCATTGCACCGCCAGCACGGTGCAGGCCTTGATCGCCTCGCCGTCGAGATGGACCACGCAGGCGCCGCACTGGCTGGTGTCGCACCCGACATGGGTGCCGGTGAGGCGAAGGTTCTCCCGCAGGTACTGCACCAGCAGCGTGCGCGGATCGATGTCGGCGGTCACGGCCTTGCCGTTCACCGTCAGGCTGACAGCGCTCATGGGTGACGTCCTCCTCCTGGCCGAAGACCCGCGGGTCCTTCTGCTGGACCCTGTCGCTCGTGGTGGCCGGGCCGGCCGTGCCTCTCTGGAATCGCTCGAATTCGAGTGTCAACCGCCCGGAACCGCCGGTCAAGGCGTGACACCTCGGTCTTTCGGCGCGGAAACCGGCCGATTCCAGCCGATTTCCGCCATTCTGCCCGATCGGCTCGCAACAAGGTGATCGCGGGCGACCGAATCGCGAACCGGGCTCGGGCCGCGCTCAGGCGGCGGAGGTCTCGCTGCCGACCTCCCCGCCCTGGACCTCCTTGGCGAACGTGTCGAAGAAGTTGTCGGCGTACTTCTTGGCCACGCCGTTGATCAGGCGGCCGCCGAGCTGGGCGAGCTTGCCGCCGACGCTGGCCTCGACGTCGTAGGTCATCTTGGTCTGGCCGTCCTCAGCCGGCTCGAGCCGCACCACGGCGCCGCCCTTGGCGAAGCCGGCGACGCCGCCCTGTCCCTCGCCGGTGATGCGGTAGCCGTTCGGCGGGTCGATGTCGGTGAGGGTCACCTTGCCCTTGAAGGTCGCCTTCACCGGGCCGACCGCGATCTTGGCCGAGGCCTGCAGCTCGTTGTCGCCGACCTTCTCGAGAGTGTCGCAGCCCGGGATGCAGCGCTTGAGCACCTCCGGATCGTTGAGCTTCTCCCACACGGTCTGCTGGTCGGCCGGCAGCACGACCTCCCCGGTCATCGTCATCGCCATGGTGGCGGTCCCCCCTGGTTGTGGTGAAATCGGCTTCGCCGGAACGGTAGCGGAGCGGTTGCGGCGGAGCCAGCCGGCCTTTCGCACACCCGCCCGGCAACCCCGGATTGTCGAGTGGTGCGGTGCTTGCTAAGCCTCACGCCAAGGGACGGCCGTGACACCCGCACGAACGGGCGCGGCCGGAGAGGCTCGGGCAAAGAGCCCGCGAATGGAGAACGTGACCGCATGGAGGTCTTCGCGCAGCAGCTCATCAACGGGCTGACGCTGGGGTCGATCTACGGCCTCATCGCCATCGGTTACACGATGGTGTTCGGCATCATCGGCATGATCAACTTCGCCCACGGCGACGTGTTCATGCTCTCGGCCTTCATCGCGCTGATCACCTTCCTGATCGTCACGACCTGGCTCGGCATCTCGTCCATCGCACTGGCGCTTCTCATCGTGTTGATCTGCGCGATGCTGCTCACCGCCCTGTGGGGCTGGTCGATCGAGCGCATCGCCTACCGCCCCTTGCGCGGCTCGTTCCGCCTGGCGCCGCTGATCTCGGCGATCGGCGTCTCGATCTTCCTGTCGAACTTCGTCCAGGTGGTGCAGGGCGCCCGCAACAAGCCGACCCCGCCGATGATGCGCGACGTGATCACGCTCTGGACCGGGGATAACGGTTACGCGGTGGCGCTGTCCTACAAGCAGATCATCATCATGCTGACGACGGTCGTGCTGCTCGCCGGGTTCTGGTACCTGGTGCAGAAGACGCCGCTCGGCCGCGCCCAGCGCGCCTGCGAGCAGGACCGCAAGATGGCGGCACTTCTGGGCATCGACGTCGACCGCACCATCTCGCTGACCTTCGTGCTCGGCGCCGCGCTGGCTGCGGTCGCAGGCACCATGTACCTGCTCTATTACGGCGTCGTGTCGTTCGCCGACGGCTTCACGCCCGGGGTCAAGGCGTTCACGGCGGCGGTGCTCGGCGGCATTGGCAGCCTGCCCGGCGCGGTGCTCGGCGGCCTCCTCATCGGCCTCGTCGAGACCTTCTGGTCGGCGTACTTCTCCATCGAGTACAAGGACGTGGCGGCGTTCTCGATCCTCGCGATCGTGCTCATCTTCATGCCGTCCGGCATCCTCGGCCGGCCCGAGGTCGAGAAGGTCTGATGGCGAACCCGGCCAAGACCCTGGCGGCGCCCACCGCCGCCGACCGCGCCGCCACCGACATGGCGGCGATCATCAAGGACGCGGCGCTGTTCGCGCTCGTCACCTTCGGCCTGTGCGTGCCGATCGTCGCGTTCCGCACCGATCTCAGCCAGACCTCCGCCCTCGACCTCGTGCCGCGCTGGGGCCTCGTGGCGATCCTGTGCGGGATCGTCTTCGTCGCGCGCTTGGGCCAGCGGCTGGTGCTCGCCAACCGCGACGCCCGGCGGGCGCTCACGCCCTCGCCGACGCAGGCGACCGAGGCGGTGGACGCGACGCCGAATGCCTCGCAGAAGATCTCTGCCTACGCCCTGCCGGCCTTCCTCGGCGTGACGCTGGCTTTCCCGCTCCTCGCGGTGCTGGGCACCGGGGGCCTGGGCGAATCCCGCTACTGGATCGACCTCGGCATCCTGATCCTCACCTACGTGATGCTGGGCTGGGGCCTCAACATCGTGGTCGGCCTCGCGGGCCTGCTCGACCTCGGCTACGTCGCGTTCTACGCCGTCGGCGCCTACTCCTACGCCCTGCTCTCGACGGTGTTCGACCTGTCGTTCTGGGTCTGCCTGCCGCTCGCCGGGCTGTTCGCCGGCCTGTGGGGGATGGTGCTGGGCTTCCCCGTCCTGCGGCTTCGCGGCGACTACCTCGCCATCGTGACGCTGGCCTTCGGCGAGATCATCCGGCTCGTCCTGATCAACTGGACCGACTTCTCAGGGGGAGCCGCCGGCATCTCGTCGATCCCCCGCGCCACGTTCTTCGGCATCCCGTTCACCGCGGACGAGGACGGCTTCGCGGCGAAGGTCGGGCTGGATTTCAGCCCGATGCACCGGGTGATCTTCCTCTACTACCTGATCCTGGCGCTCGCCCTCATCACCAACGGGGTGACGCTGCGCCTGCGCCGCCTGCCGATCGGGCGGGCCTGGGAGGCCTTGCGCGAGGACGAGATCGCCTGCCGGTCGCTCGGCATCAACACCACAAACACCAAGCTCACGGCCTTCGCGCTCGGCGCGATGTTCGGCGGCTTCGCCGGCTCGTTCTTCGCCGTCCGCCAGGGCTTCGTCAGCCCGGAGAGCTTCAACTTCCTCGAGAGCGCGATCATCCTGGCGATCGTCGTGCTCGGCGGCATGGGGTCGCAGATCGGCGTCGCGATCGCCGCGGTCGCAATGGTCGGCGGGCCGGAGCTCCTGCGCAACCTCGGCTTCCTCAAGGCGGTGTTCGGCGACCACTTCGACCCGAGCGAGTACCGCCTGCTGCTGTTCGGCCTCGCCATGGTGATCATGATGATCTGGCGCCCCCGCGGCCTGATCTCGGAGCGCGCGCCGTCGATCGTCCTGAAGGAGCGCAAGCGCATCTCGGGCTCCCTCGTGAAGGAGGGGCACGGCTGATGGCGTCCTCGATGTCCTCCTCTTTTGCCTCCCCCCGCATGGCCGACCCGGTGCTGACGGTCGACCACGTCACCATGCGCTTCGGCGGCCTCGTCGCCGTCAACGACCTGTCGTTCCGGGTCGGCCGCGGCGACATCACGGCGCTGATCGGCCCGAACGGTGCCGGCAAGACCACGGTCTTCAACTGCATCACCGGCTTCTACAAGCCGACTGAGGGCATGATGACCCTGCGCCACCGCGACGGCGCCGAGTTCCTGCTCGAGCGGCTGCCCGGCTACGCGGTGAACCGGCGGGCGCGCGTCGCCCGCACGTTCCAGAACATCCGCCTGTTCACCGGCATGACCGTGCTGGAGAACCTGCTGGTGGCCCAGCACAACCCCTTGATGCTGGCCTCCGGCTACACGATCGCGGGGCTGCTCGGCCTGCCCGCCTACCGGCGGGCCGAGCAGGCGGCGGTCGAGAGGGCCAAGGAGTGGCTCGCGCGCATCCACCTGATGCACCGTGCCGACGACCCGGCGGGCGCCCTGCCCTACGGCGACCAGCGCCGGCTCGAGATCGCCCGCGCGATGTGCACCGACCCGGTCCTGCTCTGCCTCGACGAGCCGGCGGCGGGCCTCAACCCACGGGAATCGCTGCTGCTCAACGACCTGCTGCGGACGATCCGCGACGACCACGACACCTCGGTCCTGCTGATCGAGCACGACATGTCGGTGGTGATGGAGATCTCCGATCACGTCGTGGTGCTCGATTACGGCACCAAAATCGCCGACGGCACCCCGGCGGAGATCCAGAGCGACCAGAGCGTCATTGCCGCCTATCTGGGCGTCGAGGACGACGAGGTGGAGCAGGTCGAGGCGGAGGTAGGGGTATGAGCGTCGCCGGCATCAACGTCCTGGTGGACGAGACCCGCGCCCGGGCCGCCGGCACCCGCGCGCCGCTCCTCACCGTGCGCGGGGTCAAGACCTATTACGGCAACATCATCGCGCTCAAGGGCGTCGACCTCGACGTCAACGAGGGCGAGATCGTCACGCTGATCGGGGCGAACGGGGCCGGCAAGTCGACCCTGATGATGACGATCTTCGGCAGCCCCCGGGCGCGCGAGGGCACGATCACATACGCGGGCCGGGACATCACCCGGATGCCGACCCACGAGATTGCCCGCCTCAACCTGGCGCAGTCGCCGGAGGGCCGGCGGATCTTCCCGCGCATGACCGTCTACGAGAACCTGCAGATGGGGGCGGCGGTCAACGGCGGCGCCCATTTCGAGCAGGACCTGGAGCGGGTCTGCGCGATGTTCCCGCGGCTCAAGGAGCGGCTGTACCAGCGCGGCGGCACGATGTCGGGGGGCGAGCAGCAGATGCTCGCCATCGCCCGCGCCCTGATGAGCCGGCCGCGCCTGCTGCTCCTCGACGAGCCGTCGCTCGGCCTCGCCCCGCTGATCGTCAAGCAGATCTTCTCCGCCATCAAGGAGCTCAATGAGCGCGACGGCATGACGGTCTTCCTCGTCGAGCAGAACGCCTACCACGCCCTGAAGCTCGCCCATCGCGGCTACGTCATGGTCACGGGCACCATCACGATGTCGGGCACCGGCAAGCAACTCCTCGACGACCCGTCGGTGAAGGCCGCCTATCTCGAAGGGGGACGGCACTGATGCAGGGGATGCTCTACGAGGAGAGCACGGTCTGGCTCTTCCTCCTCGTCACCGTGGTGATGGGCGGCTGGATGGCCTGGATGATCGGGCGCGGCATCGCGCTGGGCTGGCGGCCCTACTGGCAGGCGGTGCTCTCGCTCCTGCTCCTCGGCGTCGCCGTGCGCTTCATCCACCACGCCCTGTTCGAGGGCACGTTCGTGTCGCCGCATTACTACGTCGTCGACACGATCGTGCTGCTCGTCATCGGCTCGGCCGGATACCGCGCCACCCGGGCCCGGCAGATGACGACCCAGTACCGCTGGCTCTACGAGCGCAGCGGCCCCCTCACCTGGCGGGCGAAGGCGGGAGCCTGACGCCCGGCGCCCCGCGCCCGAGACGGGCGCGGGACTTGCGATCCGTCCGGGGCTCATCCCGGACGCAACCGATCCGGGGCCCGAGGGCCCCGGTCTCCCGGCCGAAAGGGCCCGCGAGCCCGACGTTGTGTCGTTCCAGAGGAGTACAGAGATGAAGCGCACGCTACTGGCCGGCTTCGCCCTCGCGGCCGGCCTCGCCTGGGCCGGATCGGCGCAGGCCCAGATCAAGCTCGGCGTTGCCGGCCCGATCACCGGCGCCAACGCCGCCTTCGGCGCCCAGCTCAAGAACGGCGCCGAGCAGGCCGTGGCCGACATCAACAAGGCCGGCGGCATCAACGGCCAGAAGATCGTCCTGGTCATCGGCGACGACGCCTCCGACCCGAAGCAGGGCGTGTCGGTCGCCAACAAGTTCGCCGCCGAGGGCGTGAAGGCCGTGGTCGGCCACTTCAACTCCGGCGTCTCGATCCCGGCTTCCGATGTCTACGCCGAGTCCGGCATCGTCCAGATCACCCCCGCTTCGACCAACCCGAAATTCACCGACCGCAAGCTGTTCAACACCTTCCGCACCTGCGGCCGCGACGACCAGCAGGGCGCGGTGGCCGGCACGTGGCTCGCCGACAAGTTCAAGGGCAAGAACATCGCCTTCGTGCACGACAAGACCCCGTACGGGCGCGGTCTCGCCGACGAGACGCTGAAGACCCTGAAGGCCAAGGGCGGCAAGGAGGTGGTGTTCGAGGGCATCAACCCGGGCGAGAAGGACTACTCGGCCCTCGTCTCGAAGCTGAAGCAGGCCAAGGCGGACGTGGTCTATTACGGCGGCCTGCACACCGAGGCCGGCCTGATCGTGCGCCAGATGCGCGACCAGGGCCTCAACGCCCCGCTGATGAGCGGCGACGGCATCACCGACAAGGAGTTCGCCCAGATCGCCGGCCCGGGCGCCGACGGCACCCTGATGACCTTCTCGCCGGACGCCCGCAAGAACCCCAACGCGAAGGACGTCGTGGCCGCCTTCAAGGCCCGCAACATCGATCCCGAGGCCTACACCCTGTACTCCTACGCCGCCGTGCAGATCCTGAAGGACGCCATGGAGGCCACCAAGTCGACCGACGGCAAGAAGGTCGCCGCCTACATGCACGAGGGCAAGCCGTTCAAGACCGTGATCGGCGACATCTCCTACGACAAGAAGGGTGACATCACCCGTCCCGACTACGTGATGTACATGTGGAAGAAGAGCGGCGACGGCCGGATCGACTACACCGGCAACGAGCTGACCCAGTAAGACCGCGGCACCGTCGAGCCGACCGGCTCGACGGTGCCGGCCAAGCCCGTGAAGCGCTACGCCTCGTCATCGAGGCGTCGGCGGCAAGGCGGGATGGTGTGGGAATGGACCTGGCCCGGCGCCCTGCGCGCCGGGCCCTTCCGGCGTTGACGAAGCCGTGTGATCGTTACGCTCCCGCTTGCGCGTCCCATCGCCTCACCTTACATGCACAACGAGCGTTAGAAGGCCATCAGCGCGCCCGGCACCTCGGCCGAGCACCCGTACGGCCGGCCGCGTCGCGATCAAATGCTGAAATGTGCTCCCGGTGGCGCCGACCGCGACGGCGACCCGGGTGGAGAGTGTGAATGGCGAAAGAAGAGTTGATGCAGTTCGACGGTCTCGTGCTCGAGATCCTGCCGGACGCACGGTACCGCGTGCAGCTCGACCAGGGCCACGAGATCGTGGCCTACACGGCCGGCAAGATGAAGAAGAACCGCATCAAGACTCTGGCCGGCGATCGGGTCACCGTCGAGATGTCGCCCTACGACCTGGAAAAGGGCCGCCTGGTGTTCCGCCACAAGGACGAGCGCAGCTCGGGCCCGCGTCCGCCGTTCCGCGGCGGCAGCCAGTTCCGCCGGCGCTGATCGTCCTACCGAACCGTTCTGCATGCAGGGGGCCGGGGTGACGAACCCTGGCCTTTCGCGCATCTGTACCCGAGGCCTGCCATGACCCGTCCCCTGGTGATCGCCCCCTCGATCCTGTCGGCCGACTTCTCCCGGCTCGGCGAGGAGGTCCGCGACGTCGTCGCGGCCGGAGCCGACTGGGTCCACATCGACGTGATGGACGGCCATTTCGTGCCCAACATCACCTTCGGGCCGGTGGTGGTGAAGGCGCTGCGGCCGCACACGACGGCCGTGTTCGACGTCCACCTGATGATCGCCCCGGCCGATCCCTACCTCGAGGCCTTCGCCGAGGCCGGCGCCGACATCATCACGGTCCACGCGGAGGCCGGGCCGCACCTGCACCGCTCGCTCCAGACCATCCGGGCGCTGGGCAAGCGCGCCGGCGTCGCCATCAACCCGGGCTCGCCGGCGAGCCTGGTCGAGCCGGTGCTCGACATGGTCGACCTCGTCCTGTGCATGACGGTCAACCCGGGCTTCGGCGGCCAGAGCTTCATCGGCTCGGTCTGCGAGACCGTGTCCCGCGTGCGCGCCATGACCGCCGGCCGCGACATCGACATCGAGGTCGATGGCGGCATCACGCCGGAGACCGCGCCGGCCGTGGTGAAGGCGGGCGCCAACGCGCTGGTGGCCGGTTCCGCCACCTTCAAGGGCGGGCGCGCGGCCTATGCCGGCAACATCGCGGCGATCCGCCGGGCGGCGGAGGGCGCTGCGGGGCAGTGGGTGTAGGGGGAAGTCGGGCTCGGGGCGCAGGCGTCCGCTACGCTGCTCGCGTCAGGGGGCTTAGCCACCGTCGGGCGAGTCCGGCGCACAGGGGCGGGCCGAGCAACATCGCCGCTGCCGTCGATCCAACCTCCCACAGCAGGCTCAGCGTTCCTTTCTGCTGAATCTCGTCACGCCACTCCCAGACAGTTCCGAACGCGATCAGGCCCCATAGCAATGTCGCCGGCCATAGCATCAATGCCCGGCGCCAACCGCTTGCGGCCGCGACCACGGTGAGCAGGAGTAGGGTGCAGGTGACGATCCAGTGGTTCGCACGTGCTTCTCCGATCCTGTCCGAGATTTCTGCGAACGCCGCGCCAACGGGAAGAATGATCGCCAGGATAGCCTGCAAGAAAGTCGACGATGTATGGGTGACTTCGCCGATGTACTGCTCCGATTCAGCCATCTATATTATCCGGCTATTTTTCAACGTCGATCAACGCCCGGCCGCCCGCCTTACGGCCCTCGGATGCGCCCGCGGGCTCCGCGGGGGCGACGCCTCCGCGGCGATCCGCGCCGCCCGCCGGTCGAGCCGGGCGGCCGACCGGCGCAAGCTCGTCACGCCCAGCACCGCGGCGCCTCCCACGAGGCAGGGCACCAGGACCAGGGCGTAGGTCGTCAGGCTCATCATCGCAGGGTCGTCAACGTCAGCCTCGCACCGAAGTGTAGACCAACGCCGAGCACGAACCAAACGACCATCAGCGCGAGGGCTGGCGCGGTGACGCGGCCCGTCGTCGCCATGGCGGCGGTGAGCGGGGCGACGATGCCCGTGATGGCGAAGCCGGCGGCACCGATGTTCATCAGGTTCGCGGTCAGCTTCACCTGCTCGTTGTGGACGAGGGTGTCACGGGCGAGCTGTGCCCGCTCGCGCTCCTCGTCGCCCTCCTCGTCATCCTCCCCTTCGGGTTGCAGCCCGCCCGCCATGCGCGATCCGGGCCCCGGTCACGCGCGGCCGGACTTGGGGTATCCCCGCGGCGCCATCGTTCCGGCGGTGCCGCGGTGGCCGACCCACTTCGCCAGCTCCTCGCCCGCCACGGTGCGGGTGCGGCCGGCGCTGTCGGGCCAGGTCAGGCCGTCGGCGAGGCGGAAGATCACCACCGAGTCGAGGGCGCCGTCGCGGTACTTCTGCAGCCGCACGCCCTTGCCGCGCACCATCTCGGGGATCTCGGCCAGCGGGAACACCGTCAGCATGCGGTTGGTACCGCAGGCGGCGACGTGGTCGCCCTCCCCTACCTCGACGACGAGGCTGGCCTGGGCTGGCTCGTCAAGGCCGACCACCTGCTTGCCCTTGCGGGTGTTGGCGACGAGCCCGTCCGCCGGCGTGACGAAGCCGCGCCCGTCGGTGGTGGCGAGAAGGAGCTTCACGCCGGGCTTGTGCGCCCAGACGGTGACGATCTCCGAGCCCTCGTCCATGTCGACCATCAGGCGAACGGGATCGCCGAAGCCACGCCCGCCGGGGAGCTTGGCGGCCTCGAGCGTGAACACCTTGCCGTTCGACGCGAGCACCAGGATCTTGGCGGTCGTCTCGGTGGGGAAGCTGACCTTCAGGGTGTCGTCGCCCTTGAACTGCACGCCCGAGAGGTCGGCGACGTGGCCCTTGAGCGCGCGGATCCAGCCCTTCTGCGACACGATCACGGTGATCGGCTCGCGCTCGACCATCGCCTCGGAGAAGTCGATGCCGGAGGTGTCGGGCGGGTTCTCGAGCGTCGTGCGGCGGCGGCCGAGCGGCGTCTCGGGACCGTAGGTCTTGCGCACCGCCCGGATCTGCCCGGCGATCGCCTTCCACTGCCGGTCGTCGGAGCCGAGCAGCCCGTCGAGCTCGGCCTTCTCCTTGGTCAGCGTGTCGAGCTCGCGCTTCAGCTCCATCTCCTCGAGCTTGCGCAGCGACCTGAGGCGGGTGTCCAGGATGGCGTTGGCCTGCAGCTCGGTCAGCTCGAAGACCCGCATCAGCTCGGCCTTCGGCTCGTCCTCCTCTCGGATGATCTGGATCACCCGGTCGAGGTCGAGATAGACGATGAGCAGGCCGCCGAGGATCTCGAGCCGGCGCTCGATCTGGGCGAGGCGGTGGCGCGAGCGGCGCTGGAGCACGACCCGGCGATGGTCGAGCCACTCGCGCAGGGCCTCGGCGAGGCCGATCACCCGCGGCACCGTGCCGCCGACCAGCACGTTCATGTTGAGGGAAATGCGGCTCTCAAGTTCCGTGAGCCGGAACAGCGATTCCATCAGGACGACGGGATCGACGGTCCGCGAGCGCGGCTCCAGCACCACCCGCACGTCCTCGGCCGATTCGTCGCGCACGTCGGCGAGCAGCGGCAGCTTCTTCTCCTGGAGAAGCTCGGCCATCTTCTCGATCAGCCGGGCCTTCGGCACGCCGTAGGGGATCTCGGTGACGACGACCGCCCAGGTACCGCGGCCGAGATCTTCCTTCTGCCAGCGCGCCCGGACCCGGAAGCCGCCGCGCCCGGTGCGGTAGGCCTCGGCGATCGATGCCGCCGGATCGATCACGATGCCGCCGGTCGGGAAGTCCGGCCCCTTCACGAAGGTGGTCAGCTGCTCGGAGGTCGCGGCCGGGTGGGTGATGAGGTAGAGCGCCGCCTCGCACAGCTCCGCCACGTTGTGGGGCGGGATCGAGGTCGCCATGCCGACCGCGATGCCCTGCGAGCCGTTGGCGAGCAGGTTCGGGAAGGCCGCCGGCAGCACCACCGGCTCCTCTTCCTGCCCGTCGTAGTTGGGCCGGAAGTCGACCGCGTCCTCGTCCATCCCCTCGAGGAGGAGGCGGGCGACCTCGGTCATCCGGCACTCGGTGTAGCGCTGGGCCGCCGGGTTGTCGCCGTCGATGTTGCCGAAATTGCCCTGGCCGTCGACCAGCGGGTAGCGCTGGGCAAAATCCTGCGCCAGGCGCACCAGGGCGTCGTAGACCGCGACGTCGCCGTGCGGATGGTACTTGCCGATCACGTCGCCGACGACGCGGGCGCACTTCTTGTAGGCGCTGCCGGGATCGAGGCGCAGCAGCCGCATCGCGTGCAGGATGCGCCGGTGGACGGGCTTGAGGCCGTCTCGTGCATCGGGCAGCGCCCGGTGCATGATGGTCGAGAGGGCGTAGGCGAGGTAGCGCTCCTCCAGCGCCGCCTTCAGGTCGACGTTCTCGATCCCGTCGCGGTCGGAGGGTGGCTCGAAGGGCTTTCCCATGGGGCGTACGTCAGCTCACGATTTCGGCGGTCTCAAGACCAGAACATAACACGAACATCCGCCGATTGCCAGGAACGGTGCGGACCACCTCTCCGTGCATTCGGCCCACGGTGCCGGCGCCCGTCCGGGCTCGCCTCGCTCCCGCTAGCGCCGCGTCCGCAGGCGGGCTCAGCCGGCGCCGGCAGTGCCAAGCGCGACGAAGCGCACCCGCTCCTCCGGCTCGGCGAGATCGCGCGGGCCCCAGATGTGCTGATCGAGGAAATATCCCGTCAAGGTAAACCCTTGCCTTACCTCCGCCGTGCTCGGCACGTTCAGGCCGCGGCGGTCGGGGCGGTCGACGAGGAAATCGGGCAGGGCCAGCAGCCGGTCGCGCCAGGGCTCGCCGGCGGCGGCGCTCACGGCGCGGCCGCTCTTCGGCGAGACGTAGGCCAGGTAGGCGTTGGTGCCGGTGGCCGCGCAGGCCGAGAGGTCGAGGCCGAAGCCGAGCTCGGCCAGCACCGCGAGCTCGAAGCGCACCATCAGGGCCGGGGCCACCTCGGGCTCGTGCAGGTGCTCGACCAGCACCCTCGCTGCGGCGAACAGGGCCGGATGGGGGTCGCGCTCCGGCAGGAGCCGCAGCAGCCCGGCGGCGTAGCCGATGCCGTAGAGGGCGAGGCGCGAGCCGATCAGCCGGGCGCTGGCGCTCTCGAGCGGCTCGACCGCGTAGGCGCCGAGACTCTCGTCGAGCCGCGCCCGCCACACCGCCCGCACCAGGTTGCCGGGCTGGAGCACCGGCTGCATCCGGCGCGAGCGCCCGCCATGGACGAGGCCGAGATGCCGCCCGTGCTCCGCCGTCATCAGCTCCAGGACGACGCTGGTCTCGCCGTGCCGCCGCGCCCCGAGTACCAGCCCGTCATCCGTCCACTGCATGGGATCTCTTTTGATGCCGTCGCGGACCGCGCGGGCGTCCGGCGCGACGTCCCGGCCCGGAACCCTGCGCCGGCGCCCGGGCTCGCCGCCCGGTCGCACGCGGATCTAGATAACGTCCCGCGGGCCGGAACTGAACCGGCCGCTCAGGCCGGCGGCAGCATCACGGCGAACCAGATCCGCGTCCCCCGCCCGGGCTCGCTCGCGACGCCGATCCGGCCGCCCATCAGCTCGACGAGGTGGCGGCAGATCACCAGGCCGAGGCCGCTGCCGCCGAAGCGGCGCCGGATCGACTCGTCCCCCTGGCCGAAGGGCACGAACAGCCGCTCCTGCTGGGCGGGCGACATGCCGATGCCGGTGTCGCTCACCGTGAACAGCACGCGGCCCTCGGCCCCCCGGCCGGTGTCCGGGCTGACGGCCAGGACCACCCGTCCTGACGGCGTGAACTTCACGGCGTTGGTGAGGAGGTTGAGCAGCACTTGGCGCAGCCGGCCGAGGTCCCCGAGCACCCAGGCCGGGGTGGCGGGATCGCGCACGACCTCCACCACCACGCCCTTGCGGGCGGCCGTCCCGCGGGCGAGGGAGGCGGTTCCCTCCAGAAGGTCGGCGAGGAGGAAGGGCTCGGGATCGAGGGCGACTTGGCCCGCTTCGATCTGCGCCACGTCGAGCACGTCGTCGACGACCCGCAGCAGGATCTCGCCGGCCTCCTGGACGGCGGCGAGGTGGCGCAGGGTCTCGGGCTCGCGGGAGCGACCCAGCATGTGCTCGGTGTAGCCGAGGACGGCGTTGAGGGGGTTGCGGATCTCGTGGCTCATCATCGCCAGGAAGTCCGACTTCGCCCGGTTGGCCTGCTCGGCCCCCTCCTTGGCCTGAGAGAGCGCCTGCTCCGCCCGCTTGCGGGCGGTGATGTCGAGCGTCAGGCCGACGATGCGCCCGCTCAGGCCGTGCGCGTCGTCGAGCACGCGCCCGAGGCTCTGGATCCAGCGGGTGCTGCCGTGCTCGGCGGTGACCCGCACGTCGACCGAGAACGGGGTGCGGGTGGTGACCGCCTTCGTCACCGCATCCCACAGCACCGCGCGGTCCTCGGCGTGGACCAGCCCGGTCCAGGCCGAGGACGTGATGATGCAGGTCTGCGCCGCCAGGCCGTGCAGGCGCGCGCCCTCCGCCGAGAGGGAGAGCGCGCCGGTGCGCATGTTCCAGTCCCAGAGACCGACGCCGGCCGCCTTGTGGGTGAGGAGCAGCAGGTTGGTGGTGGCTTCGAGGGCCTGGTTGTCGGCCACGACGTCGTCGACGTCGGCGGCCGTCAGCATCCAGCCGACGACCGATGCGCCGTCGCGGATCGGCACCAGGTCGGTCTGGTGCCAGTGCCAGCGGCCGCTGGCGTCGCGCAGGCGGATCGTCAGATCGTAGGGCTCGCCGGACTGGATGGCGGAGGCGCGGGCGGCGGCCGCGCGGTTGCGATCCTTGGGGTGGATCACGCTGTCCCAGCCGTCCGGCTCGCCGAGGCCGGTGCCGATCTCCCGTGCCGCCCCGTTGGCGAAGCGCACGTCGCCGTCGCGGTCGAACATCCAGATCTTCTGCGGCAACGCGTCGAGGAGCAGGCGCGAGGGCAGCCCGCCCAGCCCGTCCCCGCTCTCCGGCAGCGCGCGGCCGAGGGCATCGTCCGGTCCGTCGACCGGTACGCCCGCGATCGGATGCGCGGTCCGCGCCGTCATCAGCTCTCCTACTCGATCATGCCGAGCACGGCGGTGCCTCTACCCGGGCTCGGGCCGCGCCGTCAGTCGCCGGTCGCGCCCAGCCGAATCGGGTAAATCCCGAAACCCGTTTCTGCTAACCTAAGGGCGCGATTCGTCCAAGTGCCGCAGACACACTCCGTAAGCTGACCTCGGCGAAATCGTCGCCGTGCCGTGATCTGCGCGGGTGCCGGGGAGATCATGTCGGCATCTGCCGTCCGGGGAGGCCAGGCCGGGTCGCGGTTGTAGACTTGCCGCATCGCTGCAGTCCAAAGTAGTGATCACCTGGCGGACTTCCAGGAAGATCAAGTAGAGCGCCGCCGGTCGGCCCGTCGACGCCCGGCTTCCACCTCATCGCGACGGTGCCGACAGCTCGGGACAGGCGGCCGACTCGAGGCGGGCGGCGACCCGGTCCCGCGCAGCGGCATCGAGTCCGAGATGGACCCCGTCCGGCGACCGGGCCTTGGCCGCCGGGTCGCGCAGGCCGGCGAAGGCATCGACGTACCGGCAGCCGGCCCGGGCGCACTCCTCCGACAGGATCGCCGAGTAGGCGGGCGCCGCCGCGACGTCGTAGTGCTTCGCCACGCCGGGACGGTCGGCATCGAAGGGTGGGATCGCGGTCGCGACGACGCGCCCGGCCCGCGGCGCCAGCTCGGCGAAGAGGGCGCGGGTCTCCGCCCGGAAGTGGTCGGTGGCGTCCGGGTGGCCGGATCGCTGGCGCCGGGTGAGATCGTTGGTGCCGATGGTGACCACGATCGTCTCCGGGGGGCGCGGCAGCTTCAGCCAGTCGGCGACGGCCCGCAGGCCGGCGGCCCGCGTCCCCGCGATGGCGGCGTTGACGGCAGGATGGCCGCACAGTCTCGGCAGGAAGAGCCGCTCGAGCTGCGAGTCGCCGAGGAGCAGGCTGTAGGGCCCCTCGATCTGCATGAGCGTGCTGGAGATCGCGAAGGTCCGGGCCTCGCGGAAGGCGGCGACCTTCTGCCCGCCGCCGGTGCCCTGTTCGCGCACCAGGATGGCGACGCCGCCGGCCATGACGGCTGCGGCCAGGACGGCGGCGATGCCGGCCCCGATCAATCGTGTCTTGCGCACCCGCCCTCGCGTTCCGTGCGGTCGCCCCCGCTGTTAGCACAAGCGCGCCCTGGCGCCGGGAGTCAATGTCGTCTGCTGCCCGGAGACGATGCAGCAACCGGAGGTTATCCACAGGCCGCGGATTTCCTTCGACATCTTCACGCCTGATTCGGCGGCTCTCATCATGGTTGAGGGCAGGTAATCGGAGAGCCCGCGCCATGATGCCAGTGGAGATAGATCCATCCGAGGTGCGCCCGGCGCGCGCCGCCGCGCGCGAGGCCTCGCGGTCGCGCCTCCGCCGGCCGGCGATGCTGGCGGCCCTGGCCGTCGTCGGCATCGGAGGCTGCGCCGGACTTGCCGCCGCGGCCTATCCGACGATCAGCGGCCTCTTGCGACCGCGCCCCCCTGAGGTGCATTTCGGTCGCGTCGCCGACATGCCGGAGATCAAGGACGGGATCCCGGCCCTGAGGACGACGCCGCCCCCCGTGGTCCGCACCGTGGCGATCCCGCCCGCGACGCCGCCGGCCGCTCCCGCTGCGCTCCTCGATCCGACCCCGGCCGCGCCGCCGCGGGC
>NZ_LABY01000230.1 GCF_001043975.1 Methylobacterium variabile
GTCCAAGGGAGAATGACAACGTGACCGACACGAAGACGCCCCGCCTGTCCCGCCGCACGCTGCTGAAGGGGGCCGGCGCCGCGGCCGGCCTCGCCGCCGGCTCCGGGACGATCACCGGCTTCCCGGCGATCATCGCGGCCGAGCCCGTAACCCTGCGCTATCTCGGCACCGCCGTGAACCAGAGCGGCGACATTGCCCGCAAGGTGAAGGAGGATCTCGGCATCACGATCGAGTACATCCCGGTCGTGACCGACGAGGTCTCGAAGCGCGTCGTCACCCAGCCGAACTCCTTCGACATCGTCGACTCGGAGTATTTCAGCCTCAAGAAGCTGATGCCGTCGGGCAACCTCGTCGGCATGGATGCGAGGCGCATCAAGAACGCCGACAAGATCACGCCGGTCTTCACCAAGGGCGAGGTCGGGGGCAAGAAGATCGGCGACCAGGGCACGGCGCCCAAGAAGGTGTTCTATCTGGAAGGCCAGAACTCGACCAAGTTCGCGGGCTCGCCGACCGAGTGGATCACCCTGATCCCGACCACCTACAACGCCGACACGCTCGGCATCCGGCCCGACCTGATCAAGCGCCCGATCACGTCCTGGAAGGAGCTGCTGAACCCCGAGTTCAAGGGACGTGCCTCGATCCTCAACATCCCGTCGATCGGCATCATGGACGCCGCGATGGTGGTGGAGGCGACCGGCGACTACACCTATCCCGACAAGGGCAACATGACGAAGGCGGAGATCGACCGCACCATGAAGGTGCTGATCGAGGCCAAGCGCGCCGGCCAGTTCCGCGCCTTCTGGCAGGACTTCAACGAATCCGTGAACCTGATGGCGTCCGGCGAGACAGTGATCCAGTCGATGTGGTCGCCCGCCGTCACCAAGGTGCGCTCGCAGGGCGTCGCCTGCACCTACCAGCCGCTGAAGGAGGGCTACCGCGCCTGGGCCACCGGCTTCGGCCTGCCCAAGACCCTGACCGGAAGGAAGCTCGACGCTGCCTACGATTTCATCAATTGGTTCCTGTCGGGCTGGGCCGGTGCCTATTTGAATCGCCAGGGCTACTACTCGGCGGTGCTGGAAACGGCAAAAGCCCACATGGAGCCCTACGAATGGGCATTCTGGATGGAGGGCAAGCCGGCCGAGAAGGACATCAAGGCTCCGGACGGCACCGTGATGGAGAAGGCCGGCGCGGTGCGCGACGGCGGCTCGTTCGAGCAGCGGATGGGCGCCGTCGCCTGCTGGAACTCGGTGATGGACGAGAACACCTACATGGTGCGCAAGTGGAACGAGTTCATCGCCGCATGAGCACGGCCGCGGCCTCCGCCCACGCCCTGCCGGAGGCGGCGCCCGCCGCCCCGGCCCTCCCGGGCCTCGCCACGGAGACGCGGCGCCAGCGACGCCTCGCCTACTGGCAGGCGATGCCGCTCGGGCTGGTCTTCCTCGCGTTCTTCCTGGTGCCGCTGGCGCTCACCGTGATCGTCAGCTTCTGGGAGTACAACGAGTACGAGATCATCCCGGCCTTCACCCTGCAGAACTACGTCGACGTGTTCGAGGGCTGCCTGTCGGGGGGCGACCTCTGCACCACCTTCCGGACCTACCTGTCGACGCTGAAGTTCTGCCTCCTCGGCTGGGCCGCGACGCTGACGATCGGGTTCACGGTGGCCTACTTCGTGGCGTTCCACGTCCGCTCGACGGCGATGCAGACGGTGCTGTTCCTGATCTGCACCATCCCGTTCTGGACCTCGAACGTGATCCGGATGATCGCCTGGATCCCGCTGCTCGGCCGCAACGGCCTCGTCAACGACACCCTGATGGGCCTCGGCCTGATCCGGACTCCGGTCGAGGGGCTGCTCTACTCCGACTTCTCGGTGGTGCTGGCCATCATCCACCTCAACACGGTGTTCATGATCGTGCCGATCTTCAACTCGATGATGCGGATCGACCGTGCCCTGATCGAGGCGGCGACCGATGCCGGCGCGACGCCCTGGCAGACTTTGTGGAACGTCATCGTGCCCCTGTGCAAGCCCGGCATCGCCATCGGGTCGATCTTCGTCCTGACGCTGATCATGGGCGACTTCGTCACCGTCGGCGTCATGGGCGGGCAGCAGATCGCCTCGGTCGGCAAGGTGATCCAAGTACAGATGTCCTACCTGCAGTTCCCCGCCGCCGCCGCCAACGCGGTGGTGCTGCTCGGCGCCGTGATGGTGCTGATAGCGGCGCTCACCCGCCTGATCGACCTGCGCCGGGAGCTCTAGACGCCATGAGCCGCGACGGTCCCCGTCCCTTCTCGTTCTACGTGCTGGCGGCCTTCTTCGGGCTGTTCGTGCTCTTTCTCTATGGGCCGACCCTGACGATCCTGGTGCTGAGCTTCCAGGGCCCGCAGGGCGGCCTCACCTTCCCGATGAACGGGGTCTCGACCTACTGGTTCTCGCGCCTGTGGGCCGGGCTCGGCGTCGTCGACATCTGGGCGGCGTTCCGGCGCTCGTTCGCCCTCGGCCTCGTCGTGATGGCGCTCACCGTCACCATCGCGCTCTTCGCAGGATTGGCCTTCCGCAAGGGGTTCCTCGGGCAGACGCCATTGTTCTACACCGCGGTGGCGAGCCTGATCGTGCCCTCGATCGTGGTGTCGCTCGGCATCGGCCTCGAGTTCCGGCTGATCGACGAGGGGATCAAGGCGTTCGCCGCCTGGACCGGCTGGGGCTTCCTGCAGGACCACGGCACCGTGATGGGGCTGTTCACCTCCGCGCTCGGTGCCCACCTGACCTGGACCCTGCCCTTCGGCCTGCTCATCATGTTCGCGGTGTTCAACCGCTTCAACCCGGCCTACGAGGAGGCCGCCCGCGACCTCGGCGCCACCGGGCCGCAATCCTTGCGCCACGTCGTGGTGCCGATCATCCTGCCCTCCCTCGTCGGCGTCGCCCTGTTCGGCTTCACCCTGTCGTGGGACGAGCTCGCCCGCACCAGCCAGGCGATCGGCGGGCGCAACACCCTGCCGCTCGAATTGCAAGGCCTCACTACCACGGTGACGACCCCGGAGATCTACGCGCTCGGCACCGTGACGACGGGCGTGTCGCTCCTCGTGATCGGGCTCGCCTTCGGCACCTTCCTGCTGATCCAGCGCCGGCGCGCCCGGCGGGTGACGCTGCCCGGGACCTGACGGCATGATAAGATGGGCACATGTGAGTACTACAGCCACGTATCAGGATCTGATGTGATCCGCTTGCTATCTGCAAGAGTGGCGGCTTGGCGATGCGGTCGCGTCCTGGTCTGGTTCGCTGTTGGCTTGGGAGCGGGAACTCACAGATGCTCCTATATTCGTCAAGTGGGTTTGGTGCAGGGCGCAGCCGCTCGCAGGTGGGCTTAGATCTCGCGGGCGACGAAGCGTTTCAGACAGCGGATGATCTCTCGCGCTTCGTCCGGCTCTCGGCCAGACGCCGCTGCATGTAGGCCAGCGTCGGCGGATGGCAGGGCAGGCGCACGATCACAACCCGGTGGAGCCCCGCGTTGGCTTGCCGGTTGCCGCCGCGGTTCAGGCGATGGCGCGTCGTCGTCCCGCTGGACGCCGGGATCGGGCGAGCGCTCCAGAGCTTGGCGAAGGCCGCTTCCGAGCGGATCCGCTCAGGATCGTCCCCAACTATGATGAGCATCTCGGCTGTCTTGCCCGCGGCGATGCCGGGGGCGGTCTTTCAGGGTCGGAGCAGCGATGCCGGTCAGGGCATCGAGGGTGCGGTTATGATCCTGGATTTCTGCGTCGAGCGCGAGCCAGTCTGGACCTCCTTGTTCCGCCGGGTGGTGGTGTGTGGGGGCATCGACGGCACCTCGTGGGAAAGCCCGAGGGGCTCGACGAGAGCGGATCAACATTAGCTATGTCTTGACCCGCGATATAGTCGGCAATCGATGTGGCCACGAGCAACCTTGGCTGCACGGCGATCCGATAGATTCTCGGCGAACTGCAGCAAGGTGATTAGGGCGAGCCGCAAGGGCGCGTCGACTGGGCCACCGCCGGAGGAGAACAACACCGCAAGCTGTGCATTGCCGAATACGATGCTGATTTTATCACTTAACTGCATACAAGCGTTGGCAAGTGGAAACGTTGTTGTGGCTACAGCTGCGGTCTGACTGGAAGCCTCTGTGGTCGAGCTTGCATGCGGCGACATGGCTTGCCTACATAGAGAACGCTTCAAGCTGCGACATCAATAAATTAGGGCCTGTTGTCGCATGAACTGATTGCGGTTGCGAGTGTTTCCCCGCTTTGACGGAGGAGACGCGATGCTGACGGATGCCCCATGGGCCGAGCTGGAACCGCTGATCGAAGCCTGTCGGCCAAAAGGCAAGACCCCGCCCAGGACCTGCGTCGGACCATCTCAGCCATTCTCTGGCGGCATCAGAACGGGGCCGCCTGGCGTGCCATCCCGGCCGAGCTTGGACCCTGGTGGCAGGCCGCCCAGATCGTCATCCGCTGGGCGCGCGCCGGCGTCTGGGACCGCCTCCTCGATCGCGTGCAGAGCCGCGGCGTCGCCCTCGGCATGGTGTTTCTCGATGGCACCAACATCCGCGCTCACCAGAAGGCGGCGGGCGCGGTTAAAAGGGGGGATCTGGAGCCGAGCGAGACGATCGTGAAGCTCTTGGCCGCTCGCGTGGCGGCTATGGCACCAAGGCTTGCGTGATCGCCGATGGGCGAGGCCGCCCCGTCGGCTTCCGCCTCGCGCCTGGTCAGGCGCACGAACTGCCCCACGCCCTCCCGCTGCTCGATCAACTCCCGAGCCTGCCCGAATGGGTGGTGGCCGATCGCGGCTACTCCAGCCACGGCTTCCGCGAGGCGATCTGGACAGCTGGAGCACGGCCAGCGATCCCGACCAAGAGCAACGAGGCGCCGGTCGCCTGTCCTGACTGGATCTACAACAACCGCAACATCGTCGAGAGACTGTGGGCGCGCCTGAAGGAGTGGCGCGCCATCGCCACTCGCTACGAAAAGACTGCCGTCAGCTTCATGGGCATCCTCTGCCTCG
>NZ_LABY01000231.1 GCF_001043975.1 Methylobacterium variabile
CAGGCCGGCGAGGCCGGCCGCCAGCACGACGATGACGAGGGCGCGGGTGATGGCCGAACCGGTCAGCATCGCGGGCAGGTGTCCTCGGGCTCGAGCGGGAGGCGCCGCGGGCGCCCATCGCCGCCATCCTACAGCGGGTTGTGGCCGGCGCGAGGCATGAGGGCCGTCGCGGGGCCTGCATCGCTGCAGATGTCCACGGATTCGCGCACCGACTGTCCGTTGCGCCGGGCCGGCCTTCCCCAGTGTTCGGGAAGCTCTTCTGGCCGGAGGACTATGCCGGCGGCTCCCACGGGCGGCGATCGTCCCCGAGGCGTCAGGCCGCGGTCCCGGTGCCGGGGGCCAGGCGCCGGATCGACCGGATCGCCCCGTCCCCGGTGCCCGGCCCGGTCCGGCCGGCGCGGATGCGGCCTTCCGCCTCGGCCAGGGGCTCGACCGCCACGGCCATGTGGTGGCCGTTGGCGTGGATCAGGCGGGTCTCGTCCAGCATCATCCCGACATGACCGCGCCAGAACACCAGGTCGCCTCGGCGCAGGCCGGCGAGGTCCGGGGCGACGGGCACCGGCTCGCCGAGGGCCGCCTCCTGCTGGTCGCTGTCGCGCAGGGCCTGGATGCCGGCGGCGAGGAGCGCCGCCTGCACCAGCCCGGAGCAGTCGAGCCCCAGGCTGCTGCGGCCCCCCCAGAGATACGGCACGCCGAGGAAGCGCGTCGCGGTCGCGGCCCAGTCCGGCTCGACCGTCCCGAGGGGCGCGAGGTGCCCGGCCCAGACGAAGGCGCCGTCCGGCAGGCGGGCATAGGCCCCCTCCCGCGCCGTCACCGTCACGAGGGCGCCGAGGCTGAGAGCGCCGAGGGGCGGACGCTTCAGGTCGGCGGCGGGGTACAGGAAGGTGCGCAGGGCCGCGATCCGGTGCGTGGGCGCCGGGTCGGCCGGCCCCAGGGCCTCGGCCGGGAGGTACCCGACATAGCCGTCGCCGGCGAGCTGCGCGAAGGCCCAGCCGTCCCGGACGTCGTAGACCGTCGCGGCCTCGCCGAAGAGGGCCTCGCTGTCGAGGGAGGCGGCCGGATCGGGGGCGCGGCGCAGGGGCGCGAGGGCGGCCGCGATCCGGTGCGGCCGGCCGGGAACGTAGCGCGCCGCCTCGACCTGCCCGCGCAGGCGCTCGTCGGCGAGGTCGGGCCGGGCCGGGGTGAGGCGCGGGTCGAGGCGAGGGAGACTAGATGGAGGAAGGCTGGTCATGGCCGGCGAGTCTCGCAAGCCGGGCCGGCTCGGGCAAGCGGGCCGCCGCGCCGGCGCGGCGGCCCCGGCCGGAGGCTGCGACCTTATGCCCGGATGCCAGCGCGGGGCGGGGCGAAGGGCCGAATTCCGCTGCCGCCACCGGGCGCTACCTCGGAGCCCGGCGCAACCAATCCAGTCGCGCAGGGTTGGACATGCGCGTGTTGCACTGCAACAATCGCTGCGCCTGCGCTATGGTCAGCCCATGATGATGAGCCGCACCGTGAAGAAGCCGACCGACAAGCCCCGCAACCTGCCGCCGATCCGGGTGCGCAAGGAGCCCCCCACCGTCTCCGAGGCGGTGGCCGCGGCGCAGGACCTCGCCGACGACCTCGAGCAGCAGGTCGAGATCGCCGCCGGTCTGATCGGCCTGCCTCCCGACGAGGTGCGCCCCCACGTGCTCCAGGCCGCCAAGCCGAAGCCGGAGCGCGCGCCCGAGCGCATCATCAGCACCGGCAGCGGCCTGCGCGGGCCCCGTACGGTGATCGTCGAGCGCCGGGCCGGCCGGCCCCTCGTCGAGCGCCGCACCCGCCCGCCCCTCGACGGCCGGCGCTGAGGCCGGTGGCCGCCGCAGGCCGGCGACCCATCTTATGCTGTTGTGGACGGAGCCGTATCCGAGAGACTATTGTTCGCCATCGAACGCCTCGGTGCGATTTCGACGGTCCGCCCGACCGTGCTAGGGTCTCGGCGTGAAGATCCTGCGGCGAGGGCGGCGTCCGGTTGCCGTCGGTATGGTGTGCACATGAACTCTCTCGAGCCTGTCCTGTCAGGCGTGGATGCGTTGCGGCTCGACAATCAGCTCTGCTACGCGCTCTACGCGGCCTCCCACCGCATGACGAAGTGCTACCGGCCGCTGCTCGAGCGCCTGGGCCTCACCTACCCGCAGTACCTCGTGCTGATCGTGCTCTGGGAGAATGACGGGCTCACGGTCTCGGATATCGGCCGCCGCCTGCGCCTCGATTCCGGCACGCTGACGCCGGTGCTCAAGCGCCTCGAGGCCGCCGGGTTCGTGCGCCGCACCCGCCGACAGGCCGACGAGCGCGAGGTCGAGATCAGCCTGACCGAGGAGGGCCACGCCCTGCAGGGCGAGGCCGTCGCGGTGCGCCGCGCCGTGGTCCACCACCTGAAGATGTCGGAGGGCGAGATCGCCGAGCTGCGCGCCCGCCTCGATACCCTCATCGCGACCCTCGGCAACGAGGACTGAGCCGCACGGCCGGCCGCCGCGGTTTGTTTTGCCGGTTAACAAATCCTGCTTGAGCCCCGTGGCCCATCCCGCTTAAAGGGACGGGCGAGGTGCAGCGCGCCGTCCGCCGCGGATACGGCCGGGCTGGCGGAGCCGTGCCGAGGCGTCTTTCCGAGCCCCGCGCTCCAGCCCCCGGACATCGAGTGCGCCGTGACGTGATGCCCGTGACATGCCTCCGCGTTCGACCCGGCCGGCCGGGATGCCGTTCTCTCGTGGGCCACGCGGGATCATGAAGAGCCTGAGGGCCCTGGCCGGCCTGCTGACCGGCTGGTCGGAGCGCAGCGGGGAGCCGCGACGGCAGGTCGGCGTGCTGCCGGTCCGGCCCGGCCCGGACGGCACCCTGCAGGTCATGCTGATCACCTCTCGCGAGACGCGGCGCTGGGTGATCCCGAAGGGCTGGCCGATGAAGGGCCTGAAGAACCACGAGGCCGCCGCCCGCGAGGCCTACGAGGAGGCGGGCCTGATCGGCCGGGTCGGCCGGCGGGCGCTGGGCAGCTACTTCTACCAGAAGCGCCTGAAGAGCCGCGACACGGTGCTGTGCCAGGTTCAGGTCTTCCGCCTCGACGTGCGCAAGCAGCTGAAGACCTGGCCCGAGCAGCACGAGCGCGACGGGCGCTGGTTCAGCGTGCCGGAGGCCGCCGAGGCGGTCACCGAGGCCGGGCTCGCCGCGCTGATCCGCGCCGTCGGCGCCGACAGCGCGAAGTCCCGCAAGGCCAAGGCGGCGGCCGGCCGCGCGCCCTGACGTGCCGCCCCGGCCCGCTATCCGGCCGTCACACGCCGCCGCTATAGGCTCTCGCTTCGGCCCGGGGCAGGACCCGCGGCCCTCTCCCCCAACCGGTGGCGCGACGCGATGGCGATCATCCAGGCCTTCCAGGCCGGCGAGTTCCTGAACTCCACCGTGAGCCTCCTCTGCGCCTTCGTGCTCGGCACCCTGATCGGCGCGGAGCGGCAGTACCGGCAGCGCACCGCGGGTCTGCGCACCAACGTGCTGGTGGCGGTGGGCGCTGCGGCCTTCGTCGATCTCGGCATGCGGATCGGCCACGGCGACGGAGCGATCCGCATCGTCGCCTACGTGGTCTCGGGCGTCGGCTTCCTGGGCGCCGGCGTGATCATGAAGGAGGGCATGAACGTCCGCGGCCTCAACACCGCCGCGACGCTCTGGTGCTCGGCCGCCGTCGGGGCGCTCTCAGGCGTCGACCTCGCGGCGGAGGCGGCCCTCGTCACCGCCGCGGTGCTGGCCGGCAACACCCTGCTGCGCCCGCTCGTCAACGCCATCAACCGCATCCCGATCGACGAACGCGACGCGGAAGCGACCTACGAGGTCCGCGCCACCACCGACACGGACCGCCTCTCCGAGGTGCGCGACCTCCTGGTCGAGCGCCTGGAGGCGGCCCACTACCCCGTGAGCGAGGTCGACGTCGAGGAGCGCGGCGATGACGACGTCGAGGTCGTCGCCACCCTGGTCAGCACGGCGATCGAGCCGGAGGAGATCGACGCGGTGATCGCCAAGCTCGGGGCCGCCGAGGGGATCCGGCGGGCGACCTGGACGGTCAGGACGACAGATTGATGAACCGCGGCAAGGACGTGTGCACAGCACCTGCTTTTTGCCGCCCAGTTGGACTACCCAACTATCGAAAGCTTTCAAAATACACGGTATATCGTCGCACGACAGTATTATTGCGATTGATAATGAATTAAATTAAAAACTGACATCTGAAGGAATGCTGCTGCCGGCACGGCGGCCCGCGTGATTGCTCGTCCAGCTGGCCTGGGCGCTGGATGCGACCGCAGCTGCTGTGGTGACCCGCGTCGAGCAGGACGAGCCGATCGGGTCGTTGCTTCACCGCGCTGGTGCGGGCTGCGGCAGGGGTGCAACTGAGGAACAGGACGGCACGGCGAAGACCACCACTTGGATCACGCGGGCACGGACTTGCCGCGCGTCGGCCATTGAGACGTTCGCCTCAAGCCTGGACGGCGACGGCGCAACGGTCAGCGCTGCCCTGACCGAGCCGCGGAGCAGCGGCCAAGCCGAAGGTCAGATCATCCGCCTCAAGCTGATCAAGCGCCAAAGCTACGGTCGGGCGGGCCCCGATCTCCTCAAGCGTCGCCTGATCCTTGCCGCATAATCCACGAAACGTGAGCAAGAGCCACAACCGCTCCTACCATGGCGACCGTACTGGCTCAGCCACTGCCATCACCGTAGAGTTCGTGGAGTTCCTAGGAGAGCCAAAAGGGCTTTGCCGTCCAGCCGCGCCGCTGGGTGATCGAGCGGACGTTCGGTTGAATTAACCGCTGCCGACGGCTTGCCCGCAATCACGAAGGAGCCGCGTCCTCAGCCCTCGCCTTCTTCGTCATGGCTACAGCCACGATCCTCGTCAGGCGCCTCGCACGTGCTTCATGAAACAGGATCTGAAACCGGGCGGAACGTCGAGGTGCGACCCATGCCGGTCGTGAAGCCTAAGGACCACGCGTGAACGTCATCACCCAGAGCCTGCCGCCGCTGGGCGGTAACTGCATCGACAAAAGCACTTAACGATGCTAGCCCCTAGCTGCTGACGCATGCAGAATCGCGCTTTAGGGGATAAGACCTTGCACAATATAGCCAACATCATTCTTCCCGATGAACTTGTTTTCGATGTCGGCGCAAATGTCGGGAACAAAGCACAGTGGTTCGCCGATCGTGGCGCCCGCGTTGTCGCGGTTGAGCCGCAGCCTGCTATGGTTGCGGCGCTACAAGAACGCTTCGCAAGCAACCCTCATGTTACAATTGTGCCCAAAGGGCTTGCTGAAAAGCCGGGCCATTTGGACATGCATATTAATACAAACACGCCTGTCATCTCCACTTTTTCGCAGCAATGGACGCAAGGGCGCTTTGCCGGCCAATCATGGGATAGGGTCGAGCGAATTGAAATGACAACAATGGACGCGCTTGTTGCAGAATTTGGCGTCCCTCGCTATACTAAGATTGACGTTGAAGGCTTTGAAAAACCTGTAATGCTTGGTCTAACTACCAAGATTGGAGCGATATCATTAGAATTTACGTCAGAATTTCTGCAAAACACAGTAGATCTTCTTTGGTATGCTCGCGGATTAGGGTATCGTTATTTTAACTTATCAATACACGAGCGGACTGATTACCTTTTTCCTGCATGGCAATCGGTCGATGTAATAATCGAACATCTGAGAGATATCTGCGCTAAGGATCATATTGCTTGGGGTGATGTCTATGCTGTATAGGCGCTCGCAACAATTATAAAACTCCCACCTGGTGGCTATCGGCAGTGTTGAAGATGCTTCCGGCAGGGGAGCGCATTCAACACTGGGTGGGCGCGGGAATGGCTGCTAACGGCCAGAATGATATGTGCAGCGTTCCGTCTTGAGCAATATTTACAATCTGACGTATGGACTGGACGAACATGCAAGAAGCTTTCGACTATCTTACTAGAACATTCGGTGTCTCTGTCCGAAACATCTTAAATATAGGCGCGCACGAAGGTCAAGAGAGAAATATATTTAAAAAATATTGTCTCGGAAAAGTTGTTTTCGTTGAGGCAATACCCGCTGTTTATCAGAGATTAAGCAAGAACATTGAAGGATATACCAATTTTCACGCCGTGAACGCAGTATGTGCCGACCAAGATAATAAAATAGTTAATTTCAATATTGCTTCGAACGAAGAGTCATCCAGCTTGCTTGATTTTTCCAAGCATAAAGAATTTTATCCGAATATCAAATTTAATAGTACATTGGAGATGAAGGCGATCACTGTTGATACGTTAATATCCAATAAATTCCCTGACACAAAATTCAATGTTCTCGTTCTTGACACACAAGGCGCAGAGCTGATGGTTCTGCGGGGTGCTCTAAATAGCATATCAGAAGTAGACGCTATCTACACTGAGGTAAGCGAAACGCCCCTCTATGAAGGATCCTGCACTCTGATTGACTTGATTAAATTTCTTGAGCCCCGTGGCTTCGGTCTTAAGTGGCTAAAAATCAATCCGCACATGTTTGGCGATGGTCTATTTGTTCGTAACGATCTAAAAACCAGATCTGCGCCAATTATCGAGACGTCAGGGCGAAATATTGCTATCGGTAAGCCCGCCAAGCAAAGTTCTTTGTCTGCGTATTCGAAACCAAATGACGCTTGCGGAGCCGTAAGCGGAGTAAGAACAGGTAGATTTAATTTTTGCACTGAATTGGAAGACAATCCATGGTGGGAGGTCGATCTCGGCGCATTGCATGAAATATTTGAAATTCTAATATTTAACAGAATTGACGTGGCTGCATATCGAGCTTCGAAGTTAAAGATTTACATTAGCAACGATGGTGATACCTGGAGCTTGGTGCACGATCAGGCGGGCAGGACGTTTGGCGGGGCTGACGGCCATCCACTGCGCGTTCGTCTGAACAAAACACCTGCTCGCATTGTAAGGCTCCAGCTTGAAGGTCGAGAATATTTCCACCTGGATCAGGTTGAAATTTACTCTACCGATCAATGATCAGGGATAAAATTTGTCCGCAATCGCTGGCGCTTGATCCTCCTGGACGGCAATGTTGTCATGATAAAAATCACAATCAAGCGCAACGAGATGCAAGAAAGCAACGGAATATTAGTGTGCTGATGCATTCGGAAGGATCGCATTAGGCGTGAGCTATGCGAATTTGAGACATGGCTCAAACTGTCTGCGTGATCCTCATCCACCGTGCGGGTGCACCGCAGGCTGCGGGATGCCGGCGTCGAGGCCTACCTGCAGGTGGGAGAGGGCCGATCGCATGCCCACTACATCCGCGACGACACTGCCCCGGAGACCCGCAAGGTGTTCGAGGAGATCGCCTGGTTCTTCGATCGGCACCTGGGTCGGTGATGCGCCGGCGCGGTATCGCCCCGCGGTGGGGGTTAGATCCTGCCCCGGCGCTCGATCCGCCGGCTTGACGGTCTGAGCATCATCCTGCGGCCCGCGGACGACCGGTGCGCGAGTGGTTGCCGGTTCTGGGAAGTCGATTCAGTAGCAGGACCTCAAGCAGAAGCGTGACAGACGGCTCTGCTTGAGGTCGCCCGTCCTCGGCCACCCTGCGCGTCGCGACCTCCGCGTCGATCGCTGGTGGCGTCCTCTCACGGGCTGCGGCGATGGCGTTCGCCGCAGCCCGCGCCCATCTTAGTGGTAACGATTTGTTAACCATTGCGGCGCAGTGAGCCGGCTATGTACGCGCAGCTTCGTCACTACGGATGGCGCCCGCTCGAGGCGATCGGTCACATCACGTTCGGCATCGCCCTGCTGGGGCTGGGTCTCGCCTGTGCAGGGGCCGACCTCGTCGGAGGGTGGGAGCAGGCCGGCCGTTTGCTTGAGGGGATCGGCGGCTGAGCCATCCAGGCAGGCGAGGCCGGCGGACGGATACGATCTCGAAACCATCCGGGTTGCGTCCCGAGGCCGTGCTGTTAAGCTTGGCCGTGCCGGCTGTCGCGCAGCGCGAGCCGGCCAGAGCGGCCGCTCCGGCGGCCCGCGTCGCCGCCGAGCGACGCCGACCCCCGCGCCGTGGGCCGTGTGATCCCGGGCGCGGGCGTTTCCGTCCCATCCGGACGCGCGCCCCCGGCCCGCGTCCCTCCGGCCGTCGCCGCCCGTCGCCTCCGCCGGGATCGCATGCGCGTGGCCGAAGAACCCGAGGACCTGACGCGATGATCGATCACCGCCGCCGTCTCCTGAACCGGGCCGCCCTCGCCGACGAGGGCCGCATCTCCGTCCGGCGCGAGCCGGATCGGGCCTGGCCGGGAGACCACAGCCGGCTCTGCGCCCTGGAGAGCGACGGCCACCTGATCTTCCTGGGCGAGCAGCCCGGCCCGCAGCCTGGCGGCGCCTTCGCGGTCTGGCGCATCACCGAGCAGGGACGCCGGGCGCTCGGGCAACCCGCCGGGGAGAGCCGGCCGGCCTTATCCGGTCACCGCCGGACACCCGTTGTCACAAGGGCTTAGAGCCGCAGCACCGCTTCAAAACCGGCCTGTTCGGTCTTACACTGGAGGAGTGGGCCTCGGCCCGGACAGGCCGTCGAGGTGAGCGATGGACTACGTCTGCGACGTTCCCGGCGGAGCGGCTTCGCCAAGCGGGAAGACTCAGTCCGGTGGGAAGACCTGGTTCCGGATCGAGACCGAGGCGGAGGCGATCCAGGAATCGACCCTGATGGGTCACGCGGTCGAGAAGCATTTCCGGCAGGCCCAGGCCCGCGCCGAGGCCTCCTACGTGCCGCCCTCCGGCCCCTTCATCGAGCAGCGGATCGGCCTCAAGGCGCATCTGCGCCGGACCATGCCGCAATTCTTCACCCTGCGCGATCCCGAGGGCAACGGGCTCGCCACCGCGATGGTGCCGTCGGGCGCCGGCTGCCCGATCATCGTCGGCGTCGGCAACCGCGACCCCTACGTCGAGCACGCCGAGGCGATTCGGGTGCTGGCCGCGCATCTCGGCATCCCTCTCGAGCGCAGCCGCTGCTACCCCTACGGACGGTGACGGACCCCGGTCGTCAACCGCAGCGCGGCGGGGCCGCTCACGCCGCCTCGGTGCGGGCGGCGAGCGGCACGGCGATGAGGCAGGCGAGGCCGCCCGCCGAGAAATCGAGCCGCACCTCGCCGGCGAGCTCCCGCTCCAGGCTGGCGCGGATCAGGCGGGGGCCGAAGCCGGTCCGGGCCGGCGGCGCGCCCGCCGGGCCGCCGCTCTCGCGCCAGCGCAACCGGAGCGTTCCGGCGCCCACCTGCCACTCCACCCTCACCTGGCCGCCCGCGGCCGAGAGGGCCCCGTACTTGGCCGCGTTGGTGGCGAGCTCATGGATCGCCATCCCGAGTGGCAGCGCCACGGACGGGGTGAGGGAGACCGGCGGCCCGTCGAGGCTGATGCGGTCGGCCCGCCCGCCGGCATAGGGCTCGAGCTCGGCCGCCAGGATGCCCCGCAGGCCCGCCCCCTCCCAGTGGTTGGCGGTGAGCACGTTGTGGGTCTGGGACATCGCCAGCAGCCGGGCCTCGAAGCTGCCGGTGAAATCCTCGAGGGAGGCGGCGCTGCGGGCGGTCTGGCGCGCCATCGACTGCACGGTGGCCAGCGTGTTCTTCACCCGGTGGTTCAGCTCGTGGATCAGCAGGTCCTGCCGCGCGTCGGCGGCCCGGCGCTCCTCCTCCTGCCGCTGCAGGGCGTGGGCGGCGGCCGTCAGCGCGTGGCTGATCGCCTGCGCCTCCCGCACCGCCGAGGCCGGCACCTCGACCGGCTCGCCCCGACCGAGGGAGGCGGCGGAGACCGCGAGGCGGCGCAAGGGGCGGGCGAGGAGGCCGGCAGCGAACCAGCCGATGCCGGCCGCCACGGTGGCGACGACGAGCCCCCAGAGCAGGATCTGCCGGCGCAGGTCCGCCACCGACGCGAAGGCGGTGCCCGCGTCCTGGCGCACCAGCACCGTCCAGCCGAGGCCCGGATAGTCGCGATAGCCCCGGGCCGGACGATATCCGGTGAGGTAGTGCCGGCCGTCCGGCCACAGCTCCGTGACGGTGCCGGACTTGCCGGCCCGCGCGGCCGCGACGCTCGGCAGGTCCGCGGGCAGCGCCTTGCGGCGCAGGGCGTCGGGGCCGAGCAGCACGGTGCCGTCCCGGGCGAGAACCAGGGCGGTGACGTCGCGCTGGCCGGCCGAGGTCTCGCGCAGGCTCGCCTCGACTCTCCGGGCCCAGCCCCAGTCGAGGTGGCCCGAGATCACGCCGATGAAGCGGCCGTCGTCGGCCTTGACCGGGGCGGCGACGTCGAGCACCCGGGGCGGGTCGGCCGGGTCGTGGCCCGGCTGCAGGGTGGCCAGCAGCAGGGCGTCGTGCACGTCGCCCACGAAGGGGCCCTCGCGGCCCTGGGTGAAGTACTCCCGGTGCGAGACGTTCAGCCCTTCGAGGACGCCGGTGCTGGTGGCCGCGACCCGGCCGTCGGCGTCGATCAGCCCGATGATGGCGTAGTCCGGATAGGTCTCCTGGGCGCGGCGCATCACCCGGCGCTTGCGCTCGACCGGGGCGGCGGGGTCCCGAAGGGTGTCGTTCTCGGCCAGGATCACCATGTCGCGCCAGCGCTCGAACAGCCCGCGGTCGAGCCGGCCGGCCATGTGGTCGGCGAGGTCGCCGAGCTCGGCCTCGATACGCGCCTCGAGCCGCTGGCTCGCCACCCGCGACGCCACCAGGGCGAGCACCAGGGTCGCCACCAGGCCCGCGGCCCCGAATCCGAGGGCCAGGAAGACGCGGAGCGGCGGCTTGAGCACGGGGGCGATCCGGTCCTGGGCGGGGAGGGCTGTCTGGCCGAGGGGATCGGGCAGGCGCAGAGGAAGGCGGCGTCCCGGCGGACTCCTCCTGGAAGGTGCCTGAACTCTAGCCGAAAGCGATCTCGGCGAGAAACCCTCGCGGGCGCCTGTCCGTCGGAAACCGCGGCCGCGCCGGCAGCGGGACGGCGAGCCCGCGGAGCGCCTGCGGAAGGCCACGGTCCGCCCCTTGCCGGACGGAGCGCCGGCCTGCGGCGCGATGCCCGGCCCGGACCGGGTTGCGGAAACCGGCCCAGAGCGGTAACCTGTTGATTATGTTGTAGTTTTCAAGAGTTCTAATCTGCGGGTGCCGGTGGAGCGAACCGGCGGCACCCCGTGCACCGGGTGCCCCAGTCACAGCATGATCGTCTGTTCCTGCAACGTGCTCTCCGATGGCCAAGTGCGCGCGTGCCTCAATCCCGGCCCGGGCTGCCCGCGCACGCCCGCCCAGGTCTATGCCTGCCTCGGCTGCAGCCCGAAATGCGGCCGCTGCGCCCGTACGATCCGGGGCATCCTGGACCGGGCGCTCGCCGAGGCGCATGCCGCCTGCACCACCACCTGCGGGGCGGCCTGCACGCTGAAGGAACTGAAGGAGGAGGCCGCATGAGGCGGCCCCGCTCCGGCTCAGGCGCGTGGCGCGAAGCGCCTCACTCGACCTCGGGCTCAATCTTCTCCAAGCCCCCGATGTGGCGCTGCGCGTAGAGCGGCAGGCCGATCTGGCGGATCAGCTCGAGCTGGGTCTCCAGGAAGTCGATGTGGCCTTCCTCGTCAGCGGCCAGGTCCTCGAACAGCTGCTTCGAGACCCGGTCGTTGATCGAATCGCAATACTTCGCGGCCTCGAGGTAGAGGCTGCGCGCGTCGACCTCGGCGGCGAGGTCGCACTCGATGATCTCCTGGACGTTCTGGCCGATCCGGAGCGGATCTAGCTCCTGAAGGTTCGGGAAGCCCTCGAGGAACAGGATGCGATCGACGAACCGGTCGGCGTGGTTCATCTCCTCGATCGACTCCTTGCGCCAGAACTTGGCGAGGTCGACGTAGCCCCAGTCGTTCAGCATCCGGAAGTGAAGCCAGTACTGGTTCACCGCCGTCAGCTCGCTGCGCAGGCCGCGGTTCAGGTACTCGACGACCTTGGCGTCACCCTTCATCCTCGATCTCCCGTGTCGATCGTCCGTCGGGGCCGGGCGGGTGCCGGCCCACCCCAGGCCCTAGCTAGCAGCGAAACTGCCGCAGGGCCACAGGAGGCCGGCCGTCACGGCGCACCCTGCACGTCCAGGCAGGCGAAGGCGTCGAGATCGAGGGCATGGCCGGCCCGGTCGCGCTTGGCGGTGAGATAGCGGATGTTCTCCGGCGTGACCCGGCCCAGCGCGCGCTGCGTCTCGACCACCGTGAGGCCTGCGGCCTCGAGGCTCGCGGCCTTCTCGGGGTTGTTGCTGAGGAGCCGCACCCGGCTCACGCCGAGGGCCGTCAGCATCGCGGCCGCGAAGTCGAACCGGCGCTGGTCGAGGCCGAAGCCGAGGGTCTCGTCGGCCTCGTAGGTGTCGAGCCCGCGCGCCTGGAGGTCGTAGGCGCGGATCTTGTTGGCGAGCCCGTTCCCGCGGCCCTCCTGGTCGAGGTAGAGCACGATGCCGCCGCCGTGCTGCGCCATCCAGCGGGCGGTGCCGCGCAGCTGGTCGCCGCAATCGCACTTGAGCGAGCCGAACAGGTCGCCGGTGAGGCAGGCCGAGTGCAGCCGCACCGCCACCGGCTCGGCCGGGTCCGGCCGGCCGATCACCACCGCCACCTGGTCGCGCAGGCCCTCGCCGCCGCGAAAGACCACGAACTCGCTCTCCGGCGCCCCGGCGAGGGGCACCGGCGCCCGGCTGACCGGCCGCAGGGACGCCGCCTGCCGGCGCGGATAGGCGGCGACCGCCTTCACTCCGACGCTTAAGGCGACGGGGGGCACGGCCTCGCCCGGCACCACCAGGACGGCCGGCAGCACCTGGGCGAGCGCCATGAGCGCGAGCGCCGCCTCGTCACCGGCAGAGGCCGGCGCGACGGGGGCGTCGATCCGCCCGTCGAGGCGCAGTGCCAGCGCCTCGATCCGGGCTGGATCGATCACCGGCAGGGCGACCGCGCCCGCCTCGGTCCGCTCGGCCAGGCCGAGGCGGCGCAGGCGCGGGGCCGGCAGGACGAGGCGCGCACCGGTCCCGGCGAGCGCCGCGAGGCTCGCGAGGTTGCCCTCGTCAAGCGCCTCGGCGGAGAGGGCCAGCACCGGATCCTCGCCGCGCAGGGCCACGGGCCGGCCGGCACGGATCTCCGCCACCGCCCGCTCGACGTCGATCTGGTCCTGGACCTGTTCCCGGCCCGCGGCCGGGTCTAGACTGGTGCTACTCTGCATCGTGACCGACATGATCGACCTTGAGAGAGGCGGCCCGGCGCAACCGCGACGGGCCGGAAACCGTGAGGAAGAACCGGTGAGGGGGTCAAGCGCCACGGTCCGGCGCAGGACGGCATGTGGTGCGTCCGGCCCCGCTTCGCCGCGGATCCCTCCATCAACCTTTCGCGATTGTCCAGGGCGTCGATACACCAGGGGAGTAAGGCCACATGACGCCGCGCAGCTGCGCTCCCTCCCAGAAGGCGCTGCACTGGGTCGTCGCGATCCTGGTCTTCGCCCTGGTGCCGATCGCGCTCGCCATGGCCAACCTGCCCGACGGGCCGTTGAAGAACGCGCTCTACGAGTGGCACAAGTCGTTCGGGCTCACAGTGCTCGCGTTAGGCCTGGCCCGCCTCCTGGTGCGCGCCGCCCGCGGCGCCCCGCCCCTCGTCGCCGGCCTGCCGGCCTGGCAGCGTCGGGCGGCCCATGCCTCGCACATGGCGCTCTACGCCCTGATCGTGGTGGTGCCGCTGCTCGGCTGGGCCGGCACCTCGGCCTGCTGCGCCCCGGTGATGCTCTACTATACCCTGCCCCTCACCCTGCCGATCTCCGGCGGCATGCCGGTGGGCGAAGCGATCCTCAAGGTGCACCAGGTCGCGGCCTTCACGCTGGTCGCGCTGGTGGCGCTGCACGTGGCGGCGGCCTTGCATCATCATCTGGTGCGGCGGGACGGGACGCTGCGGCGGATGCTTCCGGGGCGAGAGAGGGCCTAGCTACGCTTCATAGGATATTCAGGGCCTTCCCTGCGGTGCGCGCATGCCAATCAGGAGTGTCCCGGACGGGAGCTTACGCAAAACGTTGCGGGAAGCTCTACCAGAGCGATGGCGGTACAGACCGGCCGCTAGTCGCAGATTTCCTCCGGCCTCGCTTGAATTCGCATGCTTGCTCTGGTATTGTGATCGATATTCAAAAAACTTATTTAAATTGGATTTTTATGAGTATGGCATTTGCGATCTGAGGTTTAGTAACGCTATATGTACTCATTATAGATGATATTTTATAGAAAAATAACCCAAATCACTCAAAATTTTATTTTAATCTGCTAAGGCCTGTTGTCACTTGATCCACGGCAGTGTGGAGACGAGGCAGAGGATGCCCATGA
>NZ_LABY01000232.1 GCF_001043975.1 Methylobacterium variabile
GTGACTGGAGGATAGGCGGCAGGCCGGAGTCGGTGCCGCAGCCGGGGGCGGTGCCGGCGCGGGCGGCGGCACCCGTCTGGAGGCGGCGGCGGGACATGCGGGTGGTCTTGTGTTCGTTCTCGTTGTCATGCTCCCTTGGACGTCGTTCTCGGGGTTTCGTGGGTGGGGTTTTGGGGGGCCGCGGCCTGTCAGGCGTCGAGGCGGTGGGCCTCGCCCGCCGGCCAGCCCACCCGCACCGTGTCCCCGAGGGTCAGCGGGCTCTCGGCGTAGGCGTGGTCGCTCAGGATCGCCGTGAGCGGCGCGCCGGGATCGGCGGCGAGGTCGGGCGCCTCGAGGCTCAGGTGCACGGTGCTGCCCTGGTACTCGACCGCGACCACCCGGGCGCTCGGCGCCTCGGGGCCGGCCGCCGGGCCGAGGCGCATCCGGTCGGCCCGCACGGCGATGCGCCGGTCGGGCAGGGCGATGACGTTGTGGCCGCCGATGAAGCGGGCGACGAAGGCGGTGGCCGGCCGCTCGAACACCGTGCGGGGATCGGCCGCCTGCTCGATGCGCCCGCCATTCATCACCACCACGAGGTCGGAGAGCGCCATCGCCTCCTCCTGGCTGTGGGTGACGTGCACGAAGGTGATGCCGAGTTCGCCCTGCAGCCGCTTCAGCTCGGTGCGCATCCGCACCCGCAGGAACGGATCGAGGGCGGAGAGCGGCTCGTCGAGGAGCAGCACCTTCGGCCCTGTGACGAGGGCGCGGGCGAGCGCCACCCGCG
>NZ_LABY01000233.1 GCF_001043975.1 Methylobacterium variabile
CGCGCCCACGACATCTTCGACGCCCACCTGCCGCTCCTGCGCTACGAGCAGCAGCCGGGCTTGGGCCTCGCGGTGCGCAAGTACGTGCTGATGCGCCGGGGCATCCTGGCCTCGGACGCCCAGCGCAAGCCCGGGGCCGGATTGTCCGCGACGGCGAAGACCGAGGTGGATTTCCTGCTGGAGCGGCTGGGGCGGCATGATCCGCGGGCGACGGGGTGATGGATGACCTCGCGCGGCTGTAAAGCCGGGGCGTGCCGCAGGAGCAGGCGGCCCGCCTCAGCCTGACCTGCCCGCGGCTCAACGACCTGATGCACGGCCCAGCTCGACGAGTTCGCGCTCGACGCGCTGACTGACATCGCGGCCGCCGCAGGTTTCGTCCTGCGCATCCACCAGGAGGACGCCGCCCGAGGTGAGCGTCAGACCCGCGCCCGCGGATCATGCCGCCCCAGCCGCTCCAGCAGGAAATCCACCTCGGTCTTCGCCGTCGCGGACAATCCGGCCCCGGGCTTGCGCTGGGCGTCCGAGGCCAGGATGCCCCGGCGCATCAGCACGTACTTGCGCACCGCGAGGCCCAAGCCCGGCTGCTGCTCGTAGCGCAGGAGCGGCAGGTGGGCGTCGAAGATGTCGTGGGCGCGCTCGCGCTCGCCGGAAGCGGAGAGCCGCACCACGTCGACCAGCATCTCCGGGAAGGCGTAGCCGGTATTGGCGCCGTCCGCCCCGCGCTCGCACTCGAAGTCGAGGAACAGGCCGCCATTGCCGCACAGGATCGAGATCCGCCGCAGCGAGCCGTCGCGCTGGAACCCGCGCAAGGTCGAGATCTTCTCCAGCCCGGGCCAGTCCTCGTGCTTGAGCATGACGCAATTAGGGTTGTCGGTGACGATGCGGCGGATCACGCCGGGCGTCATCACCACGCTCAGGGTGAGGGGATAGTCCTGGATCACGAACGGCACGTCGGGCCCAATCACCTCGGCGGCCTGGGCGTAGTAGCCGACGATCTGGTCGTCGGTACGCAACGACGGCGGCGGCGCGATCATCACGGCCGCCGCGCCCGCATCCATCACCGCCCGGGTGAGCGAGCCCATCGCGGCGAAGCCCGGGGCCGAGACGCCGATGATGACCGGAAGCTTGGTGCGCCGGATCACCCGCGAGGCGACCGCCACCGCCTCGGCGCCGTCGAGCTTGGGCGCCTCGCCCATGATGCCGAGCACGGTGAGGCCGGTGGCGCCGATCTCGCCGTAGAAATCGGTCATCCGGTCGACCGAGGCCTCGTCGATGCGGCCGTCCGGGTGGAACGGGGTCGGGGCGATGGGGAAGACGCCCTTCGCGTCGGGGGTGAGCCGCATGTCTTGGGTCCTCTCGAGGTCGCCGGACGATAGGTCGTGGCCCGCGATCGGCGCAACCGCCGCAGGCGCCTTCCGCGGGCCCGATCCGTGCAGGGCGGGGCGACCGGAATCGCGCTTGCGGCCGGCCCGCGGCTGGTGCTTCAAGAGTCGCTTGTTCGTGCACAGCCGTGCAAGAGGGACGGCACCGAGGGAGCCGCGCCCCGCGAGAGGAAGACCCGCATGTCCCGCATCGTCTACGTCAACGGCCGCTTCGTGCCCTTCGAGGAGGCGACGATCCCGATCATGGACCGCGGGTTCCTGTTCGCCGACGGCATCTACGAGGTCAGCGCGGTGCTGAACGGGCGCCTCGTCGACAACGAGGCGCACCTCGCCCGCCTCGACCGCTCCCTGGGCGAGATCGGCATCCGCAATCCTCACACCATCGCCGAGTGGACGCGGCTCGAGGAGGAGCTGGTCACCCGCAATTCCCTCCAGGAAGGCCTCGTCTACATGGAGGTCACCCGCGGCGTCGCCGAGCGCGATTTCGCCTTCCCGCCCGAGGGCACCCCGCCGACCGTGGTGATGTTCACCCAAGCCAAGAACGTCTCGGCGAACCCGCTCGCCGAGCGCGGCGCCAAGGTCATCACCGTCGACGACCTGCGCTGGAAGCGCCGGGACATCAAGTCGGTGGCGCTGCTCGCCCAGGTGCTGGCCAAGCAGCAGGCGGCGGCGGCCGGCGTCGCGGAAGCGTGGATGCACGAGGACGGCTTCGTCACCGAGGGCGGCTCCTCGACCGCCTTCATCATCACCGAGGACGGGCGCATCGTCACCCGCCCGCTCTCGACGGCGCTGCTGCCGGGCATCACCCGCCGGGCGGTGATGCGGCTCGCCGAGGAGAACGGCCTCACGGTCGAGGAGCGCGCCTTCACGGTCGAGGAGGCGGTCCAGGCGTCCGAGGCGTTCTTCACCTCGGCCTCCGCCTTCGTGATGCCGGTGATCGAGATCGACGGGAAGCGCGTCGGCGGCGGCCAGCCCGGCCCGCTGACCCGGCGCCTGCGCGGCCTCTACCTGGAGATGGCGGCTGCCGGCTGAGCCCGGGCCATCGACCGAAAGCGGGGCCGGAACCGTCGGGTGCCGGCCCGGTTTCCCTGAGGAGACCCGATTCCTTGGGAGAAACCCGATGTCCAAGCTGATGCGCGGCGGCCTCGCGGCGCTGGCGATTGTGGCCGGCGCCTCCACCGCCCTGGCCCAGTCGCCCGAGGTGCCCCTGCAGGGGCGCACCCGCGACCCGAACCTGCCGCCCCTGAACCAGACCATCCCCGAGAAGGTGCGGCCCGGCGACGCGACCTCGAACGCCGACAAGTCCGACACCACCGGCTCGACCCTGAGCGACCGGCTCCAGCAATCCGACGGCGTGATCAAGCCGCCGGCCACCGGCGCCCCGGACATGGCGGTCAAGCCGCCGGAGCCGACCCCGAACTCGACGCCGGTGATCAAGCCCGGCCAGCTGCCCGGCCAGGGCCCGGGCACCGAGGCGAAGTAGGGCCGCGAGGCCCGCGCAGGGCGCATCTCCCGGGCTTCGCTTGATTTCCCGGCCGGGATCGCCGAAGAGCGCACACGCGTGACACCATCCGCAGCCGATCAGCCCCGCGCTCTCCATGCGCCGGGGCTTTTCGCGCGGCGGGCAGGGACGGGTATTTGTGATATGGCGAACGTCGTCGTCGTGGGCGCCCAGTGGGGCGACGAGGGCAAGGGCAAGATCGTCGACTGGCTCTCCGAGCAGGCCGACGTCGTGGTGCGCTTCCAGGGCGGGCACAATGCCGGGCACACCCTCGTCATCGACGGCGTGACCTACAAGCTGTCGCTGCTGCCCTCGGGCGTGGTGCGCGGCGGCACCCTCTCGGTCATCGGCAACGGCGTGGTGGTCGATCCCTGGCACCTCGTCGACGAGATCGCCCGGATCGGCCAGCAGGGCGTGGCGATCACGCCCGAGAACCTGCGCATCGCCGACAACGCGACCCTGATCCTGCCGCTGCACCGCGAGCTCGACCATTTCCGCGAGACCTCGAACGCGGTCCTGAAGATCGGCACCACCAAGCGCGGCATCGGCCCGGCTTACGAGGACAAGGTCGGCCGCCGGGCGATCCGCGTCGTCGACCTCGCCGATGCCGAGATGCTCGACGCCAAGATCGGCCGGCTGCTCGCCCACCACAACGCCCTGCGCCGGGGCCTCGGCATCGAGGAGATCGACGGCGCGGCGCTGAAGGCCGAGCTGCTCGCCATCGCGCCGAAGATCCTGCCCTTCGCCGACACGGTGTGGTCGCTCCTCGACGACGCGCGGCGCTCCGGCAAGCGCATCCTGTTCGAGGGCGCGCAAGGCGCCCTCCTCGACGTCGACCACGGCACCTATCCCTACGTGACCTCGTCCAACATCGTGGCGGCGCAGGCGGCCACCGGATCGGGCCTCGGCCCGGGGGCGATCGGCTACGTGCTCGGCATCGTCAAGGCCTACACCACCCGGGTCGGCGAGGGGCCTTTCCCGACCGAGCTGACCGACGCGATCGGCGAGCGCATCGGCGAGCGGGGCCGCGAGTTCGGCGTCGTCACCGGGCGCAAGCGCCGCTGCGGCTGGTTCGACGCCGCCCTGGTGCGCCAGACCGTGCGGACGTCGGGCATCGACGGCATCGCGCTGACCAAGCTCGACATCCTCGACGGCTTCGACACGATCCAGATCTGCACCGGCTACCGCCTCGACGGCCGCGAGATCGACCACCTACCGGCGAGCCAGGCCGACCAGGCCCGGGTCGAGCCGATCTACGAGGCGTTCGAGGGCTGGAGCGAGACCACCGCGGGCGGCCGCTCCTGGGCCGACCTGCCGGCCCAGGCGATCAAGTACGTGCGCCGCATCGAGGAGCTGATCGGCGCGCCCGTCGCCCTGCTGTCGACCTCGCCGGAGCGCGACGACACCATCCTGGTCCACAACCCCTTCGAGGATTGAGCGGAATCCGGCGCGTTCCCGGCGGGCGAAGCTTGACGCCCGCCGCCCCGCACGACAAGGCATGCGGCGACCATGGCCGATTACTATCCCCTGCTCGCCCGCGCCCTTGAGGCCCTGCCTGACCGTTCGCCCGACATGCGGCACACGGTCTACGAGCGGGCGCGCGCGGCCCTGATCGGCCAGCTCCGCTCCCTCGACCCGCCCTTGTCGGAAGCCGACATCGAGGCGGAGCGCGTCTCCCTCGACAGGGCGATCGCGCGGCTGGAGATCGAGCACGGCGGCCTGCCCGAGCCGTCGCCGGTCGCGCCCGAGCCGGAGCCGCCCGCTCCCCCGGAGCCGCCGGCCCCGCCCGAATCCCCGGAACCCAAGTTCTCTGAACCCAAGTCCCCGGAGATCAAGCCTCCCGGCCTTCCCCGGGCCGTCGCCGAGCCCGTGCCGGAGGAGCCGCCGCCGGCCGCCCCGGAGCCCACCGATACCCTGCCGGAGGCCGGTCCGCCGGTCGAGCTGAAGCTGCCGCCCGGGCGGCCGCGGCCCGCGGAGCCCGCCGAGGAGACCACCACCCTCGAATCCGGCGCCGCGGCGGCGCAGCGCCCTCGCCTCGACGTGGTGGCGCCCAAGCGCGACCGCTCGCGCCTGGTCCGCAACGGCATCGTGGCGGTGGTGCTGGCCTCGATCGTCGGGGCCATCGCGGTCACCGCCTGGTCCCTGCGCGACAACCCGGCCGCCCTGCCGACGGGCTTCGTCGAGAACGGTCCCAACCGGCCGGCCGAGAACCAGGACTCGAAGTTCGCCGACCGGGTCGGGGGCGAGCGGGCACCCCCGGCGCCGGCGCCCGCGCCGACGCCCCCCGCCGGCCAGGGCAGCGCGCCGCGTCCGTCGCCGACGCCCGACATCGCGGTGGCGCAGCGCGGCACCCTCTACGAGGAGAACGGCGCTCAGGGCAACACGCCGAAGGCGACGCAGGCCCGGGTGGTCTGGCGCCTCGACGCGGTGAATGCCGGCCAGGGCCAGCCGCTGCAGACCGTGGTGCGGGCGACCGTCGACGCGCCCGAGGCCGGTCTGAGCCTGGCGATGGTCCTGCGGCGCAACACCGACGCGACGCTGCCGGCCTCGCACATCATCGAGCTCACCTTTACCAGCTCCGATCCGAACCGGACGGTGCGGGACGTCGGTCTGATCCAGTTCAAGGACGACGAATCCGGCCGCGGCTCGCCGGTTTCGGGCCTGCCGGTGCCGGTGCGCGATAACCTCTTCCTGATTGGCCTCTCCAACCTGAAGGCCGACATCGAGCGCAACACCGACCTCCTGCTCAAGCGCAACTGGGTCGACCTGCCGCTCCGCTACGCCAACGGCAACCGGGCGATCCTGACCTTCGAGAAGGGCAATGCCGGGGAGAAGGTGCTGCGCGAGGCGTTCGAGCAATGGCAGCCGTGAGGACGTCGCGGGGCTGAGCCCGGCCGGCTGATCGAACGAGCCTGGCGCGCCCGGAACAGCCCCGACCTCGTCAGGCGGCTCGGGACTTTCGGGCTGCCGGCCGGTTGGCCGTCTTGCACACCGCGTGAACGCCCGGAACATCGGGCGGCCCGCCCAATCCCACCATGCCGTCCGGGCGCGCCGGGTGCGGGAACGGACTTCCGCCCTGCGGCCCGGCAGCGTGCCCGGACCTCGGCGGCGCTCGATCGCGTTGTGCGTGCCACGGGTCGTCGATAGAAGCCTGACCCTGAGGAAAGACAGACCTGTGGCCGGGACCGTGCCGACAACCCTTTCGCGCGAAGAACTTGAAGCGGAGAACGACTGCCTGCGCGCGGCCCTCGAAGCGGCCGGGATCGATGCGGCGCGCCGGCCGGGCGACACGGCGGCCCCGCAGGACCTGGTGGCCGCCCTCGCGGCCAGCCGGGCGGCGCTGGCCCGCAGCGAGGCGCGCCAGCGGGCGATCTTCGACAGCGCGGTCGACGTCGCCATGATCGTCACGGACCCCGCGGGCGTCATCACCGACTGGAACCCCGGCGCGGAACGCGTGATGGGCTGGACCGCCGCGGAGATGCGTGGCCAGGGCGCCGACCGATTCTACACGCCCGAGGACCGGGCGGAGGACCGCGTCCGGCAGGAGATGCGGCAGACGCTGCACGAGGGGCGGGTGTCCGACGAGCGCTGGCACCTGCGCAAGGACGGCCGGCGGTTCTGGGCCTCGGGCGAGCTGATGCCGCTGCGCGACGAGGCCGGCGCGCATCTCGGCTTCGTGAAGATCCTGCGCGACCGCACCGCCGAGCACCTGGCCGGCCTCGCCCTCAAGGAAGCGCAGGACCGCTACCGGCTGGCCGCCCGGGCGACCAACGACGCGATCTGGGACTGGGATCTCACGACCGGCAGCGTGCTCTGGAACGAGGCGCTGTCCCGGGCGTACGGCCACGCCCCCGAGAGCGTCGTGCCGACCGGCGACTGGTGGATCGCCCAGATCCACCCGGACGACCGGATCCGCATCGACCCCTCCCTCCACGCCGTGATCGACGGCGCCGACGCCGCCTGGACCGGCGAGTACCGCTTCCGCCGCGGGGACGGCACCTACGCGGCGGTGCTCGACCGGGGCCACGTGATCCGCGACGCCGCGGGCCGGGCCGTGCGCATGATCGGCGCCATGCTCGACCTGACCGGGATGCGCACGGCGGAAACCGCCCTGCGCGCGAGCGAGGAGCGCTTCCGGACGATCCTGGACACGGTCGAGGCGGCCTTCGCCATCGTTCAGGTCAAGTTCGACGCCGACGACCGGCCGGTGGACTACCGCTTTCTCGAGGCCAACCCGGCCTTCGAGCGGGAGGCGGGCGTCAACCTGCGCGGCAAGTGGGTCACCGAGTTCGCCCCGGACCTGGAGCCGTTCTGGTTCGAGACCTACGGGCGCGTCGCCAAGACCCGGGAGCCGACGAACTTCGAGAGCTATGCCGAGGCGTTCAAGCGCTGGTTCGACGTCCGGGCCGTCCCGGTCGGCGAGCCGAAGGACCGGCAGATCGCGATCATCTTCAACGACGTGACCGAGCGGCGCAACGCCGAGGAGCGCCTGCGCGCCAGCGAGGCGCTCGCGCGCGAGAACGTGGAGCGCGTCCAGCTGGCCATGGCGGCCGGCGCGATCATCGGGACGTGGCACTGGGACCTGCCCACCGACCGGTTCACCGTCGACGAGGGCTTCGCCCGCAGCTTCGGCCTCGATCCCGCGCTCGGCCGGGAGGGCATCCCGCTCGCCCGGATCGTCGCGACCGTCCACCCGGACGACCAGGCCGGACTGGCGGCGGCGATCAACGAGGCGATCGCCCGGGGCGGCGCCTACGCGCACCAGTACCGGGTGCTCCGCGCCGACGGTCACTACTACTGGATCGAGGCCAACGGCCGCGTCGATCACGGTCCGGACGGGACGCCGCTGAGCTTCCCTGGCGTGCTCCTCGACGTCGAGGAGCGCCGCACCGTCGAGCAGGAGCGCGACCGTGCCATCGCCCAGCTGCGCGCCCTGACCGGGACCCTGGAGCAGCGCGTGACGGAGCGGACCGCCGAGCTGATGCAGGCGGAGGAGCAGCTGCGCCAGTCGCAGAAGAT
>NZ_LABY01000234.1 GCF_001043975.1 Methylobacterium variabile
GCGGGGGCGGCGGCGGCGGCGGCCGGGGCGGCGCCGGGTCGTACGGCGGCCAGGGCGGCCAGGGCGGCGGCGGCGGCTCGGCGGCGGGCTACGGCAACAAGGGCGGCAAGGGCGGCGGCGGCGGCAACGGGCGCCTATGGCGGCGTCGGCGGCGCCGGTGGCCAGGGCGGCAACGTCTACTGAGGACGCGGGACCGCCCCGTCGATCACATCAACCGCGATGGTGCGCGACAGCACCGCGACGATCGACCGATACGGTACTGTCACTCGTCGCCGGGGCAAGCAGAGACCGCGGCGACGACTTCGGATCGACACGGCAGCGACGCCCGCCCCACCCGGGAGGCGTCGCGCAACTCCGGACCGGCTTCGGCCGGAACATGATCCGGGCAGGACCACGGACCGGCTCCCGCGCCTCGTCCGGCCCCGCCCGATGCAAACCCGATCTGCCGGACGAGGCGGATCTCTCAAGTTCTTCCTCTCGATTGAGGAGGCCCGCCCATCGTCGGGCGGACCCAAGACACAGTCGAGCGGCAGTGAAGCGCTCGTAAAGCGTACCCGCGCACGGGGTCCGGCGCGCAAAGCGGCCCCTTCCATTCCCGATCCATCACGCCGGCACCGCGAGTGCCGATGCAGGAGGTTGTCATGAGAAAGACGATGTTCGCGATCGTGTCGGCCGTCGCCATGATGGCGGCCGCGCCGCAAGCCTTCGCCGGCGGCATCGCCGGCAGCGGCGGAATGGGTGGCGGCGGCTACTACGGCGGCTACGGCGGAGCCGGTGGCGGCGGCGGCGACGCCACGAAGGGCGGCCGCGGCGGCAACGGCGGCAAGGGTGGCGGCGGCTACTACGGCGGTGGCGGCGGTG
>NZ_LABY01000235.1 GCF_001043975.1 Methylobacterium variabile
GGTGGGCCAGCTCACCGGGGGCCTGGCCCACGACTTCAACAACCTGCTCGCCGGCATCTCGGGCTCGCTGGAACTGATGCAGACCCGCATCGGCCAGGGCCGCCTCAAGGACATCGACAGGTACATGGCCGCGGCGCAGGGGGCGACCAAGCGGGCGGCGGCGCTGACCCACCGCCTGCTGGCGTTCTCGCGCCGGCAGACGCTCGATCCCAGGGCCACCGACGTCAACGCCCTGATCGGCGGAATGATCGAGCTGATCCAGCGCACGGTCGGACCCAGCGTGCAGATCGACACGGTGTGCCTGCCCGACCTGTGGCCGGCCCTGGTCGATCCGTCCCAGCTCGAGAACGCCCTGCTGAACCTCTGCATCAACGCCCGCGACGCGATGCCGGAGGGCGGCCGGATCACGATCGAGACCGGCAACCGCTGGATCGACCGGCAGGCGGCGCAGCGGCAGGACATGCCGGAGGGGCAGTACCTCGCGCTCAGCGTCTCCGACACCGGCACCGGGATGCCGCCGGAGGTGATCGCCAAGGCCTTCGACCCGTTCTTCACCACCAAGCCCCTCGGCCAGGGGACCGGCCTCGGGCTGTCGATGATCTACGGCTTCGCCAAGCAATCCGGCGGGCAGGTGCGCATCCACTCCAACGAAGGCGAGGGCACGACCGTCAGCATCTACCTGCCCCGCCACCGCGGGCGGGCGGAGCACGACGAGGTGCCGCCGGAAGCGGGCCTGCGCCCGGTCGCGGAAGCCGGCGAGACCGTCCTGGTCGTCGACGACGAGCCGACCGTGCGGATGCTGGTCACCGACGTGCTGGGCGACCTCGGCTACGCGGCCCTCGAGGCGGCGGATGGGGGCAGCGGCCTCAGGATCCTGCAATCCGACGCGCGGATCGACCTGCTGGTCACGGATGTGGGCCTGCCCGGCGGGCTGAACGGCCGCCAGATGGCGGATGCGGTGCGGGTGAGCCGCCCGGATCTCAAGGTGCTGTTCATCACCGGCTTCGCGGAGAATGCCCTGCTCAGCAACGGCCAGCTCGAACCGGGCATGGCGGTGCTGACCAAGCCCTTCGCCGTGGACACCCTGGCGGCCCGCATCCGCGAACTGATCGGGGCGTGAGGGCGCCGGAGGCCGGATCGAGCCCACCTGCATCGTCCCTCACCGGAGGGTGTGCGACAACCCGATCGTGATAGGCCTCTTCGCCCGGAGGCCGACGACGGGGCACCGGCCTCCCGCCCAAGCGTGGCAGGACCAGCCGGCCAGTCCGCTGCGCCAACGGCGACCCTGACCTGCGAGAAAGGCGATGCCGGGGAGAGACCGATGCGGGCGGCGGCAGCCGCATGAGGGGCTGCGCGGACCGGATCGATGCGAGGCGCGTAACGGCCGCTGAAGGGCGGGAGCGGCTGCCCCTCGGACGGCGGGTCATCCAGGCGCCTATCGCCCAGGGCCGGATCGGCGCCGTTCGTGCGAACCCGGCTTCTGCGGCCGGCCCCGCCTCCTCGAAACCTGGATCGCACGGTCCGACCGCGGCGAGACCGGGGTCTCGGGGCCGCCGGCGGGTGAGCGCCACCCGCTCGGTTCCTGCGATCTCGCCCGCGCAAGGCCGTCGCCCGTTTGCGACGGCGTCGGCACCGGAAGAAGTGGTAGCGCTAGGCCGGCACTCCCGCCCGCGGCGCCTCGCGGGTGGCGAGGTTGCGCTTGACCGCGTCCTGCACCTTCTCGAAGGCCCGCACCTCGATCTGCCGCACGCGCTCGCGGGAGACGCCGAACTCGCTGGAGAGGTCTTCCAGCGTGATCGGGTCGTCGGCGAGGCGGCGGGCCTCGAAGATCCGGCGCTCGCGCGGGTTGAGCACGCCGAGCGCGTCCTTGAGGGCGGCGAGGCGGTTCTGCCCCTCCTCCTCGCGGGCGAGCACGGTCTCCTGGGTCGGGCTGTCGTCGACGAGCCAGTCCTGCCACTCGCCCTCGCCCTCCTCGCGCAAGGGCGCGTTGAGCGACGCGTCGCCGCCGAGGCGGCGGTTCATGTCGATTACGTCCTGCTCAGGGACCCCGAGGCGGGTGGCGATCTGCTTGACCTGGTCGGGGCGCAGGTCGCCCTCGTCCAGGGCGGAGATGCGGCCCTTGGCCTTGCGCAGGTTGAAGAACAGCTTCTTCTGGTTCGCGGTCGTGCCCATCTTCACGAGCGACCACGAGCGCAGGATGTATTCTTGAATCGCCGCCTTGATCCACCACATCGCGTAGGTGGCGAGGCGGAAGCCCTTGTCGGGATCGAAGCGCTTGACGGCCTGCATCAGGCCGACATTGCCCTCGGACACCACCTCGCCGATCGGCAGGCCGTAGCCGCGATAGCCCATGGCGATCTTGGCCACGAGCCGCAGGTGGGAGGTCACGAGCTTGTGGGCGGCGTCGCGATCCCCATGTTCACGCCAGCTCTTGGCGAGCATGTATTCCTCCGTCGGCTCCAGCATCGGAAACCGGCGGATCTCGTCGAGGTAGCGCGACAGGCCCCCTTCGTTGGCGAGCACGGGAAGTGCAGCAGCCATTCCAACCTCCTAGAAGCTCCCCTTAAAGACTGGGCGAGCGCGAACGACCTCCCGTTGGCCGGCCGTTCGATCTGCCACCATAGCAGAGAGCGGCCCGGCCGGGTAGCGACGGGTGTCGCGACTAACGCGTGAAGCGCTGTTTGGTGCTGCCGTGGCCGTTTGCCGCGTGCGGTGCCGCACTACTGCAGGGTGAGCACCGGCCGCCCTTCCTCGATAAGACGTCCAAGGTCAGGGTTTTCGTCCCTCTCAGGGCGTGAGCGCCGCGATCAGCCGGGCCATGTCGGGCGGCGGCGGGCTCTCGAAGCGCAGGGATTCGCCGGTCCGGGGATGGCGAAAGCCCAGCAAGGCCGCGTGCAGCGCCTGGCGGCCGAGATCGTTCAGCGCCGCGCGCGCGCCCGGTTCCAGGCGGTTCGCTTTCGTGCGGAATGCCGCGCCGTAGACCGCGTCGCCGAGCAGCGGGTGGCCGCGATGGGCGAGATGGACGCGGATCTGGTGGGTGCGCCCGGTCTCGAGCCGGCAGCGCACGAGCCCAACGGGCTCCTTTGCGCCGAGCGCGGCCTCGGTACGGTAATGGGTGATCGCGTGGCGGCCGCGCCCCTCGCGCACCACCGCGATCTTCTCCCGGTTGCGCTCCGAGCGGGCGAGCGCCGCGTCGATCGTGCCGGCGGCCGGCTCGGGCAGGCCCCAGACCAGCGCCAGGTAGGCCCGCTCCAGTGGGCCCGTGCGGCCGTGGTCGGCGAACTGCGCCGAGAGGTCCTGGTGGGCGAGGTCGGTCTTGGCCACCACCATCAGGCCGGTCGTGTCCTTGTCGAGACGGTGGACGATGCCGGGCCGCGCCACGCCGCCGATGCCCGACAGGCTCGCCCCGCAATGGGCGAGGAGCGCGTTCACCAGCGTGCCGCTGTCGTTGCCGGCGCCCGGATGCACCACGAGCCCGGCCGGCTTGTCGATCACGATCAGGTCGTCGTCCTCGTACGCGACGACGAGGTCGCGGGCCTCCGGCTCCGGCTCGGCCGGGCGCGGCGCCGGCACCGTCACGGCGACGCGCTGGCCCGGTCCCACCTTGGCGGAGGGGTCGCCGACCGGGGCCGCCTCCAGGGTGACCTGGCCCTCGCGGATCAGCGCCTGCAGGCGGCTGCGCGACAGGTCAGGCCACAGCCGGGCCAGGGCCCGGTCCAGGCGCTCGCTCCCCTCCCCCGGCGGGATCACTCCCTCCCGCACCTCAGCCTCGCTCAAACCGCCACTCCCGCCGCATCGCCCGAAAACGTCGCCGGGGTACGCTTTCGGGCTTGTGCCCGTCCAGCCCCGCCGCTATACCGCCGCCATCCCGCCCGGCAAGCTCCCATCGTCTAGCGGTC
>NZ_LABY01000236.1 GCF_001043975.1 Methylobacterium variabile
CGTTTCCATACCGAGCGCCTGCCGGACATCCTCGACCAGCTGCGCGAAAGGCGCCGCCAGGGCGTCGCGCCGGCCGATCAGGACCACGTCGACCGCCTTGTCCCGGTGCGCCTCGCCGGCCTGCGCCGCCGCGACCTTGAGGCGACGGCGGATGCGGTTGCGTTCGGTGGCATGGCCCTCGCGCTTCGTCACCGTGAAGCCCACGCGCAGGCCGCCCGGCGGTCCATCGTCCCGCAGGCGGCCCTGTGCCGTCAGGCGCTCGGTATGGAAACGGCGGCCCTTGGCCGCCGCCAGATAGTCCGGGCGCCGGGTGATCCGGCCGATCGGCGGCGGGGCGCCGATCATCGCGGCGCTCTCAGGCACCGCGAACGGGCCTTACGCCGACAGGCGCTTGCGGCCGCGGGCGCGGCGAGCGGCGATGACCTTGCGGCCGCCGACGGTGGCCATGCGGGCACGGAAGCCGTGGCGGCGCTTGCGCACGAGCTTCGACGGTTGATAGGTTCTCTTCACGGCTCGTTCTCCGAAGGCCGGGGCCGGCCTGCGCGTGTCGCGCCGCCGAGGCCCTCGTGGTCCAGAATGTCTTGGCGAAAGCGAACCGCGCCCGAATGGGGCGCGGTCACGTCGCGCGGTGTATGGCGGAATGGTTCCTGCGAGTCAATCGCGTTAAGGATCGCGCCGGGCGCCCGCGCGGGAGCGCTGAGGGGCGCGTCAGGGAGACGCCGATGTTCGACGACGCAGAGGGCCGGACGCGGCCCAAGGCCGCCCACGAGGGGACCGCCCACCAGATTGGCCAGGACCTCGCGGCCCTGTCGGTCTCCGACCTCGACGAGCGGATCGAGGTCCTGCGGCGTGAGATCGCCCGGCTCGAGGAGGACCGCCGCCGCAAGCAGGTGTCCCACGAGGCGGCCCGGGCGGCGTTCAAGTTCTGAGATGGTACGGGATCCGCGCGAGGCGTCCCGTTTCGGGACTGCGTCGCGGAGGATCGGCCTCGCCCGGCCGCCCTGGCCGCGAGGCTGGTTCCGCAAGGCCGACGGAGCGTCTCCGGCGGCGCCCGTCGGCCGCTCCCCGACTTGCCGCGCCGCCCGTCCCTCCGGCCACCTGCCTGCGCCGACGAGGCTTTTCCGGATCGCGCACGACGGTGTTAACCAGTCCTTAAGCTTTCCGAGCGATAACGAAGGCCGTCCAGCTTTCTGGATGTCGAGTGGTCTCTGTCCACTCTGTTTGATGCCTCCCTGTACGACTCTTTCGCCGCCCCACCGGGGCGGCTTTCTTTTTTTCGGCCCGGTTTTTCGGTTTCCCCAGGGATCGCCCCGCTCCTGCCTGCGTTAAGGTTAATGCTTCGTTGCCGGAGCGCGGCCCGCGCACTGGCGCTATCGTTGCGCTGAGGAGCCCGAGCGCACCGTGAATGTCCCGCATCGAAGCGGGGCCGGCGTCGCGGTGGCACAGGAGGGATCATGGGCGGGATGGACGTGGTGTTTCGGGACGAGCAGCCCACCGTGCGCTTCGGCGAGACGTTCGTGGCGTCGGACGGCTTCAAGATGCTGTTTCGCGAGGGCATGACCCTCGTGGAGGAGACAGCGGCCTATCTCGACGGGCCGGGCCGCGACGAGTCGCGCCTGCTCGCCCGCCACGCGGCCCTTACTTACGCCAGCGAGAGCATGCGGCTCACCACCCGGCTGATGCAGATCGCCTCCTGGCTCCTCGTGCAGCGCGCGGTATCCGAGGGCGAGCTGAGCCTCAGCGAGGCGGCCGAGGAGAAGACCCGGGTGCGCCTCTCGACCACTGAGCCGAACGAGACCGCCCCGACGCTGATCGCCGAGCTGCCCCTGTCACTCCAGGCCCTCATCGCCCAGTCGAAGCGGCTGCATTCCCGCATCCTCCATCTCGACCGCCTGATCTCCGACGACCGCCCGACCCCCGAGCCGCGTGTGAGCCCGGTCTTCGCCCAGCACGACATGCTGCGGATGGCCTTCGCCTGAGGAGGGGAGGGCGCGCCGGCTCCGGCGCGCCACCTGGCACACCGGACACGAAAAAAGCCCCGGCCTCGCGGCCGGGGCTTTTTTCGCGCGAAGCAGAGATCCCGCCGCTTACTTCTTGCCGAAGGACATGTTGCCGAAGCGCGAGTTGAAGCGGGACAGGCGGCCGCCGCGGTCCATCAGCTTCTGCTCGCCGCCGGTCCAGGCCGGGTGCGTGCTCGGGTCGATGTCGAGGTTCAGGGTGTCACCCTCCTTGCCGTAGGTCGAGCGGGTCATGAACGAGCTGCCGTCGGTCAGCACCACCTTGATGAAGTGGTAGTCCGGGTGCTCGGTCGCGGTGCGCGCCACCTTGGGGGTCGCGACCTGCTTGCCGGGGGGGACCGCCTGCTTGGCGGCGGGGGCTGCTTGCTTTGCCATGACGAAATCCTAAGAGTGCGACCCGCGCCGAACGCTCCGCCCCGGGCCGCGGCCATTGATCGCGCGTTATCGGATGAGCGGCGGCCTATACCTCACCTGCGAGCGCCAAACAAGCGCCGGCACACGGACAGCACGACACGATCAGATGGCCAATTCCGACACCGCCCGCCCCCGGGCCTCGCTGGGGGCGCTGACGCCCCTCATCCCCTTCGCGGCGCGCTACAAGGGCCGGATCGCCGCGGCGGTCGTGGCGCTCATCGCCGCCTCGGGCGCGACCCTGGTGGTGCCGGTGGCGGTGCGGCGGGTGGTGGATCTCGGTTTCGCCCACGGCGAGGTCGGGATGATCGACGCCTATTTCGGCGCCCTGATCGGGGTGGTGGCGGTGCTGGCCGTCGCGAGCGCGGCCCGGTACTACTGCGTCGTGACGCTGGGCGAGCGGGTGGTGGCGGACCTGCGCTCGGCCGTCTTCGCCCGGCTCACCACCCTCGATCCGGCCTTCTTCGACCGGGCGCGCAGCGGCGAGCTGGTCTCGCGCCTCACCGCCGACGCCGCGCAGGTGAAGTCGGTCTTCGGCGTCTCGCTCTCGATCCTGCTGCGCAACCTGTTCCTGTTCGCCGGCGCGGTCGGCATGATGGTCTGGACCAGCCCGTGGCTCTCGGTGCTGGTGCTCGCCGCGATCCCGCTGATCGTCTTCCCGCTGATCCTCTCGGGGCGCGGCGTGCGCCGCCGCTCCCGTACGGCGCAGGACCGCCTCGCCGACGCCTCGGCCTTCGCCACCGAGGCGGTGGGCGCGGTGCGCACCATGCAGGCCTTCGGCATGGCGCCGGCCACAGCCGCCCGCTTCGCCGCCGCCTCCGAGGAGGCGTTCCTGGCCTCCCGCGCCTCGGCCCGCGCGCGGGCGCTGCTCACCGGCGTCGCGATCTTCCTGATCTCGGCCAGCGTCGTCGGGGTGCTGTGGTACGGCGCGCAAGGCGTCGCGTCCGGGGCGATCACGGCGGGCCAGCTGTCGCAGTTCGTGCTCTACGCGGTGTTCGGCGCGAGCGCGCTCGGCCAGCTCTCGGAGGTCTACGGCGAGCTGACGCTCGCGGCCGGCGCCGCCGAGCGCCTGGCCGAGATCCTCGACACCGTGCCGGCGATCGGCGCGCCGGACCGGCCCCGCGCCCTGCCGCTGCCGCCCCGGGGCGAGATCGCCTTCGAGCGGGTGCGCTTCCATTATCCCACCCGGCCCGAGCACGCCGCCCTGCACGATCTCAGCTTCGCGGTCGCGCCGGGCGAGCGCGTCGCCCTGGTCGGACCCTCCGGGGCCGGCAAGAGCACGGTGCTGCAGCTGCTGCTGCGCTTCTACGACCCCGAATCCGGCGAGGTCCGGGTCGATGGCGTACCGGTCGACGCGGTCGACCCGGAGACCCTGCGGGCCCGCATGGCCCTGGTGCCGCAGGACCCGACGGTGTTCAGCGGCAGCATCCTCGACAACATCCGGTACGGCCGGCCGGAGGCGACCGAGGCCGAGGTGGAGCAGGCGGCGAGCCGAGCCCACGCGGACGGCTTCATCCGCGCCCTGCCGCAGGGCTACGCGACGCTGGTCGGCGAGCGAGGCGTCACCCTCTCGGGCGGCCAGCGCCAGCGCATCGCCATCGCCCGGGCGATCCTGAAGAACGCCCCGATCCTGCTCCTCGACGAGGCGACCTCCGCCCTCGACGCCGAGAGCGAGCGGGCGGTGCAGGCGGCCCTCGACGTGCTGATGAAGGGCCGCACCACCCTGGTCATCGCCCACCGCCTCGCCACCATCCGGGCCGCCGACCGCATCCTGGTGCTGGAGGACGGCCGCGTCGCCGAGCAGGGCACGCACGACGCGCTCCTCGCCCGCGGCGGCCTCTACGCGCAGCTCGCCGCGCTGCAGTTCGGCGCCGGGGTGGACCTCGCGGGGGAGCGGCAGGTGGCGGAGGTGTGAGGGCACCTCGACCAGTGACTGTACCGGCTTAGAAAACCCTCCGCGGCTCCGGGGTGACGTGGAGAATGCCAGGATCGCCGGTCGAATCCTTGAGGTCCCGATGGGCTTTCTTCAGCGCTCGGTCAGCTTCATCTCGATGCGACGGTTGCGGGCGTAGGCCTCCTCCGTCGTCCCGGCCTCGAGGGGCTGGAACTCACCGAAGGCGCCGGCGAGCAGCCGCTGGGGCGGGATGCCCTTGGCCGTGAGGTACTGCACCACCGCGATGGCGCGGGCGGCCGACAGCGCCCAGTTCGACGGGAACTGCGCCGAGGCGATCGGCCGCGCGTCGGTATGGCCGTCGACCCGCAGCACCCACGGGATGTCGGCCGGGATCTGCCGGTTGAGCTCGAGGATCGCGTTGGCGATCCGGTCGATTTCGGGCCCCGCCTCGGGCTTCAGCACCGCCTGGCCGGCGGAAAACAGCACCTCGGATTGCAGCACGAAGCGGTCGCCGACGATGCGGATGTCGGTGCGGTTGCCGAGGATCTGGCGCAGGCGGCCGAAAAAGTCCGAGCGGTAGCGCGCCAGTTCCTGCACCCGCTGGGCGAGCGCGACGTTGAGGCGGCTGCCGAGATCGGCGATGCGGGCCTGGCTCTCCCGGTCGCGGGTCTCGGAGGCGGCGAGCGCGTCCTCGAGCGCCGCGAGCTGCTGGCGCATGGCGGAGATCTGCTGGGTGAGCAGGTCGACCTGGCTCAGCGCCCGGGCGGCGGTGCCCTTCTCGGCGTCGAGCTGGCGGCCGAGCTCGGCGGCGCGCCCTTGCGCGCCCTGGTCGGTGGCGAGCAGGCCCTGGAGCCGCCTGCGCTCGGCCTCGGAGCCCGACAGGTTCGCCCGCAGGCTGGCGGCGCTCTCCTCCAGCGCCCGCTTGCCGGAGCGCTCCAGCGCCAGGAGGTCGGTGAGTTCCGAGATCTGGCGGTTGAGGCGCTCCAGCACCGTGTCGCGGCCCGACAGCTCCTGCGACAGGAAGAACTGGCCGGTGACGAAGATGGTGAGCAGGAAGACGACCGAGAGCAGCAGCGTCGTCAGCGCGTCGACGTAGCCGGGCCAGACGTTGAAGGCGCGGTCGCGCCGGGCGAGGCGGCCGGCCATCAGGCCCGCCATCCCGGTTGCGCGGCCGCGCTCACTCCACCTTCTCCCGGGCGAGACGGTCGAGGACCTGCTTCAGCTCGCGCTCGCGGCTCGCCTGCGCCTCGACCCAGTCGCGGATCATCTGCTGCTCGGCCCGCATGTGCTGGACGAGGCCCTGGATGCCCTCGGCAAGGTTCGCCATCGCCTGGGTGCTGGCGCGGCCGTGGGTGGTGCTGTCGCCGACGAGGGTGCCGAGGCGGGTCATCGCGTCGGCGAGGTCCTTCAGCACCGCCTCGCCCTTCGGGTCCCGCAGGGCGGGAAGGGGCTCGGGCGGGCGGGCAGTGACGGAGGTCGCGCCGAGCGCGGCCGCCGGCACCGTGACGGGGACCGGCACCGGCGCGGGCTCCGGCCCGGCCGCCGTGACGAGCCAATCCTCGAGCTCGTTGTAGAACCGGGTGTGGGCCTGGCCTGCCTGGAGGTCGAGGAAGCCGATCACCAGGGAGCCGGCGAGGCCGAACAGCGAGGCCGAGAAGGCCAGCCCGATGCCGGAGAGCGGCACCGCGAGGCCGCTCTTCAGCTCGTCGAACATCACCGCCGCGTCGCCGCCGCCGGCCCGCATCGAGCGGATCACCCCGCCCACCGCCGACAGGGTGTCGATCAGGCCCCAGAAGGTGCCGAGCAGCCCGAGCAGGATCAGGAGGCCGCCGATGTAGCGCAGGATCTCGCGTCCCTCGTCGAGGCGGGAGGCCACGGTGTCGAGGAGCGGCTGGAACTGTCCCTGCGGGTGCGGCCGGCCGGCCTTCGCCTCGCGCAGGGCCGGCGCCAGGGCGGCGAGCACCCGGGGGCTGCCCGGATCGGGCGCGCCCGCGGCGGTGCGGTTGGCGAAGCGCACCTCGCGGAAGAGCCGCTGCACCTGCCCGAAGGCCATGATGATGGCGATCAGCGTCGCGCCGAGGATCAGCCCGTTGAGGCCCGGATTGGCCATGAAGGCCGGCATGATCTGGCGGTAGAGCACGAAGGCCAGGAAACCGGCCAGCGTCAGGAACACCGCCATGCGGATGAGGTAGATCCGCGGCGACGTCAGGGGAGGGGACGCAGCGCTCGCCGCCATCGCGGGCCGTACTCGCTTTCACGGGCGGCGCGGGTCCGGGGACAGCCGCGCGCAGGATGCCTCGAGGCTCTCTCCGCCGGCCGAGGCCGGCCGGAGCCTGGCGGCACTGTGCCGGGTGCCGTCCGGCCGATCAAGCCGGGGCAGTGCGGAAGCGGAGCGTCGCGGGACTTGTTCAGTCCCAGTGTTGCGGCCAGGTTTCCTCGAGATGCGGCCCGAGGCGCACCGGGCTCACCCGCCGGGCGAGGCCGGTGGCGTCGTCGGTCTCGACGGCGAGCCCGCACAGGGTGCCCTCGCCTGTCGCGGCCTCGAGCCGGCTGCCCGGCGTCTTCTGCAGGAAGCGGCGCACCGGCTCGTCCTTCTGCATGCCGAGCACCGAATCGTAGTCGCCGCACATGCCGACGTCGGACATGTAGGCGGTGCCCCCCGGCAGGATGCGGTGGTCGGCGGTGGGCACGTGGGTGTGGGTGCCGACGACGAGGCTCGCCCTCCCGTCGAGGAACCAACCGAGTGCCTCCTTCTCGCTCGTCGCCTCGGCGTGGACGTCGACGATCACCGCGTCGGCGGCGTCGCGCAACGGGCAGGCCGACAGCTCGCGCTCGGCCGCCGCGAAGGGGTCGTCGAGGGGATCGAGGAAGATCCGCCCCATCACGTTGACGACGAGGACCCGGGCGCCGGCGCGGGTCTCGACCACCGTGGCGCCGCGGCCGGGCGTGCCGGGCGGGTAGTTGGCCGGGCGCACCAGCCGCGGCTGGCGGGCGATGAACACCAGCGCCTCGCGCTGGTCGAACGAGTGGTTACCGAGCGTCACCGCGTCGGCGCCGGCGTTGATCAGCTCGTCGCAGATGCTCTCGGTGATGCCGAAGCCGCCGGCAGCGTTCTCGCCGTTGATCACCACGCAGTCGAGGCGCCAGCGCTCGCGCAGGGCCGGCAGGCGCTCGCTCACCGCCAGGCGGCCCGGCCGGCCGACGACATCGCCGAGGAAGAGGAGGCGCATGGCGGTCTATCGGTCTCCGGTGGGATGGATGAGGCCCGCCTCGGTCACGATCCGGTCGAGGGGCCGGTCGTGCGGGCCGTCGGGCACCCGGGGCGTCTCCTGGGCCGAGAAGGCGATGCCGACCGCGAGGATCGGCCCCGTCGCGTCGAGGCGCGCCAGCGCCCGGTCGTAGTAGCCCTTGCCGTAGCCGATGCGGTGGCCGCGCCGGTCGAAGGCGGCGAGCGGTACCAGCAGCACCCGCGGCTCGACGACGGGTGCCTCCGGGCCCGGCTCGCTCAGGCCGAAGCCGCCGGCCGCAAGCGCACCGCTCTCGGCGGCCAGGCGGAAGACGAGCCCGTCGGGCGTGACCTGCGGCAGCGCCACCGCCTGCTTGCGGGCGCGAAGGAGCG
>NZ_LABY01000237.1 GCF_001043975.1 Methylobacterium variabile
ACACTCCGAGCACGCGGCACATGAGACGCACCGGCGAGGTGGTCGCATGCTGCTCGATGAAGGCGAACGTCACTTGGGCATCTCCGCGAAGATGCCGATCGCTTTTTTTAGCACGTCGCGCTCCATGCGCGTCCGGTCGAGTTCGCGGCGCAGGCGGGCGATCTCAGCTGCCTGATCGGACGGCGAGGCAACCGGGCTCGTAGGAGCGAGGCCCGGCAAGCCTGCGGGTCGCTTTGGCGGGGAGCCGTCCATCAGCACGGTTCGCCACTGGCGCAGCATGGAGGGCTGGATCCCGAGTTCCGCGGCGACCTGCATCTGCGACCGGCCGCTGCTCTCGAGCAGGGCGACCGCCTCGCGTTTGAACTCGGGGGTGAATTCGCGTCGTGTCTTTGCCATCAAACACCTTCCCCGCCCGTAACGAGCATAGCAGAGGTGTCCGCGAAACCGAGGGAGGATCAGTCGAGTTCGAAAACCGAGCCCAGTTAGCTTAGGACGGTGTCCACCAAACCGGCAGCAGGCCAGTCCTCTCGTCTCAGAAAACCCCTGGTAGGCCGGCTGACCAGCGACGAAGAAGCTTGGTTGGCCTTCTCCTGCGCGTTGCCCGGACGCGAGATGCGGCGGCCACCGTCGAGAGGTGCAGCCAGAAGCTGGCCCTCGGCCCGGTCCTAAGCTCGAATGTCGCCAGGGGCACGCTACACCGTCACCAGCCAGAGGCCTTCTTGAGCGCGCCCAGTGCAGGGCCCTCCAGCATCGGAAGTTCGCCGTAGCCGAACAAGCGTGGCTGCAATGGAAGTGCGACTCTTCTGCAACACGCCCAGCGTCGGCCAATCATTCCGGACAGCGAGTGCATCGCTCGGCCGTGTCGCATCCCAGCGGCAAGGGCGCGTCGATCGTGACGCAGCTCGAGGTGCCAGGGCAGATGCGGTCAGTTCGGGGTTGTGGGTGTCCGCTGCCAGCGCCCGCGATGCGAGCCGCAATGACACGTCGGAAAAAGCCCATATTCTTCAACGGCCCTTGTGCCCGATGGCCAAACTATGCTGAGATCGTGGACAAGAACGCACCCAAAAAGGACAAACTATGGTGTGCGTTACAGCAAGTTTGGCGGAGAGGGAGGGATTCGAACCCCCGATGGACTTGCGCCCATGCCGCATTTCGAGTGCGGTGCATTCAACCGCTCTGCCACCTCTCCGCAGCGCGCCGTTGCCAGCGCAGGCGGGGCATTAGCACGGCTTCGCGCCGCTCCACAAGCGGGGACCGGCGAGAAACATCACCGTCAGGCGACGGAGCGGCTGCCTGCGAGGCTGATGCGACGCTGGCCGGGCATGCGGGCTTCGGGCGCGCGCGGCGCCGCCCGGGACTGGGCGAACAGCACCGCTCCGGCGGTTCCGGCGACGCGCACCAGGTCGGCCTCGGTGCAGGCCGAGGCGACCCGCAGGCCCAGGGCGTGGAGGTGGCTCTTGCCGTAGAGGTACGCGGCGAGGCGGGCGCGGCTCCCGGACGGGATGTCGGCGAGGACGGCCTCCACCACCTCGGCGTCGCCCCGGTAGAGCGTGCCGAGCACGTCGAGCGGAACCGGGCAGTCGTCCAGGGAGGGAGGG
>NZ_LABY01000238.1 GCF_001043975.1 Methylobacterium variabile
GTTCGGAGGCGCAAGGCAAGCCCGAACGGGCGCCGGCGCTGATACCCTCGCGCCTTCGCATCGACGTGTCGATGCGAAGGCGCGAGGGTATCATTCGGGGCGCGCAGGGCGGAGCCCGGACGCTGGAGGCGCCGGAAAGCCGTTTGGAATGCCCGGCGGTCCTTACCGCCTCACCCTTCCGGGCCTGCGGCTCCGGATCTCTGCGCCTGCAATCACGACGGAGGACGTCGACCCCGTCGGACGTCCGCCCTCCACCCTCAGGCCGTCGAACGGCCGCTCACTGTCCCCGGGCCGGCGCCGCCGGCCTCGCGGCGGGCTTCGGCGCTGCGGGCGCCGGAGCGGCGCCCGCGGCCGCGGGCTTGGCCGGGGCCGGCGGGCGCGGGGTCTCGACGGCGAGCCGGCGCACCGGCCAGCCGTCGCTCCAGCGCTCCATGTCGGTGAAGCGCGGGTTGCTCTTCAGGCCCGATGCGGTCTGGCCCGAGAACGCCGCCGCCGCCGCCATGTCGAAGGTCTTCCAGAAGGCGAGATAGTCGAGGCTGTCGGTGCCGGCGGCGTTGATCTGCGCCACCAGGGTGGTCTGCTCGCCGGTGAGCGCCATGTCGGCCGACCACTTGAACGGGGCCGGTTTCTGCTTCGGGTCGGCGGCGGGGGCGGCTGGCGGCTTGAGCGCCGCGGCATCGTAGGCGGCGTTGGTGCCGGCCGGCGAGGCCAGGGTGGCGGACAGGGCCGGGAAGCCGTGGTCGTCCGAGAGCGCCCGGATCATCAGCTTGTGGTCGATCGGCACCGCGCTCGCCTCGCGCATCAGGCGCCGGGCCGCCACGTCGGCGGCGCGGGCGTCACGGTCGCCGATCACCGTGACGATCAGGGTGGCCGGATCGATCTCGTTGAGGTCGTGCAGGGCGATGCCGCGGGACTTGTCGTCCCGGGCGATGCCGCCCGGCATGGCGCCGAAGATCAGCCGCGGCACCGGCAGGCCATTCGCCTTGGCGTGGGCCGCCAGGTTGGCGGCCAGCGGCACGCCGGCGAGATGGCCGATGAGCGCCACCCGGCCGGTGTCGGGCTTGGCCTCCGGGTCGGCCGCAAGATCCGCCAGGGCGTCCTTGACGAGGCCCGCGGCGATGCCGCTCGCATCCACCGGCCGGGTGCGGTTCACCTCCTGGAAGCGGGGAAACAGCACGAGGTAGCCGGAGCGGGCGAGGTGCTCCATCCAGGCGCCGTAGGCCTGCGGGTTCACGGCGCCCCAGGCGTGCAGCATCACCACCACCGGCCGCCCCTGGGCCGGCGCGGCGCCGCTGCCGTAGAACGCCAGGGTCACGGCGCCCGGCCGGCCGAGAGCCCGCTTCGTCACGCTCGCGGCGGCGTAGGCCTGCCCACCCGGGCCCTCCTTCGGCTGGGCGGGGGGCGTGGCGGCCCCGGCACCGGGCGCGCCGCCGAGGCCCGCGAAGGCAAGGCCGAGGGCGAGCGGAAGGGCGAGGCGGGTGCGGGAAAGCGGCGGCATGAGGCTGGGGGGCTGTCGGCTCGGGAGGCGCACCCCACACTGTTTCGCGCTCGCACTCAAGGCGAGATCGCGGGGGGTCGGCCCGTTCGTCCGGCTTGTCGCTTCCGCGGTACAGTCACGCTGGTGCATCCGGGAGCAGAGACGCGGCGCCCGGGCCTCGTTCCACAGATCCTAGCCGCGCGGCTCGGGCTCATCCACCATCACGGTGTGCAGCCTGTCGATCAGCACGTTGAGCTCGTGCGGCACCGGCTGGTCGGAGACGTCGGTGTACAGCGCCCGCAAGTCGTGCCCGAGCTTGGCGAGCAGCAGCGCATCGGCGAGGGACGACGCCGTGGCGAGCGTCTGACCGAAATTCGCGGCGTGATTGCTCGGAATCAGCTTCATGGCGCGACATCGGGACGGGGGCCCGGCTCCATCAAGAAAAGGGTCAAGGTTTGAGGCGCACACAGGCGCCCAGGCGGTCGATGAATTGCGCCGGATGGCCGGCTCGACATGAACAACGCGCTTCCGGGAGGGCAGTTGCGACCGATTTTCGCTCAAGGTCGCGCCCGGGCCACGGCCCCGTGCGCCGGCGCACGGGGCCGCGACCGATTTCCTTTTGCGTCAGGTCACTTGTGCAGGATCGCCGGCAGGCCGCCCGGGAGATGCGGCGGCGGCTCCGCCCGCCTCACATCGGCGGCGTCAGGCCGTCCTTGCCGACCGAGACGCTGCGGGCCTCGAGGCGGTCGCCGTCCCGGATCGCGGAGGCGAAGACCTTGGCGCCCGGGACCAGCACCATCCGGTCGGCCGGCTCGAGGGCGACGACCGGCGTGCCCGGCGGCACGGAGACCGCCAGGCTCCGGCCCTGGTACGTGACCGTGATGGTGCGGCCGCCGCCCGCAGCGGCGCCGCCGCTGATGCCGGGGCCGCCCGCGACGGTGCCGTTGGTCATGCTGGTCTCGACCTCCGGGCCCCGCACCGTGCCGTTGGTCATGCTGGTCTCGACCGGGCCGCCCGACCCGTCGGGGAGCCGGTCCCAGGGATGGTGGCCCTCGCCGGCGCCGCGCATCGCCTCGGGGAAGATCAGCACCTCGAGGGCGACCGGCGGGTCGCCGGGCGCGGGCCCGGCCTTCGCGGCGGTGCCGATGAAGCTGCCCTCGCGGACCTGGTCGAGGCTCGCCGGCACCAGCTGCCCCACCCGCGTGCCGGGGCCGAGCCGGACCGTCTCGGCCGTGCCGGCGCGGGTGCGGATGGTGACCGCGTCCGCCTCGACGCGCTCGATCGTGCCGCGCAGGCGCTCGACCTGCGGCGCGGCCCGGGCGACGTGCACGGAAGCGGTGCCGGTCGCGAGCACCAGGCCGGCGGCCGCGATCGTCCTGAGAAGGGTCATGGGGAACTCCGGGGAGGCTCCGGGATCGGGGGAGCCCCGGCGTTATGGTCCGCCCCGGCGGCGCCGGCCATCGTCTCGCGCAGACGTGATCGCGCGGGCGAGCGCGGCCTTCAGGCGTCCTCGTCCTCTTCCGGCTCCAGGGTCGCCTTGACCGTGTCCAGCACCCGCCGGGCGAGGTCGGAATCCGGATCGTCGCGGGTCAGCGCGTCCTCCAGCATGGCGAGGAAGCCGCCGAGCTGGTGGCGGTAATGGTCGGAATCGATCCCGCGCAGGATGCCGGCGACGAACCGCACCGCCATCTGCAGCGCCACCTGCTTGGCGGCGACGTCCGATTGCGCCTCGGAGAGCCGGGCGATCATCTCGCCGTGCCGGGCCGAGAGCGTGGTCAGGCCGTTGATCTTGTCGTCCGGGCTCATCGCGCGTCTCCCGAGAAGAGGACGGGGGCCCTTCCTGCCGGAAAGGCCCCCGTCGTGGTGTCGACAGTTCCCGGGACCCTGTCACAGGATTCCCGGTCTCCGGAACCTCTCCCTCCGGGGTAACCGGCGGGAGAGGCGGCCGGCGCGCGCCGCAGGCGGCGCGGAGCCGCGATCAGGCGGCGAGCTGGCGCAGCACGTAGGGAAGGATGCCGCCGTTGCGGAAGTACTCCAGCTCGTCGAGGGTATCGATGCGGCAGGTCAGCGGCACTTCCTTCACCGCGCCATCGGCCGAGGTGATCTTGGCGACGAGCGTCTGGCGCGGCTTCAGCTCGCCGGCGAGGCCCTCGATCGTCACGGTCTCGTCGCCCTTGAGGCCGAGCGAGGCCCAGGAATCCTCGCCCTGGAACACCAGCGGCACCACGCCCATGCCGACGAGGTTCGAGCGGTGGATGCGCTCGAAGCTCTCGGCGACCACCGCGCGGATGCCGAGGAGCTTGGTGCCCTTCGCCGCCCAGTCGCGCGACGAGCCGGTGCCGTACTCCTTGCCGGCGAACACCACCAGCGGGGTGCCCTCCTGCTCGTAGCGCATCGCGGCGTCGTAGATGAACATCCGCTCGCCCGACGGCTGGTACAGGGTGTAGCCGCCCTCGACCACGTTGCCGGCCTCGTCGCGGACCATCTGGTTCTTGATGCGGATGTTGGCGAAGGTGCCCCGCATCATGACTTCGTGGTTGCCGCGGCGCGTGCCGTACTGGTTGAAGTCCTGCACCCGGACCTGGTGCTCCTGCAGGTAGTGGCCCGCCGGGGACGCCGCCCGGATGTTGCCGGCCGGCGAGATGTGGTCGGTGGTGATCGAGTCGAGGAACAGGCCGAGGATGCGGGCATTGACCACGTCCTCCACCGGCTTCGGGGTCTTCTCCATCCCGACGAAGTAGGGCGGGTTCTGGACGTAGGTCGAGCTCGGGTTCCACGAGAAGGTCTCGGCCTTGGTGACCTCGACGCCCTTCCAGTTCTCGTCACCGCCGAACACGTCGGCGTAGCGCGACTTGAACAGGGCCGAGGTGATGTTGGCCTCGATGAACTCCTGCACCTCGGCGGTCGAGGGCCAGATGTCCTTCAGGTAGACCGGCTTGCCGTCCGAGCCGGTGCCGAGGGGCTCCTTGGTGAGGTCGAGCTGCATCGAGCCGGCCAGCGCGTAGGCGACGACGAGCGGCGGCGAGGCGAGGTAGTTCGCCCGCACGTCGGGGTTCACCCGGCCCTCGAAGTTGCGGTTGCCCGAGAGCACCGCGGCGGCCACGACGTCGTTGTCGTTGATCGCCTTGGAGATCGGCGCCGGCAGCGGGCCCGAATTGCCGATGCAGGTGGTGCAGCCGAAGCCGACGAGGTTGAAGCCGAGCGCGTCGAGGCTCGACTGCAGGCCGGCCTTCTCGAGGTACTCGGCGACCACCTGGCTGCCGGGGGCGAGCGAGGTCTTCACCCACGGCTTCGAGCGCAGGCCCTTGGCGACCGCGTTACGGGCCAGAAGCCCCGCGCCGATCATCACGCTCGGGTTCGAGGTGTTGGTGCAGCTCGTGATCGCGGCGATCACCACGTCGCCGTGGCCGATGTCGAAGTTCGCGCCCTCGACCGGATAGCGCTTGGCGATGTCGGCCGCCTTCTTGAACTCGGTCTCCATCGACTGCGCAAAGCCCGGCTTGGCACCGTCGAGGAGCACCCGGTCCTGGGGACGCTTCGGGCCGGCGAGCGAGGGCTTCACGTCGCCCATGTCGAGCTCGAGCGTGTCGGTGAAGACCGGGTCCGGGGTCTTCGCGTCGCGCCACATGCCCTGCGCCTTGGCGTAGGCCTCGACGAGGGCGATGCGGTCGTCGGCGCGGCCGGTGACCTTCAGGAAGTCGATGGTCTTCTGGTCGACCGGGAAGAAGCCGCAGGTCGCGCCGTACTCGGGCGCCATGTTGGAGATCGTGGCGCGGTCGGCGACCGACATGTCGTCGAGGCCGGGGCCGTAGAACTCCACGAACTTGCCGACCACGCCCTTCTTGCGCAGCATCTGCGTGACGGTGAGCACGAGGTCGGTGGCGGTGGTGCCCTCGGGCAGCTTGCCCGACAGCTTGAAGCCGACGACCTCGGGGATCAGCATCGACAGCGGCTGGCCGAGCATCGCGGCCTCGGCCTCGATGCCGCCGACGCCCCAGCCCAGCACGGCAAGCCCGTTGACCATCGTGGTGTGCGAGTCGGTGCCGACCAGCGAATCCGGGTAGGCGACCTCGGAGCCCTCGAAGGGCTTGGTCCACACCGTCTGCGACAGGTACTCGAGGTTGACCTGGTGGCAGATGCCGGTGCCAGGGGGGACGACCGAGAAGTTGTCGAAGGCCGACTGGCCCCACTTCAGGAAGGTGTAGCGCTCGCCGTTGCGCTCGTACTCGAGCGCGACGTTGTCGGCCAGCGCCTTCGGGGTGCCGAACTCGTCGACGATGACCGAGTGGTCGATGACGAGGTCGACCGGCACCAGCGGGTTGATCTTCTGCGGGTCGCCGCCGAGCGCCACCATGGCGTCGCGCATCGCCGCGAGGTCGACCACCGCCGGCACGCCGGTGAAGTCCTGCATCAGCACGCGCGCCGGGCGGAACGCGATCTCGGTCTCGGTCTTGCCGCGGTTGTCGAGCCAGGCGACGACGGCCTCGATGTCGGCCTTCTTGACCGAGCGGTCGTCCTCGTAGCGCAGCAGGTTCTCGAGCAGCACCTTCATCGAGAAGGGCAGCCGGCTCGCATCCGGCAGGCCGTTCTTCTCGGCCTGGGGAATCGCGTAGATGGTGTAGGTCTTGCCGCCGGCCTGGAGCGTCTGGCGGGCCTTGAAGCTGTCGATCGATGCCACGGCGTGGTCCTCGCGAGGGGTTGTCGAACACGGCACAGGCACGGCCTGCGCCATCACGAAGTGTTCGGCCGGATGCGCTGACGGGGCCGCCTCACGTGACGGAAGGGATCGCCACGCGAGACTCGCCCCTGTGCCGCCCGCCCTCGCCTGCCGGCGGGAATCGGACGGTGCGCGCGCCGCCCCGGGGGTGCCCGGACTGGGATGCGCGAAGGACGGTTTGGACGCCTCTGAAGGTCGCGCGGCGCAGCCGGGACTGCGTATAGAACACTTCGAAACTGGCCGCTACGGGTCTGGTGGCCGCGGATTCGCGCATTCTCGGCGGGGCCGGCATAGCGTAAACGCGGGCTTCCCCCTGCCCTCCGGAGACCCTTGCCCTTGCGCCTGATCGCCGAGGACCTCGCCTGCCGGCGCTCCGGCCGCCGCATCTTCGCCGGGCTCTCCTTCACCCTGGAGGCCGGCGAGGCGCTCACCGTCACAGGCCGCAACGGGGCCGGCAAATCGTCGCTGCTCGCGATCCTGGCGGGCCGCTTGCGGCCGGAGGCCGGGCGCCTCGCGGCCGAGGATGTCGGCGAGCGCACGATTCCGGAATGCCTCCACGTCGTCGGCCACCGCGACGGGCTCAAAGGGGCGCTCACGGCGCAGGAGAACCTCGCCTTCGCCCGCGACCTCCTGGGCGACGCCGACCTTGAACCCCGCGCCGCGCTCGCCCGCCTCGGCCTCGCCCACGCGGCGGGGCTGCCGGTCGCCTACCTGTCGGCGGGCCAGCGCCGGCGGGTGGCGCTCGCCCGGCTCCTCGTCTGCCGCCGGCCGCTCTGGCTCCTCGACGAGCCCACCGCCGCCCTCGACGTCGCCTCGCAGGGCGCGCTCGCCGGGCTGATGCGGGCGCATCTGGCGGAGGGCGGCCTCGTCGTGGCGGCCACCCACCAGGCTCTGGGGCTGGAATCCGCGCGCGAACTCTCCGTCGAGGCGTTCCGCACCGGCCGGGCCGATCTCGCGGACGACCCCTTCGCGGAGGCCTTCCGATGACCCGCGCCTTCCTGGCGGTGGTCGCCCGAGACCTGCGGCTCGCCGGCCGCATCGGCGGCTCCGGGGCCCTGTCCCTGGTGTTCTTCCTGATGATCGTCGCCCTGGTGCCGTTTGGCCTCGGGCCCGACCTCAACCTGCTCGCCCGGATCGGCCCCGGCATCCTGTGGATCGCCGCGGTGCTGGCGACGCTGATCGGCCTCGACCGGCTCTTTCAGGCCGACGAGGAGGACGGCTCCCTCGACCTCCTCGCCGGCGCGCCCGCGCCGCTGGAACTCCTGGTGCTGGCCAAGGTCGCGGCGCACTGGCTCACCACCGGCCTGCCGCTCGCGCTCGCGACCCCCCTGTTCGGGCTCCTCGTCGCGCTCAGCCCCACCGCCATGGCGGCGACCAGCCTGACGCTCCTCGTCGGCACCCCGGCGCTCACCTTCATCGGCGCCGTCGGCGCGGCGCTCACCGCCTCGATCCGCCGCGGCGGCCTGATCCTCGCGATCGTGGTGCTGCCCCTGATGGTGCCGACCCTGATCTTCGGCGTCTCGGCGGCGGATGCGGCGCTCGGCGGCACGGTGCCGTTCACGACGCCGCTGGCGATCCTCGGCGCCTTGAGCCTCGCGGCGGGTGTGGTGGGGACGCTGGCGGCGGCGGCGGCGTTGCGGTGGGGGGAGTAGGCAGATGATCCGGAAAGCGGCTTAGCCGAAGATTATCTGCGCCAAGGCTATGACGGTGAAGACGAGTGATGCCGAGAAAATCGTGATGATCCCAAGGATGGTTAGCACGATGAGCAACATCGTAAATCCAGTGAAAATCAGAAGCTTGGTCATGTCGTCCAATCTCCGCGAACTGCGTCGAGAAGATGTTCGTCGAACCGTGTGCAATTTGCAAGCAAATATTCACCAGCCATGCGCCACTGAACTCAGCGGGTATGTAAAGTGGGGGGAAGGTGGCGTGTCGATTCCGCCGGCATCAATACATTGGGGCGGTATCGATGCCGGCGGAATCCATTCAGTGAGATTTTTCTAGAACACCGCCTGCCCCAGCAGCACCGCCGCGATCACGATCACCACCGCGATCGCCAGGAACAGCCCGAACAGCAGCCGCGCGATGCCGCGGGCGCCGGAGGCGACGTTGGTGAAGCCGAGGGCACCGGCCACCAGCGAGATCACGAAGAAGATGATCGCCCATTTCAACATGGCGGGAGCACTCCGGTGCCTGCGAGAAGTCGCAGCGATAACCGGCACCGCCACGCTTCGTTCCGGGCCCTGGCTGAAGGGCGTGCGCCCTTCGTCCGCATTGCCCGCGCGGGCCCCCGCGCGCTAAACCGCTGCCATGTCGATGGGTCGTCTCACGCGGCTGGCGCAGCCCGGCCACTTCATGCGCTGGTCCGGGGCGGTCCTGCCCTGGGTGGCGGGCCTCGCCGTCGTGCTGCTCGCCGTCGGCCAGTACCTGACCTGGTTCGTGGCCCCGCCCGACTATCAGCAGGGCGAGACGGTGCGGATCATGTTCATCCACGTGCCGGCGGCCTGGATGGCGGTGTTCTTCTACGGCGCCATGGCTGTCTCGGCGCTGGGCACCCTGATCTGGCGCCATCCCCTGGCCGACGTCGCCCAGCGTGCCGCCGCGCCGGTCGGCGCCGCCTTCACGCTGATCTGCCTCGTCACCGGCTCGCTCTGGGGCAAGCCGATGTGGGGCACCTACTGGGTCTGGGACGCGCGCCTGACCTCGATGCTGGTGCTCTTCCTGATCTATTGCGGGCTGCTCGCACTGTGGCGCACCATCGAGGATCCGAACCGGGCCGCCCGGGCGGTGGCGATCCTCACCCTCGTCGGCGCCGTCAACCTGCCGATCATCAAGTTCTCGGTGAACTGGTGGTCGACCCTGCACCAGCCTGCCTCGATCCTGCGGATGGGCGGGCCGACCATCCACCCGACCATGCTCTACCCGCTCCTGGTCATGATCGCGGCCGCCTCGGTGCTCGGCATCGCGCTGCACCTCCAGGCGATGCGCACCGAGATCCTGCGCCGCCGCGTGCGCACCCTGACGATCCTCGAGGCCGAGCGGCTCGACGCCGCCCTGCTGGCCCCGCAGGCGGCCTGACATGAGCGTCGGATCCTGGGATCTCGGTCCCCACGCCGCCTTCATCCTCGGCGCCTACGGCTTCACCGCCCTGGTGATCGCCGGGCTCGTCGTCCACGCGATCCTCGACCGGCGGGCGCAGGAGCGGGCGCTCGCCCGGCTGCAGGAAGAGCCGCCGCGGGGCCGCCGGTGAGCGACGTCCCCGTACATCCGGCCGAGGAGGCCGAGCGGCCCGCCATGGAGGCCGACGAGGCGCCGCGCCGCGGCCGGCTGCTGTTCCTTTTGCCGCTCCTCGCCTTCGCAGGCCTGGCCGGCATCTTCCTCGGCAAGCTCCTGACCACCGGCTACGACCCGTCCGCCGTGCCCTCGGCCCTGATCGGCCGGCCGGTGCCGGATTTCGTCCTGCCGCCGGTGCCCGGCCTGACGACGGACGGCGCCGCGGTGCCGGGCCTCGCGGCCGCGGACTTCAAGGGCAAGGTGACGGTGCTGAACGTCTGGGCGTCGTGGTGCGCGCCCTGCCAGGTCGAGCACCCGATGCTGGTGCGCCTCGCCCGCGACGGCGTGAACCTCGTCGGCATCGACTACAAGGACCAGCCCGAGAACGGCCGCCGCTTCCTCGGCCGGCACGGCAACCCGTTCCGGGCGGTCGGCGCCGACGAGACCGGTCGCGTCGGCATCGACCTCGGGGTCTACGGCGTGCCGGAGACCTTCGTGATCGGGCCGGACGGGCGCATCCGCGAGAAGCTCGTCGGCATCCTGACGCCCGAGACCTACGACGCCTTCCTGGCGCGGGTGCGGGCCGTGAAGTAGGCGCGCGCGAGCGCCCCTACTTCGGCAGCGCGTAGATGTTGACCTCGAGCGCCTCGTCGGACGGGCTCGCGAGCGGGGTCAGGTACTCCTCCACGAAGGCGTCCTGGACGATGATGCCCTTGGCGTCGAGGTAGGCCGTCACCGTCTCGTAGGTCTGGTCGATGCCCTCGTAGGGTCCCTTGTGGGTGAAGCGCAGGGCCTTGCCGCTCGGGGTCGCACCGAAGCGCAGGTCGTCCGGCAGGCCGGCGGGGCGCGGGCTCGGCGCCGCCTCGACCGGCACCATCACCTCGTACTGGAAGCCGTCGTCGTCGGTGCGGGTGAAGACCGCGATCGGCCGGCCGTTCGCCTTGATGCCGGCCTGGCCCAGCGCCGCCTCGACCTTGTCGATCGCGTCCTTGAGGCTCGTCACCGCCTGGTCCCAGGTCGCCTTGCCGGACAGGATCGCGGCGGGCTTGGCCGGCAGGGTCACCTCGTCGACGTCGGACGGGTCGCCCGGGTTGGCGACGAGCGGCGGCCGGCCGGCGGTCGGCGGCACCGGGGTCGCGGGCGGCAGCGCCTTCTCGGGCGCAGGCGGGGTGGGCGCCTCGTTCGGCCCCGGGCCGGGGCCGGGCGCCGTGGTGGTCGGC
>NZ_LABY01000239.1 GCF_001043975.1 Methylobacterium variabile
CGTCGGGGATGAAGGTCATCGCGCCCCTATGCCGGGGGGCGGGCCGGGGCTCAAGCGTGGCCGCCGTTCGAACCGGCGCGCGAAAGCCTCCGGGTCGCGGCGCCCCCCGGCTGCGGCGCGCAATCCGCGAGCCCGACGGCCCGTCGACCGGACACGCCGCCATCCCGGGGGACTTGGCGCCTCACGGCCGTGTCAGCGGCCCGTCGCAGGCCCGCGCCGCCCGCCAGGCGATGGCGAACCCGGGATCGATGACGTAGCCCGTCCCGGCCTCGTCCCGCCGGTACCAGCCGTTGACCCTCGGTACGTGGCCCTTGCCGTGCACGGCCGTCGTCACGTGGCCGAGGACGGTGGCGACGAAGTCGGCGGATCCGTGCCGCTGCATCTCGGCCGCCGTCACGGCCTGCTGCTCGGCGAAGAAGTCGATCAGCGCGAGGCACTCGCGCTCGGGAAACGTGCGCTTGCGGGCCCCGATGTGCTGGCGCGCCCTGTAGGCCGCGGCTCCCCAATCCATGGTGCGTCAGCTTGGCCTGGAGCGCCGCTGCGCGCGCGCGGCGCTTCGCGCCAGGCCACCCGGCAGGGCGGGGCTCGTCGTGGCACGCAGGGCGGCTGGCACGATCAGCCCGTGGCCGGCCCGGCTTCGGCGAGGTACGCCCAGGCCGCAGCCTCGTCGGACAGGTCGAAGGTCTTGGTCTCGACCGGCAGAACCGCTCCCGACAGCGTGATCATGGCGCGGGCGACCATCGGCGCGCCGACCACGACGTATTTCCGGATATGCGCGACCGAGCGGGCCATCACCCCGCTGGCATAGCCGTCGAACCGCGCGCCGAGGTCGGAGCCTTCGTAGTTCGACATGATGAGCAGCATGTCGATCTTGCCGTGCGCCGTCATGGCCGCGTCGGTGATCGACGACATCCACTCGATATCCGGCTTCGTGATCCTGTCCTTGATCTCGAAGGCGATGAGGTCGGGCCGGGGTGCATCGCGCCGGATGACCGAACCGTCTGGTGCTGTGCTCATGAAGGCCTTTCTCGGCGGCGTCCCTGCGGGTCGTGGTCGGAAGCGGCGCGCCTCATCGCGCTCGGTTCGGGGATGCACCGGGAGCGGGCGAGCCGACGCCCGCTGCGGCTCCTGGTCCGCCGCCGGTTGTGATCGCAAAACCGGCGGCCCCTCTCGCGAGACCGGCTCAGCTCGTCCCCGGATCGACCTCGACCTTCTGCCGGTCGCCCGCATTGGCACCCGACTTGTTGTCCTCGCCGTCGCCGTCCTGCGGGACCGCCGCGACGCCCTTCAGGTCGTCCGCGGTGATCTTGTCGTCGCGGGCGGGCTTGCCGTCCCGGCCGCCCTCGCGTTGATCCACCATCGCTTCCCTCCTCACCAATCGACCTTGCCGCCGGTCTTCTCGGTCCGGTACTCGCCGTCCGCGACCTTCTGTCCCTCGCGCGCGCCCTGCCCGGCGATCTGGTCGGAATGGCCGCCGGAGCTGCCGCCGACCGAGGTCGGCGGCCGGCCGGGGGTGCCGGCCGACGACCACTCGCGCTTCAGCTCGGCCTCGTCGCGGCCGCCGCCTTCCTGCCGGGTGATCGCCGCCTGCTCGGGCGTCTGGTGGCCGCCGCCGGCGGCCGGCTCGCCCGGGCTGCCCACCACGTCGTCGGGCTTGCGCGTCATCGCCTCACTCCCCCTCGTCCTTGCCGACTGCGGCGGTCGCCCGGTCGATCGCCTCGCGGGCGGCAGGGCTTCCCGTCGAGGGGTCGCTGATCCGGCGCAGGTTCTCGGGCGGCGTCTCGTCCTCGGTGGCCTGGCTGCCGTCGGTCGCGCCGATCGCGTCGCGGCGGTTGAAGTCCGAGGCGACCCGGGCGTCGCGGGCCTGGCCCATCGGGTCGTGGCCCATGTCTCCTTGCGTCCGCTGCGGCACCCCGAGGTCGAGCGGGGAATCCTGTCCCATGTCCTGGCCGTTGCGGTCGGTATAGGGGTCGAAGTCGCGCAGCGAGGGCCGCGCCTGATCCGTCTTCGCCATGGTCGTCTCCTGATGCGGCCGGCTCATCCGTGTCGAGGACAACACCGGGGGCGGTATGAGGTTTCCGGGGGTCAGGTCCGCCCGAGAACCCGCATCCCGGCCCGTGACAACCGCCGCGCTTGCTGGCAGGACGGCGCGAAATCCACGGAGATCGTCCGCCCGTGACATCCGCCAATTCCCGCACCGCCGATTTTCCCGTCGATCCGCTCTTTCTCGAGCGCTGGTCGCCGCGCGCCTTCACCGGCGAGGCGGTGCCGCAGGCCGACCTGATGACGATGCTCGAGGCGGCGCGCTGGGCGCCCTCGTCCTACAACTCGCAGCCCTGGCGCTTCGTCTACGCCTTGCGCGACACCCCCGCCTGGGAGACGCTGCTCGGCCTGCTGGTGCCGTTCAACCAGGGCTGGGCGAAGAATGCCGGGGCGCTGGTGTTCCTGGTCTCGAACGAGATGATGAACACCAAGGACGGGCTGCAGCCCTCCTGGAGCCACTCCTTCGACGCCGGCACCGCCTCGGCGCTGTTCCAGCTCCAGGCGGTGCGGATGGGCTGGCACGCCCACGGGATGACCGGCTTCGACAAGGAGCGCGCGCCCGCCGCGATGAAGCTTCCGCCCCACCACCGGGTCGAGGCCGCCTACGCCATCGGCCGCAAGGCGGATCCGGCGACCCTGCCGGAGGAGACCCGCGCCCGCGAGGTCCCGAACGGCCGCCATCCCCTGTCCGACTTCGTGTTCGAGGGCGGTTTCCCGCCGCGCGAGGCGTGAGCCCCACCTCCTACGACAGTCTCGTCTCCGGGTTCCGCTGGCGGATCCCGGAGCGCTACAACATCGCGGTCGACGTCTGCGACCGCTGGGCCGCGGCCGATCCGGACCGCACCGCGATCCTCGACGTCGGCGCGAGCGGCCGGGTCGAGGCGTGGAGCTTCGCCTCCTTGCGCGAGGCCTCGAACCGCTTCGCCAATGCGCTCCGGGCGCACGGCGTCCAGGCCGGCGACCGGGTGGCGGTGCTGCTGCCGCAATCCCCTGCCGTGGTGGTGGCTCACCTCGCGATCTACAAGCTCGGCGCCATCGCCCTGCCCCTGGCGGTCGTGTTCGGGCCCGAGGGCCTGCTCCATCGCTTGGCGGATGCCGGGGCCCGGGCCGTCGTGACCCATGCGGGCGGCGTCGCCAAGCTCGGCCCCCTGCGCGAGAACCTGCCGGCGCTCGACCTCGTCGTCTCGACCGACGGGGCGGCGGACGGGGCGCTGGGCTACGCCGACCTGCTGGCGGCCGCCTCGCCGGACCTCGTCCCCGTCGACACGCGGGCCGACGACCCGGCCCTGATGATCTACACCTCCGGCACCACCGGGCCGCCGAAGGGTGCGCTGCACGGCCACCGGGTGCTGCTCGGCCATCTGCCGGGCTTCTCCATGATGCACGAGTTCATGCCGCGGCCGGGCGACCGGATGTGGACCCCTGCCGACTGGGCCTGGGCCGGCGGCCTGCTCAACGCCCTCCTGCCGAGCCTGCACTACGGCGTCGCCGTGGTGGCGCGCAAGGCGGAGAAGTTCGACCCCGAGGAGGCGTTCCGGCTGATGGCCGACCACTCGGTCGCCAACGCCTTCGTGCCGCCGACGGCCCTGCGGATGCTGCGCATCGTCGAGGATCCGCGCCGGCGCTTCGACCTGCGCTCCCTGCGCACCCTGGCCTCGGCCGGCGAGATGCTGGGGCCCGAGACCTTCACCTGGGCGCAAGGTGCCCTCGGCCTCACCATCAACGAGGCTTACGGCCAGACCGAGTGCAATCTCGTGCTCGCCTCCTGCGCGGCCTTGGGCGTGGCGCGGGCGGGCTCGACCGGGCGCCCGGTGCCGGGCCACCGGGTCGCGGTGATCCGCCCGGACGGCACCCCGGCGGCAGTCGACGAGACCGGCCAGATCGCCGTCGCCCGGCCCGACCCGGTGATGTTCCTGCACTACTGGAACGACCCCGAGGCGACGGAACGCAAGTTCCTGGGCGACTGGATGACCACCGGCGACCAGGGCCGGATGGATGCGGACGGCTACGTCCATTTCGTCGGACGCGACGACGACGTCATCACCTCGTCCGGCTACCGGATCGGCCCTGGCGAGATCGAGGACTGCCTGCTGCGCCACCCGGCCGTCGCGCTCGCCGCCGCGGTCGGCAAGCCCGATCCGGTGCGCACCGAGATCGTCAAGGCCTTCGTGGTGCTGCGCCCCGGGCACGCCGCCTCCGAGGCGCTGGCCGCCGAGATCCAGGCCTTCGTGCGCACCCGCCTCTCGGCCCACGAATACCCGCGCGAGATCGCCTTCCGGCCGACCCTGCCGCTGACCACGACCGGCAAGATCATCCGGCGGGTGCTTCGGGACGAGGTCTAACTGTTCGTGTGCGGGACATCGAGTGACGGCGGCATCCGGTCGATGGGACGCCGCCATCCGCTCGGGTCTGATCAGTTGGTGCGATCGAGGAAGCCGTCTGGCAGCTGACCGGGAGCGGCGTTGATGACGTCATCGTTATCGGCGCCGCGCTGCTCCATGAAGGTGATCTTCGCGAACTCGCCAATGACAACGTAAGGGTAGGCGGGACCTTCATCGCGAAAGCGGTTCATGTCCGCGATGAACTCATTCTGATAACAGATCGTCTTCTCGGGATGCTGGCCCTCGCCAGCGATCCATTGCGGGAAGAAAATGGTACCATGCACCACGCGCCGCCCGATATCGAAGTAGAGGCTGACGCAGGTCCCGGTGGGCTCATGCCAGTCGGCCTTGTACATGCCAGGCGCCAGCTGGACGAGTTGCATCGTCTGGTTCGTCACCCAGCGGCCGCCGACCAAGCCCTGGTGGATACGATAGTCGCAGGTCGTCGCATTGCGGGCGTACCATTCATAACGCCAGCCATTTGCATACGTATAGATGAAGTGATTTCCGATGAACGCGTCCAAATCATTAGGCAGATCGAGACCGAGATCGTCAGCCATATGTAGCTCCTTCGCTGGGTGAAAGTTGGACGGGATGCGTTGCACGCATTCGGTCAGTCGAGGCGAAAACCAAGATCGCCGTCTCAAGCACGTGTTCCGCGTAGATACGCGTGCCGGCCGTCACGCGGTTCGCAAGTGTGCGGAGGGAAGTTGTGGTAGTCGTAGACCGGCGACGGATACTCCATACCGGTGAAGGCGGAGCCTTCCGTTTCCCACCGCCCCGACACGACCAAGACGGCGCGAGGGCGCTCAGGCAGGGTTGCCGGGAGCCCGCGCAGAAATGCCGCCAGACCGGTCCAGATGCCGCGCGGATCGTCCACAAAAAGCAGGGATCGCTCCCGCGAGGGATGAACCGCGTCGTCTGACGTAAGGGTTCAGGGGGGTAGGTCGGCATCAAGCGATCTCCTGAAGCCCAAATACGCCCTCGCTTCCATGATTGTAACAAGCGTATTGGTTCGATCTGTTTGAACCAGGGGTTGCCAATCATGGCCGATCGGCTGACCGGCATCGAGGTCTTAGTGCGTGCGGTCAGGCTCGGCAGCCTGTCAGCGGCGGCCCGTGCGACGGGCATGTCATCGACCATGGCGGCCCGCCATCTGGAGATGCTAGAGGCGCGGCTCAGCACGACGCTGGTGCGTCGCACCACCCGTAAGCTGTCGCTGACCGAGGCGGGGGCGGCGTTCCTCGATCGCGCGGAGCGGTTGCTGGCGGATTTGGGCGAAGCGGAAGCGGAGGCGACGGCCGGCACTGCCGCGGTGAAGGGGCTGGTGCGGGTCAGCGCGCCGGCCGTCCTCGGGACCATGCACCTCGCGCCGCTGCTGCCGATGTTCGCCGCGGCTTATCCCGCGGTGTCGATCGAGTTGGGGTTGAACGATCGCACGGTCGATCTGCTGGAGGAGCGGTGGGACATGGCGATTCGCATCGGACGGCTCGCCGACAGCACGCTCGTCGCCCGCAAGATCGCTGACGTGCGGCTTAGTCTATGCGCCGCCCCGGACTATCTGCGTCGTCGAGGCACCCCGCAGACGATTTCTGATCTCGGCAGGCATGACTGCCTTGGCTACACCCTGTCCGATCGCATGACGGCGCAGCTCTGGTCCTTCGGTCGCGATGGGGCCGTGCGCGTGCCGGTGCGCGGCACCCTCGCCGCCGATAACGGCCACGCGCTGATGACAGCGGCGATCGGCGGTCAAGGCCTGCTTTACGGTCCGCACTTCATTGTGGCCGCGGCGATCGCGGACGGCCGACTGGCCGAGTTGACCCTTGACCAGCCGGTGATGGACCTCGGTGCAATCTACGCTCTGACCCATCCGACCCGACGTCCCAGTGCCAAGGTACGTGCCTGGATCGAGTTCATCACCGCCAAACTGCGCGAGATGGCGCGAGACTGGTGACGACGGCTCGTTCCATCGAGCAAGCGTTCGTCCCATTCGGCCGATCGCTTTCAGCGGCCGTTATCGACATGCCTCAGCTTCAGGAGCACCGACTCCGTGCTCGATGTGCGGCAATCCTCGCCGGTGGCTCACCGAGGTCACGGCGCAGGAGCGCCGGAGCCTTGCAGGCGGATGACGTCATGCTGCGGTAAATAGAAGAAGGCGGCGGAGCATCGCTCCGCCGCCTTCATGATCAATTCTCGCCTGTGCGAGGATCAGAAGCTCAGCGCCACCTTGGCCTCGCGCAGCTGCGCGATCTGGCCCTCGATCTCGATCTTGCGGTCGTAATCGTCGGTGGCGTCGTACTGGAGCTCGGCCGCCGCGATGTCGGCGTCGATGATCTCCGGGGTCAGCTCCTCGACCGGGGTCGCGCGCTCGGCGATCACGGTGAGCGAGGTGGCGTTGATCTCGGCGAAGCCCCCGCGCACCAGCACCCGCTTGCCGTGCTGCGGGCTCTCGGTGATGACCAGCATGCCGGTCTTGAGGGTGGTGAGCACGGGCGCGTGCCCGGGCAGCACCGTCATCTCGCCCTCGGAGCCCGGCAGCTGCACGGCATCGACCGCGCCCGAATACAGGATCCGCTCGGGGCCGACGAGGTCGAACTGGAAGGTGGCCATGGGGTAGGGTCGATTCCGGTTTCGTCAGACGCGAAGGGGCTTTGCGCGAAAGGGCCCAGCCGTCAGGCCGGGCCCGCTTTTGGCGCTGCCGATCAGGCCGCGGCGGCGAGGCGCTGGGCCTTCTCCTTAGCCTCCTCGATCGAGCCGACCATGTAGAAGGCCGCCTCCGGGAGGTTGTCGTACTCGCCGTCCACCAGGCCCTTGAAGCCCTTGATGGTGTCCTCGAGCGCCACGAGCTTGCCCGGCGAGCCGGTGAAGATCTCGGCGACGTGGAACGGCTGGCTCAGGAAGCGCTCGATCTTGCGGGCGCGCGCCACGGTCAGCTTGTCCTCCTCGGACAACTCGTCCATGCCCAGGATCGCGATGATATCCTGGAGCGCCTTGTAGCGCTGCAGCACCTGCTGGACGCGGCGGGCGACGTTGTAGTGCTCCTCGCCGAGGATCGCCGGCGACAGCATGCGCGAGGTCGAGTCGAGCGGGTCCACCGCCGGGTAGATGCCCTTCTCGGCGATCGAGCGCGACAGCACGGTCGTGGCGTCGAGGTGGGCGAACGAGGTGGCAGGCGCCGGGTCGGTCAGGTCGTCGGCCGGCACGTAGATCGCCTGCACCGAGGTGATCGAGCCCTTGGTGGTGGTGGTGATGCGCTCCTGCAGGGCGCCCATGTCGGTGGCGAGCGTCGGCTGATAGCCCACCGCCGAGGGGATGCGGCCGAGCAGCGCCGACACCTCGGAGCCCGCCTGGGTGAAGCGGAAGATGTTGTCGACGAAGAACAGCACGTCCTGGCCCTCGTCGCGGAAGTGCTCGGCGACGGTGAGGCCGGTGAGCGCGACGCGGGCGCGGGCGCCCGGGGGCTCGTTCATCTGGCCGTAGACCAGGGCGCACTTGGAGCCTTCCGCGGAGCCGTGCTCCTTGGGGTCCATGTTCACCTTGGACTCGATCATCTCGTGGTAGAGGTCGTTGCCCTCGCGGGTCCGCTCACCGACGCCCGCGAACACCGAGTAGCCCGAGTGGGCCTTCGCGATGTTGTTGATGAGCTCCATGATGAGCACGGTCTTGCCGACGCCGGCGCCGCCGAACAGGCCGATCTTGCCGCCCTTGGCGTAGGGAGCCAGCAGGTCCACCACCTTGATGCCGGTGACGAGGATCTGGGCCTCGGTCGACTGCTCGGCGTAGGAGGGGGCCGGCTGGTGGATCGCGCGGAGCGACTCGGTCTTGATCTCGCCGGCCTCATCGATCGGCTCGCCGATGACGTTCATGATGCGGCCGAGGGTGTTGGCGCCGACGGGCACGCGGATCGGCGAGCCGGTATCGGTGACCTCCTGGCCGCGGACCAGGCCCTCGGAGGTGTCCATGGCGATGCAGCGCACGGTGTTCTCGCCGAGCTGCATGGCGACCTCGAGGACGAGGCGGTTGCCGTTGTTCTTGGTCTCGAGGGCGTTCAGGATCTCGGGCAGGTGGCCCTCGAACTGCACGTCGACGACCGCGCCGATGACCTGGGTGATGTGGCCGGTCTTGTTCGAGCCGGCGCCGGGGGTGGCAGTGTTCGCCATGATGCTAATCCCTGATTGCGTGCGGTCAGAGCGCCTCGGCGCCCGAGATGATCTCGATCAGCTCCTTGGTGATCATCGCCTGGCGCGTCCGGTTGTAGATCAAGGTCTGCTTCTTGATCATCTCGCCGGCGTTGCGCGTGGCGCTGTCCATGGCGCCCATGCGCGCGCCCTGCTCGGAGGCGGCGTTCTCCAGGAGCGCCCGGAGGATCTGGACGGTGAGGTTCTTCGGCAGCAGGGCCGCCAGGATCTCGCCCTCGCCCGGCTCGTACTCGTAGACCGCGTCGGCCGAAGCGCCGGAGGCGGCCTCGGTCGGGGCGATCTCGGCCGGGATGATCTGCTGCGCCGTCGGGATCTGGGCGATCACCGAGCGGAAGCGCGAGTAGAACAGGGTGGCGACGTCGAACTCGCCCGCGTCGAAGCGGCCGAGCAGGTTGCGGGCGATGGTCTCGGCGTTCTCGAAGCCGAGCTGGCGCACGCCGCGCAGCTCGATCAGCTCGACGATCTGGTCGCGGAACTCGCGACGCAGGACGTCGTAGCCCTTCTTGCCGACGCAGATGATCTTGACCGTCTTGCCCTCCGCCATCAGGCGGCGGGCATGGTCACGGGCGAGACGCGCGATCGAGGAGTTGAACGCGCCGCACAGGCCGCGCTCCGCCGTGCAGACGAGGAGCAGGTGGGTGCGGTCCTGGCCGGTGCCGGAGAGCAGCCGGGGCGTCTCCGCCCCGGGGGTCAGGTTGGCGGCGAGGTTGCCGAGCACCTGGGCCATGCGCTCGGCGTAGGGCCGGGCGCTCTCCGCCGCCGTCTGCGCCCGGCGCAGCTTGGCGGCGGCGACCATCTGCATCGCCTTGGTGATCTTCTGGGTCGCCTTCACCGAGGTGATGCGATTGCGCAGGTCCTTCAGACTCGGCATCGGAGAGTCCCTTGCTGTCGAGCCTTGGAGCTTACTGGAACGACTTGGCGAAGGACTCGACCACGCCCTTCAGCTTGGCGCCGCTGTCGGCCGACAGCTCCTTCGAGGTGCGGATCGTGTCGAGCAGGTCGGCGTGCTTGGTGCGCAGGGTCGAGAGCAGCCCGTCCTCGAAGGCCCGGACCCGGTTGACCGGGACCGCGTCGAGGTAGCCGTTCACGCCAGCGTAGATCACCGCGACCTGCTCCTCCATCTTCAGCGGCGAGAATTGCGGCTGCTTCAGGAGCTCGGTCAGGCGGGCGCCGCGGTTGAGCAGCTTCTGGGTCGAGGCGTCGAGGTCCGAGCCGAACTGCGCGAAGGCCGCCATCTCGCGGTACTGCGCCAGCTCGCCCTTGATCTTGCCGGCGACCGACTTCATCGCCTTGGTCTGGGCGGCGGAGCCGACGCGCGACACCGAGAGGCCGACGTTCACCGCCGGGCGCACGCCCTGGTAGAACAGGTCGGTCTCGAGGAAGATCTGGCCGTCGGTGATCGAGATCACGTTGGTCGGGATGTAGGCCGAGACGTCGTTGGCCTGGGTCTCGATGACCGGCAGCGCGGTCAGCGAGCCGTTGCCGGCGGCGTCGCCCATCTTGGCGGCGCGCTCGAGCAGGCGGGAGTGCAGGTAGAACACGTCGCCAGGATACGCCTCGCGGCCCGGCGGGCGGCGCAGCAGCAGCGACATCTGGCGGTAGGCCACGGCCTGCTTCGACAGGTCGTCGTACACGATCACGGCGTGCATGCCGTTATCGCGAAAATACTCGCCCATGGCGCAGCCGGCGAAGGGCGCCAGGAACTGCATCGGAGCGGCGTCCGAGGCGGTGGCCGCGATGACGATCGAGTACTCGAGGGCGCCGTTATCCTCCAGCACCTTCACGAACTGGGCGACGGTGGAGCGCTTCTGGCCGACCGCGACGTAGACGCAGTACAGCTTGGCCTTCTCGTCGGTGCCGGCATGGGCCGGCTTCTGGTTCAGGATGGTGTCGAGGGCGACGGCGGTCTTGCCGGTCTGGCGGTCGCCGATGATCAGCTCGCGCTGGCCGCGGCCGATCGGGATCAGGGCGTCGATCGCCTTGAGGCCGGTCGCCATCGGCTCGTGCACCGACTTGCGCGGGATGATGCCCGGGGCCTTCACGTCGACGCGGCTGCGCTTCTCGGCGACGATCGGGCCCTTGCCGTCGATCGGGTTGCCGAGCGCGTCGACGACGCGGCCGAGCAGGCCCTTGCCGACCGGCACGTCCACGATGGCGCCGGTGCGCTTGACGGTCTGGCCTTCCTTGATCTCGCGGTCGGAACCGAAGATCACGACGCCGACGTTGTCCTGCTCAAGGTTCAGGGCCATGCCGCGCACGCCCGACTCGAACTCGACCATCTCGCCGGCCTGGACGTTGTCGAGGCCGTAGACGCGGGCGATGCCGTCGCCGACCGACAGGACCTGACCGACCTCGGTGACCTCGGCCTCCTGGCCGAAGTTCTTGATCTGCTCCTTCAGGATGGCGGAGATCTCGGCGGCACGGATGTCCATCTGGACCTTCCCTCGTTCGTTCGCGTGTCGGAGTTTATTCGGAGTGTCGGCGGGTGCGTCGGGCCCTTAGCGGGCGCCCTGCATCGCCAGGCGGATGCTGTTGAGCTTGGTGCGCAGGGAGGCGTCGACCATGCGGCTGCCGAGCTTGACGACGATGCCGCCGATCAGGCTCGGGTCGATGCGGAGATCGAGGTCGACCTCGGCCTTCGCGACGTCCTTGAGCGACGCCTTGATGTCCTGGAGCACCGCGTCGGAGGGCTGCTCGGCCAGCCGCACCTCGGCCCGCACGATGCCCTTCGACGCGCGGACGAGCTCGCGGTAGGCCCGGATCATGTCCGGCAGGGCGAAGAGCCGGCGGTTGGCGGCCGAGAGGCGGATGAAGTTGCCGGCCAGCCCGCCGATCCCGGCCTTCGCCAGCACGGCCTCGATCGCCTTGACCTGGTCCTCGGCCGAGAAGGCCGGGCTGCGCACGAGGCGCCGCAGGTCGGCGCTCTCGGTCAGCAGGGCGTCGAACCGGTCGAGCCCCTCGGCCACCGCGTCGACGGCCCGCTCGTCGCGGGCGAGCTCGAACAACGCCGAGGCGTACCGCCCGGCGACGCCCGCCAGGGGAGAACCCGATTCCGATGCGTTCTGAGCCACCAGCGCTCTCTCTTCATGTCCTGGCCCGACGGGTCCGGCCGCATCGCGCCGGTCGAAGAAGGAGCGGCGGCGGCGCGCGGCCCGTCGATGATGGGAAAGGCTCCGGCGCGAGAAGAATGCCCCCTCCCCCGGCGCGGCGCCGGCCTAGCATGGGTTTTCGGGGGGCGCAAGGCGAGCGGGGACGCGCGCCAATCGCGAGGCGGGCCCTGAGCTTAATCCAGTCTGACGGCGCTTGATGGCGAAGAGTGGGCGCCGGTTCGACGTTGGTCGGATTGCGCGTGGCGGAGGCGCCGATTCCTAGATGCGGCACGAATCGCCCGGCCACCCCGGCGGATCGCCGCCGCGCGCGAAGGTTTCGGTAGGGTTTCCGAGAAATTTCCAGCCGTGCCGGAGGAAGTCAGCCGGTGCAGGCGATCTCGTCGCACTCGGCGACGGCGGCGAGCACCCGGGCGAGGCTCTTCGGGCCCGGATAGCCGAGGAGCGCCGCGGTGCCGACGACGTAGGAGGGCGTGGCGTGCAGGCCGAGATTCGCGGCGAGCCGCATCTGCTCCTTGAGGGCCTCGCGCACCTCGTCGGAATCCGCCGCCTGCTCGATGGCCGCCCGGTCGTGGCCGAGGCGGGCCGCCGCGTCCAGCGCCCGCGACCCGTCGATGCGCCCGGAGGTGCCGGGCCCGAGGAGCGCGAGGTAGAGCTTGGCGGTCGCCGCCGAACCGCCGGCGCGCTGCACCGCCATCGCCACCTTGGCGGCCTGGGCCGACTGCACCGACAGGATCGGGTTGTTGACGAGGCCGATCCGAAGATCCGGGTTGGCCTTGACCAGGTCGTCGAGGTCGCGCGCCGCGGCCCGGCACCACGGACAGTTGTAGTCGAAGAACTCGTAGAGTGTGACCGACGCCTCCCGCGGCCCGAGCCAGGTCACGCCGCGCAGCCGGCCGATCTCGGAGGTCAGCTCGCCGGGCAGGCGGGTGTTGGGGATCGGCTGGCCGTTGTCGCCGGTGACCGGCCGCCACTGCGCCTCCGCCTGCGCCTGGGCCTTCGTGGCGAGGGCGGGGAGCGTCGCCAGGGACGCGGCGAGCAGGGTACGGCGGGAGAGCGGCATGGGGTTCACGTCCGGCGCGCGACGGGCTGTCGTCACCCCATAGGTCTAGCTCGGCTATTTTGGCCGGATGATGGCCTCACGCCGTCACCCTCAGCGCCCTCACCACCGCCGCCTCCAGCGCCGCCGGCTTCACCCGCGGGGCGAAGCGCGCGATCACGCGGCCGTCGCGGCCGACCAGGAACTTGGTGAAGTTCCACTTGATCGCGCGGGTGCCCAGCAGCCCCGGCCGGGCCTCCTTGAGGTGGTCGAAGAGCGGCTCGGCCCGGGCGCCGTTGACCTCGACCTTGGCGAGGAGCGGGAAGCTGACGTCGTAGGTGAGGCTGCAGAAGCGGGCGATCTCCGCGGCGTCCCCGGGCTCCTGCGCGCCGAACTGGTTGCAGGGAAAGCCCAGCACCACCAGGCCGTCGTCGCGGTGGCGGCGCCACAGCTCCTCGAGCCCGGCATAGTGCGGGGTGAAGCCGCAGCGCGATGCGGTGTTGACGATGAGCAGCACCCGCCCACGGTACTGCGCCAGCGGGTGGGGGGTGCCGTCCGGGGCGGCCGGGGCGAAGTCGTGGACCGTGGTCATGGTCCCCTTATGCCCGAGCCGGGACCCAGCGTCTTCCGGGCGCGGGCGGCTATCCCGCCAGCAGCCGCTCGGCCGCCGCACCCAGCACCCGCACGCCGAGCGCCAGGTCCTCCTCCTTGGTGTCCTCGGCCCAGTGATGGCTGATGCCGCCGATCGAGGGCACGAACAGCATCGCGGCGGGCATTACCTTGGCAACGTTCTGGGCGTCGTGGCCGGCGCCCGAGGGCATCGTCTGCCAGCCGCCGGGGCAGAGCGCCTCGGCCGCGGCCGACAGGGCGCCCATCAGGCCGGGATCGCACAGGGCCGGGGTGGCGCGGGAGACCTCGACCAGGGTGGCGCGGCAGCGCTCGCGCCGGTTGCTCTCGCGGATCAGCGCCCGCAAGGTCGCCTCCATCCGCTCCAGCACCGGCATCGACACGTCGCGGAACTGGAACAGGATCTCGGCCCGGCCCGGGATGATGCTCGGCGCGCCGGGATCGAGGCTGATGCGGCCGGTGGTCCAGGTGCTGCGCTCGCCGCACACGAGCGGGAAGGCCTGGTCGATCGCGGCGAGCAGGCGCACGGCGGTCAGGCCGGCGTCCCGGCGCTCCGCCATAGTGGTGCCGCCGGCATGGTCCTGCTCGCCCTCGATCACGATCCGCCACTGCCAGATCGCCACGATCCCGGTGACGATGCCGAGGCGCAAGGCCGCCGATTCGAGCTGCGTGCCCTGCTCGATATGCATCTCCAGGAAGCCGCGGTAGCGCCCCGCCTCCAGCTGCATCCGGGGCAGGGCGGCGAGGCCCGCGGAGGCCAGCGCCTCGCGCAGGGGCGTGCCGTCGGTGCGGTTGCGGCTCCCGTCGATCTCGGCCTCGCTCACCTCGCCGATGGCGGAGCGGCTGCCGAGGAAGCCGACGTCGAAGTGCCCCTCCTCGTCCGCGAAGGCGCAGACATCGACCGGAAGCCCGGCCCGGGCGAGCGCGATCCCCGCCACGACCCCGAGCGCCCCGTCGAGCCAGCCGGCCTCGTTCTGGCTCTCGATGTGGCTGCCGACGAGGAGGTGCGGCCCTGCTCCGGGATGGCGCCCCAGCACGTTGCCGACCCCGTCGATGGAGGGGTGAAGCCCGCATTCCTCCAGGCGCCGCATCAGCCAGCGCCGGGACTCCATGTCTTGAGCTGAGTAGGTCGGGCGGTGCACGCCGGTGCGGAAGCGGCCGATGCCGCGCAATTCGTGCAGGTCGCGCAGGAAGGCTTGGGTGTCGATCTCGGGCATGGGCGTCGTGGATGACCGGGGTTGGCGCCGGAAATCGGATGCGGCCGGCGTCGCAGGCCGGGTCTGCACGATCCGTACCAGGATCTAACTCACGGCCGGTACCCAGCCGCCCAGCCGATCACGGCAAAAAAAAGGCCCGCGAGAGCGGACCTTGGTATCAGTTCCCGCCCGGGAACCACGCGACAGCGGACCGGGTTTGTCCTGTGCAGGGCGGTGGCGATGCCGCTGCGCTGCTCGCGCCCTCCTCGGGCGTTTCCTCCCTAGACTCGGGCCGCCTTCTCGAGGGCGGCCCTTTTTCGTCAAGGATTGTTAACCTAACTCAAGTCCGCGCTTCTGGTTGCATCATTCTTTGGCAACCTGGCGCGCGGCTGGCCCTACGCCGGAAGCATGCTCCGGTCACGCGTGCCGCAGGTCGTCCGGCACCTTGCCGCCGTTCTCGGCGAGCTTCTGCATCAGCTGCCCGTGCAGCCAGACGTTCATCGCGGCGGAATCGCCCATGTCGCCGGTGTAGTGCAGCTCGCGCGCCAGTTCCTGGCGGGCCGACAGGCCGCTGTCGAGCCCGAGGAGCTTCATGAGGTCGACGATGGAGCGCTTGTAGTCGAGCGTCTGGCCGGACCGGGAGGCCAGGTCCTGCAGCACCGCCCCGACATCCACCCCTGTCGGCGTGCCCGCCCCCGGATCGTTGGCCACCGGGGACGGCGCGCCGCTCATCGACGGGGCGGCGGCGCTGCTCGCCCCGCCGGACGGCCCACCTGCCCCGGTGCTGCCGCCCGCCGTGACGGTCGGCGTCTCGGCCGCGTGGGGCGCGGAGGCCTGCGCCGCCGCCGGTCCCCCGAAGATCTTGGTCATGATCGACCCGAAGATGCTCATCTCACCGCTCCTCTCGCGCTGTCGCTCGCCGACGGGGCCGGCCGTCAGGCCGTCGCCCACTCGTCCTTGGCCTCGGCGGTGGTGCGGTTGAGGCGCACCTGACCGCCCTCGACGCTCGCGATGGAGTCGATGTGGATGAAGTGATGGTGGCCGCCGGCCTCAGGGTCGGTCTTCGTCAGCTTGATCCGCTGCCCGTCCAGGTGGTCGATCGTGCCGACATGGCCGCCGTCGGAGCCGACGACGGGCATGTGCTCCTTGATGCTGCTGGTATCGACCATGGCGCGCGCTCCTTGTGGTGCGGCGACCAACGGCAGTGCGGCGGGCGGGTTCCGGCCCCCGGGACACTCCCTTGCTGCATCATGCGCGGCGCGGTTTCCCGCGCCGCGCGTGGGGTCAGGCCTGCGGAGCGGCGAGCTTGCCGTCCTGCCGGCGCCAGAGCTTGAGCGGATTGTCGTCGCGCAGGGAGGCCGGCAGCAGGGCCGGGGGCAGGTCCTGGTAGCTCACCGGGCGCAGGAAGCGGTGGATCGCCAGGCTGCCGACCGAGGTGGTGCGCCCGTCCGAGGTCGCAGGATACGGCCCGCCATGCACCATGGCGTGGCCGACCTCGACGCCGGTGCCGAAGCCGTTGACCAGGATGCGCCCGACCCGGCGCTCCAGTGCCGGCAGCAGCGCCCGGGCGGCCTCGAAGTCGGCCTCGTCGAGGTGCACGGCGGCGGTGAGCTGGCCTTCGAGCTGCTCCAGCACCGCGCGGACCGTCGCGAGGTCCGGGCAGCGCACCACCAGGGAGGCGGCGCCAAACACCTCCTCGGCGAGGGTGTGGTCGGCGAGGAACGCTTGCGCCGTGGTGGAAAAGAGCGCCGCCTGGCCCTGGTGCGTGCCACCGGCAAGGCCGCGCGCCAGCGTGGTCACGGCGGGGTTCGCCTCCAGGGCCGCGACGCCGGCGCAGTAGGCCTTGTGGATGCCGGGCGTCAGCATCGTGGCGGCCTGGGTCTCCTTCAGGGCGGCGGAGGCCGCCTCCAGGAAGCTGTCGAGGCCCGCGCCCTCGACCGCCAGGATCAGGCCCGGATTGGTGCAGAACTGGCCCGAGCCGAGGGTGAGCGAGCCGACGAAGGCGCGGCCGATCTCCGCCCCGCGGGCGTCGAGCGCCGCCGGCAGCAGGACGACCGGGTTGATGCTGCTCATCTCGGCGTAGACCGGGATCGGCTGCTTGCGGGCAGCGGCGGCCTGCATCAGCGCGACGCCGCCGCGGCGCGAGCCGGTGAAGCCGACGGCCGCGATGCGCGGATCGGCGACGAGGGCCTGGCCGACGGAGATGCCGGCGTCGAGCAGGAGCGAAAAGACGCCCTCGGGCAGGCCGCATTGCTTCACCGCCGCCTGCACCGCGCGGCCGACCAGCTCCGAGGTGCCCGGATGGGCCGGGTGCGCCTTGGCCACCACCGGGCAGCCGGCAGCGAGGGCCGAGGCAGTGTCGCCACCGGCGACCGAGAAGGCGAGCGGGAAGTTCGAGGCGCCGAAGACCGCGACCGGGCCGACGGCGATCTGGCGCAGGCGCAGGTCGGGGCGCGGCAGCGGCTTGCGCTCGGGTTGGGCCGGGTCGATGCGGGCCTCGAGGAAGCCGCCGTCGCGCACCACGCCGGCGAACATCCTGAGCTGGCCGACGGTGCGGCCGCGCTCGCCCTCGAGCCGGGCGCGGGGCAGGCCGCTCTCGGCCATGCAGCGCACGATCAGCTCGTCGCCGATCGCCACGATCGCGTCGGCCACCGCCTCGAGGAAGCGGGCGCGATCCTCCAGCGATGTCTCGCGGTAGGTATCGAACGCCTCGGCGGCGAGCGCGCAGGCCCGCTCGACGTCGGCGGGCGTCGCCGAGGCGAAGGCCGGCTCCAGGCTGTTGCCGGTCGCGGCCTCGACGGCGCGGAAGGTCTCGCCCTCGCCGCGGCGGGCGGCGGCGCCGATCAGGTTCTCTCCGGTGATCCGCATGGGTCGCGTCCTCTCCTGTGTGCCTGTGTGGGGGTCGTTGGGCCGGCTTATGCCCCGGCGGACGGGGGATGATCCACCGGGAACCCGAGAAAAATCGGCGCCGTCCCCGCTGCGACGGTCTGTCCCGAGGGGCCGACGCTTGCCGCGGCGCCCGGCGGGCCGATGTGCCCTCGACCGGCACAAGGTCCAACGCCGGCGAGAAGAACCCGATCACAAGGACCCGATGCAGATTCATCTCGACGCCGTCGGCGGTGTCGCCGGCGACATGGTCGTGGCGGCGCTCCTCGACGCCTTCCCGGAGCACGAGGCGGGCGTGCGCGAGAGCGTGGCGCGGGCAAGCCGCGGCCGCACCGCCTGCGCGCTCCTCGCCCACGGCGACGGCGTGCTCCAGGGCCGGCGCTTCGCCGTCACCGGACCCGGAGGCGAGGCGCCGGAGCGGCCGGCGGACGATCACGCCCATCACCACCATGGCCACGGCGACCATCACCACCATCACGGTCACCACGATCACGGCCATCACCACCACGGCGGCGGGCACGCGCACCAGCACTGGTCCGGCATCCGCCGCGATCTCGAAGCCAGCGGCCTTACGCCCGCCGTGCTCTCCCACGCGCTCGCGATCTTCGGGCACCTGGCGCAGGCCGAGGCGCGGGTGCACGGCATCCCAGTCGAGGAGGTGGCGTTCCACGAGGTCGGCGCCTGGGACTCGATCGCCGACATCGTAGCCACCGCCCACCTGGCGGATGCGATCGGCGCCACCGGCTGGTCGGTCTCGGCCCTGCCGCTCGGCTCAGGACGAGTGCGGACCCAGCACGGCCCGCTGCCGGTGCCGGCGCCGGCGACCGCGCTGCTGCTCGAAGGCTTCCTCACCCTCGACGACGGCGTGCCGGGCGAGCGCGTGACCCCGACCGGCGCGGCGATCCTGCGCCATCTCTGCGGCGAGCAGACCCAGCGCGGCGGACCGCGGCGGCTCCTGCGCAGCGGCCTCGGCTTCGGCACCAAGACCTTGCCGGGCCTGAGCAACGTCCTGCGGGTGCTGGCCTTCGAGGAGCAGGGCGCGACGGGCTCTCCCGGCCACCGGGAGCTCGGCGTGATCGAGTTCGAGGTCGACGACCAGTCGGCGGAGGACCTCGCCATGGGGCTCGAGCGCTTACGGGCGCACGACAAGATCTTCGACGTCGTGCAGATGCCGGTCTTCGGCAAGAAGGGCCGGATGATGACCCATGTCCGGGCGCTCGCCCGGGCCGACGCGATCGAGGAGGCGATCGAGGCCTGCTTTCGCGAGACCACCACGATCGGCCTGCGCCACCACGTCGTCTCGGGGGCGGCGCTCCGGCGGCGCCTCGACACCGTGGAGGTGGCGGGACAACCCGTCCGGGTGAAGAGCGTCGACCGGCCGGGCGGGCGCACCGCCAAGGCGGAGGCCGACGACGCGCTGGCCACCGAGGGCCACGCGGCCCGACAGAGGATGCGCCGCGAGGCCGAGCGGCTCGCCCTCGACCTGCCGGAGGACGAGCGGTGAGCGCGAGCCTCGAATCCGTCCTCGCCGGGCTCGGGCCGGTCGCCGTCGCGGTGAGCGGCGGGGTCGACAGCCTGACGCTCGCGACGATCGCGCACCGCACGGCACCCGAGCCGCCCCTGATGGTGCACGCCGTCTCGCCCGCCGTGCCGGGCGAGGCCACCGAGCGGGTGCGGGCGGAGGCGGCCCGCGAGGGCTGGCGCTTGAGGGTGATCGAGGCCGGCGAGTTCGCCGACCCGGCCTATCGCGACAACCCGGTCAACCGCTGCTTCTTCTGCAAGACCAACCTCTACGGCGCGATCCGGCGGGTGACCGATCGGCAGATCGTCTCGGGCGCCAACCTCGACGATCTCGGCGAGTACCGCCCGGGCCTCGACGCCGCCCGGGAGCACGGGGTGCGCCATCCCTTCGTCGAGGCCGGGTTCAGCAAGGCGATGGTGCGGGCGCTCGCCCGCGACCTCGGCCTCGGCGCCGTGGCGGAGCTGCCCGCCGCCCCCTGCCTGTCGAGTCGGGTCGAGACCGGCATCCGCATCGAGCCCGAGACGCTGGCCTTCATCCACGCCGTCGAGCGGCTGGTCGGGGAGGATCTGGCGGAGACCGGTCCGAAGCGTGCGGTGCGCTGCCGGGTGCGCGCCGCCGGCATCGTGGTCGAGCTGGACCCGCTGAGCCTGGCGAGCTTGAACGAGCCGGCCCAGGCCGATCTCGGCCGCCGCATCGCCGCCCGGGCGCCGGCCCGGCTCGCCGCGGCGCCGGTCTCCTTCGCGCCGTACCGCACCGGCAGCGCCTTCCTGGTGGGAGTGTCGCGACCCGGAGGATCGCCACGGTGAGCGTCCAGGACGAGTTCACCCTCGACTTCGCCCGCACCGAGCGGATCGGCCTCGAAGAGGCGGTTTTTGCCGCCGGCAAGTCGCCGGCGCAGATCGACGCCATCCTTGCGGCGGCCGACGCGCGCGGCGCGCGCTTCCTCGTCACCCGCCTCGACCCGGACCGCTTTGCTGCCCTCCACCACCGCGACCGGCTCGATTACTGCCCGGTCTCGCGCACCGCGTTCTTCGGCGAGCCCCGGCGGGTCGAAGGACCCGCCCGCATCGCCATCGTGGCGGCCGGCACCTCGGACGTGCCGGTGGCGCGGGAGGCCGAGCGGACGCTGGCCTACCAGGGCCATGCCTCGACCCTCATCGCCGATGTCGGCGTCGCGGGATTGTGGCGGCTGACCCGGCGGATCGAGGAGATCCGGGCCCACCCGGTGGTGATCTGCGCCGCCGGCATGGACGCGGCCCTGCCGAGCGTGCTCGGCGGCCTCGTCGCCGG
>NZ_LABY01000024.1 GCF_001043975.1 Methylobacterium variabile
GCACAAGGCGGCCGTCACCGAGCGCTTACCGACCAGAAGCGCATCCTGCTCGATCGGAGCCTCCCCCCTCTGAAGCATCGGTGGAACGAGGCACACGAAATCGGGCACGACCTAATCCCATGGCACGCAGGCATGATGCTCGGGGATACCGAGCAGACACTGACCCCAGCCTGCCACGAGATCATGGAGGCCGAGGCGAACTACGCTGCGGGCCGAATACTCTTCCTAGGCGATCGCTTTCGCGCCGAGGCCGAGGCGTCCACTCCGAGCCTTGAACTCGTTCGGACGCTGAGCAAAGGGTTCGGCAACACAATGACCTCGACCCTTTGGCGCTTCGCCGAGCAGGGTCATGGCGGTCGGCCTATGGTCGCGCTGGTGACAGGTCACCCTCACCCCACCAAGCGAAAAGTAGACTTCGATCCAGCTCGCCCATGCCGCTACTGCATCGAGTCTCCGCCATTCCGCGAGCGCTTCGCTAACTTGACTGAGTTGGACTTATTTCAGGTTATCGTTGGCTATTGTGGTGCTCAAACTGGAGGAAGCCTCGGTCAGGCTGAAGTTGCTTTGCGAGATTGCAACGGTGAACCGCATGTATTCGCGTTCGAAACCTTCTTTAATCGATACGAAGCCCTAACGTTGGGCTTTTGGCTTCGACCTCAGCCGACTGTCGCTCCGCGCCGAGCATGATCTGTCGGTAATGCCGCCACTCTGACCGAGCTGCGCTATCACGCGATTGCGGCCCCGTCGCTTGGCCTCGTAAAGCGCGGCATCTGCCGCCGCGAAACACTCCGTCTGCGTCACGCCCGAACCCAGCGTGAGGCAGGCCACGCCGATGCTCACGGTTATGAACCCGCCTTCCTGACCGCTGTGCGGGATCTGAGTGCGGGCAACCGCTTGGCGGATGTGTTCGGCCCGGAACGCCACCTCGCGACCGGCCGGCCCCAGCAACAGGACACCGAACTCCTCGCCGCCGATCCGGCAAGCCACCTCGTCAGGTCCGCTCACCTGCCGCTTGAGACAGCGCGCGATGGTCCGCAGCACCTCGTCGCCGGCAAGATGGCCGTAGGTGTCATTGTAGCGCTTGAACTGATCTGCATCGATCAGCAGCAGCGACAGGTTCTCGCCGGTACGCTCTGCCTGGCGCTGCAACCCGTCGAACACGGCATCGAAGTGGCGCCGGTTCGGCAGGCCGGTGAGGCCGTCGGTCGCCGCGAGTTCGGCAAGCGCCTTGTTCGCATCGAGCGCAGCGCGCTCGGCCTGGGCCCGCCGTTCGAGCTCACGCTGCAGCAGCAGGGTGAGGCTGGTAAGGCCTAGGCACAGGATCAGCACAACGGCCTGATGCCAATCGCCTTCGGTCGCCAGATCGCTCGGATTGCCGCCACGGAGACGTTCACGTTGATGATGAGCGGCCGCAAGCCGACGTGGCTGAAGGTGTAGAACCGCTCGATGTTGTCCAACTTCGCCGTGGCGACGAACTGCCCAGCATCGTGCTCCAGGTAGTGGTGGAAATGCGCTGATCCAGCGATGTTGCGTCCTATAGTTTTCTGGTCGGAGGGGTTGCGGGCAAGCATCACACCATCGGTACGGAACAGCGCGACGCTGCTGCCCTGATCGATGCTGAGACGCCGCAGCAGCCCGTCGAGGTAGGAGACGTCCATCGCGCCGACGACCACACCCGCGAACGTCCCATCCGCGTAGGCCAAACGGCGGCTGAACGGGATAACCAGCCGGCCACCCTTCTGGGTACGGGTGGGCTCGCCGATGTAGAGGCCGACATCCGGCCGCTCTTTGTGCACCCGAAAGAAGTCGCGGTCCTCGAGTTGCAGGCGTCGCGGCACCTGCGAGCCCGAGTCCATGAACACGCTGCCCTGGGCATCTACCGCGAGGATCGAGCCGAGGCCGTTCGCAGTCGAGGAGCGGTCGAACAGGATGAGGTGACGCAGATCGGGCGCGACCCCCTCGATCTTCGGGTTCTGCAGGCCCTCGACCACCGCCTGCAGGGAGAGGTCGTAGAGCTCGATGTTGCGGTCGATCGCGCTCTCGGTGATCTCGAGCAGGTTCTGCGAGGTCCGGGAGACCTGGTCCCAGGCGCTTTGGCGCATCTGCAGCACCATCACGGTCGTGATGGTGCCGAGGGCGAGCGTGGCGACGACGCTCAGAGCTGCGAGCTTTCGCCGGGTGAGATGCTGCAAGGAATAGAAATGGCCGCGCATCGGTGCTCCGCGCACGAGTGGATGCGCCCCTGCTCTAGCGCTATCTAGCATCGCCAATGCTTAAGATGCGGTTGTCTTTATCTCTACTATTTACAGCGCTTTGCAGGCATGGACACGGGGTGCTTCAGGCGCTCTGCATCCCGAACAGGTCGAGCTGCTGAGTGCTCGGCAAGCGCCGCGGCCGCCCGCGCGGCTTTGGGAGAGGTCTGAGCTGAGGCAGCTCCTGGCGCGGCTTTCCGTGCAGCACGGCTCCGACGATCCGACAGCCGTCACCATAATGGAGGAGGTACAGGCTGTGGGTGCCGGCCCGCAGGATCTCCTGGCACAGCGGCTCGCTGGTCGGCAGGCGTGCCAAGGCCGCGAGGAGGCAGGACAACCCTGCCGCAGCAATATCCATGGCGCGGAACTCGATCTCGCGCATCCCCCAGCGTTGGCGAGCAGCGCCGGCGGTTGTCGACGGGAACGGGTTGGCGGCGAACGCCGTCATCTCGTCACCGATGAATGCCGCCAGCCGGTCGCGCTCGGCGATGTGACTGGCCGTTAAAAGGGCACCGGCAAGCTGGCGCTTGTTCACGGGCATTGTCTCGTTGGCTCTCACTGCGTCCCGATCATGCGACCAGGATGTCGCTGAGATCGGCATCTCGGGTTCGGCTCGGCCATGCGAGATCCCGCTCCTCGGCCATTATCGACGGGTGCACTGACGAGGTCAGCTCGATGGTCGTGGTCCAGAGCCGCCAGGGAGCAGGCACCGGCAGGAGCTCCGCCTCGTCCAACAGAAGTTGAGCTTGCCCGCCCCGCTCTGCCATCAGCCGGAACGGGTGCTCCGCGGCAAGTCCAATCAGCACGACGGTCACGACATTGCGGCCGGGCTGCAGCCAGGGTGTTACATCGTAGCTGAAGCCGTCCTCAGAGGGGTCGAGGCCCTCGACCGCCGCTTGCGTGACCGCGTAAGTGTTCAGACTGACCACAGCGCGGCACCCTGCGCCCGACAACGTCAGGCGCAGCCGCTCTCCCGCTCGTACTTGCATGGTTGGCCTCGCTCCAAGCGTAGCAGTGGCTGCTTCGCGGGTTTTCCACAATGGGAACGGGCCGTGAACGACAATGAAGCGTTAACCATGTGGCGGCGACGCCTGCAGCGACCGGATCACGGGCCCACTGGCTCGCAGCAGCGGACCGCGATGAGGTGGGGCAGGCCCCATCAATGGGAGATCCTGATGCCCTATACGCTCGTGCGTCTCGCCTCCGGGAGCTATGACGTCGACCTGGATGGCAGCATCGTCGCCAGCCTGGTGCTCGAGCCCAGGCGAGGCCGCTCACCCTTGAGGTGGCACGTCGAGTTGCTTGAAGCGACCCCGCGTGCGAAGCGGCCGGCCCCGTTCACGGATCAGACCCATACGTTTCTGAGCTTTGAGGAGGCCGTGAGCTGGCTCGGCGTGAAGGAAGTTACGTTGAGTGAATAAGGATGCTCAACCGCAACGGCGCCGTAATCGAGGCGCACCGAACCCGCAGATCGGCACGAAGCCTGCAAAATTTGCCGACTGACAGTGCCGCGAGCGTGCTGATCGACATTCGATTTAATCGCAAGTGCATCGCTTACGATATTGACGCTGTTCAAGATCTCTGATCCCAATCGGGCTTCTCGAGCGGGAGAAGGCAAATGAGCGAAACCGACATCCCCGCGGTGGATCCAGTCGAGCGCACCAGTGACATCATCTCGGCCTACGTGGCTCACAACGTGGTTCAGCCCTCAGCCCTGCCCGAGTTGATTGCGTCGGTGCATGCTGCCCTGCAGAGCCTCAACAACCCGACTCCTGCCGAGCCCGAAAAGCCGACGCCGCCAATTCCCATTCGCAGGACAGTGACGCCGGACCACATCATCTCGCTGGAGGACGGCAAGCCGTACAAGACGCTCAAGCGTCACCTCTCCGGGCGAGGCCTCACCCCAGAGCAGTACCGCGAGAAATGGGGCTTGCCTCGCGACTACCCGATGGTAGCGGCTAACTACGCCAGCCAGCGATCCGTGCTCGCGAAGAACTCTGGGCTCGGCCAGCACAGGGCGGGTCGTTCCGCTCTCAGCAAGGCTGCCGCGCCTGACGCGAAGGTCACTGACAAGGCGGCGAGCCGTGGGCGGTCACGCAGGACGAAGGCGCCGGTCGAGGCTTAATCGTCTGCATCGCGACGGGCTGAATGCCTGAAGGGGTACGATCAGAAGTCTGGATCGGGAGTGGATCCCGCTGCGCTGAGCGCTTCGGCCCACCTCTCGTCAAGCCAAGCGTGGATGGCGCTGATCCCGCGATGATCGAGCTGGTAGATCCGGCGTGTTCCCTCTGCGGTCTCGATCACCAGACCAGCCTCTTTGAGGATGCGCAGGTGCTGGGAGACGGCGGGCCGAGTGACCGCCATAGTGTTGGCGAGCTCGCCGACAGGGCTGGGACCGCGTGCGAGACGCTCGAAGATCTGCCGCCGAGTCGGATCGCCGAGCGCTGCGATCGCGAGAGAGGCCTGTGTGTTAGCCATGGCTTACTGTAAGCCGTGGCTAACCCAATGGCTATAACCTGATCATCGCGGTGCCGGGCGCTCGTTGTTCCTTGCAGCTTCATGAACGGGCCATAAGCGAGCCTGGGAGAATAGGATGGCAGATCGGGTGCTGGACGGCATGAGCGCGCCGGAGATCGTGTTGGTCTCCCCGAGCATCTGCGCCGTCGAATGGGCAGAGGTGGCCTTCGCCGCCATCCCGCAGTTCCAGCGCGAGGCTCGCGCGCGTGTCAATGCGGCGCTCGCGGCTCAGGGCGTCGTGAAGGTTGGCCCTGAGGTGACGTTCTCCCTCTCGCCCTCCGGCGGCCACATTCGCATCGCTGCGGGTTCGACCATTGCCGGAGGCTTCAAGGCCGTCGGCGGCGTGACCGTGCAGGAGATCCCCGCTGGTCGTGCGGCGCACCTGCGCCTGGAAGGGTCCTATGCGCTGCTCCCCGACGCCTGGCGAGCGCTGGCAGCCTGGGTCGTGGAAGACGACCATGAACCCGCTGGCCTGAGCTGGGAGACATACGGCGACCCGTCTGTGCCGGTCACCAATCTCTACACGTTGCTCACGGCGCGCTGACGATGGCGGGTAACTGAGGCTGCCGAGAGATCACGCCTGCTTGGGGGTTGCGATCGCGAGCAGCGAGGGTCGGAAGCACCTCCCGCTACGACCTTCCTTCTCCCGAACAACCAGCTTTCAGCATGATATAACCTGCATCTAGCGTGCGGCAGAACCATCTTGCTTGACGCACATAGCCGTCCGGGCAAATGCTTCGCGCAAAGAAAAGGGCCGCCCTAGCGAGCGGCCCGAAGTCTAGGGAGGAAACGCCCAAAGAGGGCTGCACGACCGCGACCTCGTCGCGGCCGTGCATCTGCGTTCTACGCTGCACTGCAGCATCTGCCAAGCGCAAATCTGCGACACAGTCCGGTGCCGGATGCACGTTTTGTGTGCTTGCAGGCGTTCCTGCGATCCAGCCTGCTGGGTAGAGCGCGAGCGCGGCAGTTCACGAATTTTCCCTCTGCTCACGCTCCGCCAACTGTCGGCAGCGCAGTTGCGCCTGTCGCCTCAGTGCGTCTGCGAAGGTGAAATCGGCCACAAGGCCGCGAGCACCACCCTGATCGAGCCGCGCCAGAACGCGCAGTGTCCAGCCCTGGATAGGATGGCGTTGCCTCTCTGAAGGATCTTTTTGGAAATTGAAAGATGTCTTCTACCATCCGGAAAAGTATTTTTATCTTTCCAGACCCATGAGGAAATCAAATCGGCGCACTACGTAGCGAGGCGTCGTTATGTTACACACGAAGAAAATCGTCTCAGCTTTATAAAATTGTGCGAGTATTTTCGATGGTGCTGCAGGAGGGACATTTGTGCGCCGCTGTCCCTCTCTGATGCGATCGTCGAAAGCTCGACGACCTTCAGGCCCAGTCACGTGAGCTAATCAGGTATCGGGGGCTTGGAGGCGACCGCCGAACGGGCCTCTTGGAAATGAAGCAGAAAGGTTTTCGAGCGTGTCTCCCTTGATCCAGGCCCCGTAAGCTTGGCAGTATGCCTCGGGGATCGGCCGAGATCTCGTGATGCGGAGGATTGCTTTGAGCACGCCGACGAGCCGCCCGCCGAGCCAGGTACGAACTGTCCTCAGCATCTCCCGCCATTTTGGACGGATGCTTGCCTGCGCAGCCTACCTCGCGGTTGGGGCAAGCTCCGCGGTCTATGCCCAGACCAGTAGTGGTACGCGCCAGGCGACGAGCGTCCGCTCGTCACCCGGAACCCTCCTCGATTGGCAGCCGATCCCAGGAGCGCCAGACGGAGCGGCAGCCTACCGCGTGCTCTACCGCTCCACCGGCATGCGCGGTGAGCCAATCGCGGTCTCAGGAGCCGTCATTGTGCCCGCTGGTCCTGTCCCGCTCGGCGGGCGGCCGATCGTTGCTTGGGCACACCCAACCACGGGTGTAGTCGACAAGTGTGCTCCTTCGCTCGCCCGCGGCCTGTTCCGCTCCATCCAGGGCCTGCGCGAGATGCTGGAGGGCGGGTACGTCGTCGCCGCCACGGATTACCCCGGGCTAGGCACGCCCGGTGCTCACCCCTACCTCGTAGGCGACAGTGAAGGACGGGCGGTCCTTGACTCGGTGCGCGCGGCGCGCCAACTCGCGGGTCCAGGTGGAACCACGCGCGCCTTCGCGGTGTGGGGCCACTCGCAGGGCGGCCAGGCGGCGCTGTTCACTGGCCTTCTGGCCCGGCGCTACGCGCCCGACCTGACGCTGGTCGGCGTCGCAGCGGCTGCCCCAGCGACGGAACTCGCCACGCTGATGATGGCCGACCTCGACACTTCGGGCGGCAAGAACCTCACGGCCATGACCCTGTGGTCGTGGTCACGTGTCTACGGTGCTTCGATCACCAAGGTGGTCACACCCGCCGCGCTGCCGGTGATCAACGAGCTCGCCAACGACTGCATCGAGACCATCTTCGACGTGCTGGAGCGCCGTAGACCTTCACGGGAGCTCGACCGCAGCTTCCTGGCCGTCAACAACCTCGCCGACCGGCAGCCGTGGCGCGGTCTCCTGGCCCGCAACACGCCCGGCACACTCCCGCGCGACATCCCGATCTTCCTGGCCCAGGGCAGCACCGACACCCTCGTGCTGCCGCGTGTGACTCAGGACTACCGGGCGCGTCTCTGCCAGGCAGGTAGCCGGGTCGAGTTCGACCTCGTGCCGGGTGTTGGACACCTGTTCGTGGCGCGTGACGCCGCCCCTGCCGCGATCGAGTGGATCGGTGAGCGCTTCGCGGGTGCGCCTGCCCCGAGCAATTGCGGGCAGGAGTGACCCACTTGGTGAGTGGTGACTTCCTGCTGAGGCGCGTGATCGAACGGCCGAAGGAGAAGTTTCATGTCGCATCACAGGTCGTTGGCCCCTCTTCGGCCATTGGTGTTCTGCTCGCCGCCCTCCTCAGCTCCGGCTCCGCCGAGGCGGGCGAGAGGACGCAGGTTGCACAGGCACAAGCGGCGCGACGACGGGTCGTGTTCGCCTGCCCTGGTGGTGTGCAGCTTCGTGTCGAGTTCGCGGTCACGGATCCCGGTCAGCCGGTGATCGTCCACCCTGCTCAAGGCCCAGCCATCACCCTCCCCGCCCAACTGAGCGGATCCGGCTTCCGGTATGGGGATGACCAGCACGAGCTGCAGGGCAAAGGGCGCGAGGTTACTTGGACGGATCGTAACCAGCCTCCACCCACCTGCACCGAGCAGGGTTCCAAATCTGGCAAGTAATTATCGAACACAGTGGCTCTGACATGGTCAGAACATGAGCCGAGCATTGCAGAAATGTAACGCAGCCAAGATTGGAGTTGCGGCGTTCTATAACTGTTCTCGAAGCTGATGAAGTGCTTCGACACAGGGGGACGCTTCCATGACACGGTTCACCTCCATGCTCGCGGCCAGCGTCGCGCTCGCCGTCCTGCCCCTCGCCAGCGCGCAAGCCATGCCGATTGCGCAAGATCTTGCGGTTTCGCCGCAGATCACGCTCGTTGCCGACGGATGCGGTCCGGGTGCGTGGCGCGGTCCCTGGGGACACTGCCGCACGACGCCGTATGTTGGCCCACTGCCGGTGAACCCGGGCAACGGCTGCCCTGCAGGCTCCTGGCGCGGTCCCTGGGGTCATTGTCGTGACACGCCCTACCATGGCCGCCTACCGGACGGTCTGTGGCAGTAAGCGGGATCACCGGCTCGGGTCGGTGAAGGCAGCACTCACCCGAGCATTTTCTCGCTTAGCAATTCGTGGCAAGCTTGGCTTAACTATTTGTTCGGCTACTCTCCGGCTCGACTGCAGCGCTCTGGCCGAGGAGCAGGGATGCCGATCCGGCGGGAGCACCGCTTCTTCTATCCTATCGACTGGCCCCAGCTCTCGGCGGTCATCCGCTTCCGCCGAGCGTAGGGCCGGTGTGATGAGTGCGGCCGGCCACATCTTCAGCGGGTCTTTCACCTCGGTGACGGTCGCTGGTGGGATCCTGAGATTGCGAGTTGGCGTGACGGCCAGGGTCGCAAGCTCCGGCAGCGGCTGCGCAACGAGGACCTGCTCGGCCACGTTCGCATTACCAAGGTGGTGCTGGCCGCTGCCCATCGCGACCACGACACCACGAACAACGAGGACGCCAACCTCGCGGCCTTCTGCCAGCGCTGTCACATGCTCCACGATCGCGACGAGCATCAACGGCGGCGCTGGCGCACTCTGTTTCGGCGTAAGGCGATGGGAGATCTCTTTCACGGGCCGTATCCCGCGAACTGAGGTGCGTCGTGGCACACCTGTCCCGAGTTAAGAGGCTGCCCTACGCTCGTGGTAGGCGATCTAGGACGCGTCCCCGTTCAAGGCTGCCAATGCCGAAGGACGGCGGATTCGTGGCGATTTGACAGGGCGGCCGCATCGTTTGGCAGGGCAACAAGAAAGACACGCCGACCCACCCCCTCCAGAGGGGCGTCCCCTCCGGACACCATCCGGTATTATGGTCCATACTTTCCATGATATATGGATTTCAGGGATCAGGAGGCAATCACATGCGTTCGTTCACGACCGCGGATCTCAATAAGCAGGTGGGCGAAGTCACTGACGCCGCTCAGCGCGCACCCGTAGTCATCACTCGGCGCAGCAAGCCCCGGTTCGTGCTGATGAGCCTGGAGCATTACGAGGCCCTGCGTGGCCCGAGCGACCCGCGCCGCGCCTTCACCCTCGCTACCATGCCCGATGACCTTCGCGACGGCCTCTTGCAAGCTGCGGAGGCCTACGAGCGGGAGCACGGCGGCGACGACTGAACCTCCGGAAACCGGACTCGTCGTCCGCTACAGCTTCCTCTGACCCCGCGAGCACGACCGCGGCGAGCGGGAGGGGCGCAAGGACCGGCCCGTCTGCCTCGTTGTGCCGGTCAATGTCGGCCCCGGGGCCGCGGTGGTCTTCCCGACTACCACCCAGAAGCCCACGCCTGTCGGACCGCGGTCGCGGTGCCGGAGATCGAGCGACGCCGGCTTAAGCTTACGGGCGATCGTCCCTGCTGGATCATGCTCGACGAGGCCAACAGCGACGTCATGCCGGGCTCGTTCCACCTCGTGCCGCTGGAGACATATCCCCTGCGCTATGCCTACGGCCGGTTCAGCCCAGCCTTCATGCGGGTGGTGCTGCAGACCATGGCCGAGCTGATCCGTGCCCGCCAAGTGCGAATGGTTCAGCGCGAGCGCTGAAGCCTCAGGCTCTGCCAGGATCGAAGCTCTGTCCTGCGATCTGCCCGCCGTCAGTGGCAGTGCAGGACCGAAGCGGCCGGACCATGCGACCGCAGATCGCTCTGAAATTGATATTCTACCGATATGTGCCCGGCCGGTGGTGGACGACCCGCTCTCCCGCAGCAACCCCGATAGTGGTCAGCCTCAGCTCTCGCTACCAGATCCGGGTCGGTCGGACGAACACGCCAGGCGCGGCGGTGAGCGCGTGGAGGAGGTAGGCCGGGATCGCGAGCTCGACCCGCTGGCGATCGGGCAGAGTTGGCATCCCGGGAGCACCACGCTGAGGGGACCCATGGCATGCGCTACCGATAGACGGCCCTTGTGTAGCTCTAAGATGCGACTGCATCGAAACTTCTCGGGACGAAGCGGGCTACACTGCCGAAGACGTTGCGTCGTCGGGCTCATAGAGTTTTGAGTTCCAGAAGGGCGTCCCCTACGGGCCGCGCCCTACTCGCCGCCTGCGGCAGCTCCCCGAACCCGCTGCGCGGTTTCGTCCCTTTGGGTAACGGTCGCTGACGCGATGCACGGTCGCCTGCAGTCAAGATGACTTGGTGGCCCGCCGTAAAAACCGGACTCAAGGCAGCAAGGCCTTAGCTTCAACCCGATCGTCTGGCGCTGGGCTGCCGGTGGCCTCAACGCTTCAAAGGGCGTTTGCGCCGCCAGTTTGGATTGAGTTCACCAAGCTTGGACCATAGAATTAGATACACGAGATCTGATCATCTTCCACTAAAGTGGATCATTGTCGAGGTTAGTGGATCCAATAGGGTGAGGGCGAGCATCTGCTCGATGCCTGTGCAGATCCGTTGATCAGAGTGCGACACGGTTTCGATTTCTGATATTAATAATATGACTTTGTAACATTATTAAATATTCCGACGACCTAAAATTCCCCTCACCTGTTCTGAACGTGAGCGATTTGGCGGTTGTGTCTCCAACACTCTGCCTCAGCATATCCGAGCGGGGATCGAGAGGCAGAAAAGGCCGGCAGGGATTGAGCCGGCGCGAGCGCGAGAGAGAGCCTTGCGGTCCGGCGTGAGCCCGACAGGCCGTCCCGTGGACGTCTCGATCATCACCAAGCACTTCATCGCCCTCGATCCTATCCCGGGCCCGGCCGCGATCCTCCAGGCCGGGATGCATCTCGCCGAGCTTCTCGCGGAAGGCCGTGCGATTGAGGCGACTGCCTTGCGCCAGGCCATGACGGCGGCCTGCGGCGGCAGCGACGCCGACGGCCTCTGGCTGTGAAGGACGCCTACGAGGCCTGCGAGATCGCCCAGATACTGTTTCTACGCCGGTTCTGGCCAGCGGTCCGCGCCAAGGCCGTGATCCCGGCCGCCCGCCCTGCCATACTCGGCCGGATCGCCGGCCTGTGCCGACCCACACTCCAGAGGGCTAGACCCCCTGGGCCGCTTAACTGGCGGCCTTCAACTCGTCGGTCGAGGCTAAGCATCACCCTGGTTCGTGCCGCGCGTGAAAAAGCCTTCGTCAGCCCCCATGCGAGCGGCCGCCGAACCGTCCGCGCGGACGGGTTTCACCGCAGCTCGCGCTGCTGCGAGCGGCCATCAGGCTGCTTCCCTTTCCTCCAGCCCAATCTCGCTTTCGGCATCAGTTTCGTCCTGCGCGTCGCGAGTATGGAAGCGGTTCGCACCAACCAGCTTCCTCATGTCGGCGCGCCGGAAGTAAATCGCTCGCCCGCACCGGATCGGCTCAACGCCACCGACGAGCAGGATCTGCTCGTCGCGCCGCATCGTGATGATCTCGTCGGGCATGATGAGCGCCCGCTTCTGGAGCGACGTCGATGCCGACAGGCTCATCCCACCCGAGCCCTTGCCGCCGGTGCGCGCCTGCTGGCTGTAGGAGATGAGCTCCTGGGTGTAATACCCGCAGCGCTCGGATAGCCATTTGGCGGTGTCGATGTCGGTGATCGCGGAGAAGCTCTGCCACGCGGTCGACTCGAACCAGGCGGACACGGCGTCCTTGTCGCCCCCCCATTGCTGCCGCAGCTGGCCGAGCGATTGGTACACCATCACGAGCGTGATGCCGTACTTGCGGCCAGCGTCGCGGGCGACCTCGATCAGGCTCATGTTCCCGAGCCGTGCCGCCTCGTCGAGGAGGAAGGCGACCCGGTCCTTGATCTCGCCATTGGCGTGATAGAGCGCGTTCATCAGCCCGCCGATGATGACCCGCGCCAAGCCCGCAAAATTCTGCAGCGTCTGGAGGTCGATCGCGATGAAAACGTCGATATCGTCGTCGACGAGATCGAGGCTGGAGAACTCCCCGTCCGATACGATCGCGGCATATTCCTTGAAGCTAAGCCAGTTCGTCAGGTCGGCTGCCGTGGCATAGACACCCGAGAACGTCTGCGGCGTCATGCTCTTGAAAGGCCCGAGCGCCAGCTTGGCGAACGAGCCGTCGTCCTCGGCCCGCAAGATCTTGCTCAACCGCTCCAGGAAGTCCGGTTCGGGCTCGGAGATCAGCTCGCGCAGGGTGCGCAGCGTGCGTGGCTTTTCGTTGAACGATCGGTTGAGGCAGATGTAGGCGAGGACTCCGCGTAGGAGCTGCAAGGCCGAGTTGCGGAAGAAGTCCTTCGGATCGTCCCGTTTGACCGGTCCGGTGGCGATCCAGCCGACCACGGCTGAGATGTCGTTCTCGGCCGAGGTCTCGCCCCGGCCGATCCAGTCGAGCACGTTAAAGCCGCTCATCGGGTTCTTGGGCGTGATGCAATGAACGCGGCGTTCGACGCCCGCACCACGGAAATTTCCCCGGTATTCCGCGAGCATCGGGTGCAGCTCGGTCGAGGGGTCGAGCACCACCGCATTTCCCGGCCACGACAGCAGCATCGGAATGACCGTGCCGGTGGTTTTGAACCCGCCCGATCCGGAGAACACGAGACCGTGGGTCGAGCCGATATCGCAGTTGAAGCCCATCATCGGCATCCTGCCCCCCGAGCCCCAGGTCTTAGGGTCGTTCGGCTTGAACACCCGAGACGTGCTCTTCTGGTCAAGATCGGGGCGATAGCGCTCGCCGAGCACCAGGTCGCCGTCCTCGGGAAACAGCTCGCCGGCGAGCTTCATCGTCGCCCATTCCGCGTCGCCGTAGGCAGCGGATTTCGAGCGGATCGGCTTGTTGTAGCCGCGCGTGGTTTTCTTGACCCGGACCAGGGACACGAGCGGCGTGATGAAGGCGACAAAGCCCGCGAACATGACAGCGCAGAACAACGGAACGTCGGCTCGACGCATCAAGGCGCGGGCATCTGCGCCGGGGTTGAGAGCGGTCAGCCGGGCGATCTCCTCGCGTACCGTCCAGGCGCACAAGCCGATCAGGAACAGGGACACGCACGCGGCAACGACGCGCCCACTATCGCCCGGTCGGGTAAGGCCGGCGGCGGCGAACAGGACGAGTGCGGGCAACGCCACCGCGGCCACGCGCATGGCATGGAGCATCATCGAGTGCCCCGGCTCCACCACGTAGATCGCCCCTACGAGCGGCGCGAGGAACAGGCTGATCCCGATATGCAGCGCGAGCCCGATCGCGACGATGAGGGTGGCGTAAACCCACTTCATTTCTTGAACTCCTTGTCCCCTCGCTGAGCGAATTGCTCGACGACGTCGGGGTCGCGCGTGCGCTCACGACCCTCGATCAGGAGGCCGAGCAGGACGTTGCTCGGCAGGTCAGCGAGACCGGCTTTGATGACGAGGCCGCCGAGCAGGATCTTGCGGTAGGCGTCAGCCTTCCGCTCGTCATGCCGCTTGGTCATCAGCTCCCTCTTCAGTGTGTCCAGAGCCTCGACGTCCCTTTGCCTTTGGCTGCGCCACCTCCGGGTTTGCCGCACGAAATCGGGTGACGATGGTTTGGAACTCCTGTGTCAGGGCCTCGTCCGAGATGTCGATCGAGCCGATGCCGGCCTTGATCGCCAGCTGTCCGATCCGCTCGCACTCGGCCTTGTCGTGAGCTTTGAGTTTGGCTTGAAGCGCCGCAATCTCGTTGACGATCGTCTCGCGCGACTTGGATCGAGCCATGGATACACTCTTCCCTCTCGGTTGAAGAGGTGACGGTTAACACCGGCACGCAGATCAGCAACCGCAACGTGAAAGGATGCGATACCATCCGAGGTTGTGAGACACTACCCGTGGTTCTGGTATCACACCAACGAGCGCGCTCCTCGTGGCAAAGGCTGGGCTCTCAGTCGACCATCAAGCCCCTGCCTTCCGGCGCCGGCCCGCTGATATCCGTCGCCTCGCCCGTGGTCGGAGGAGCACTTGGGCCAGCTGCAGAGCCCGGCGTTCTGATGGAAATCGATCCTTTCGCACCCTCACCGCCGCACATCCCATCTCCCCGAGGCAGGTCCGGTAAGACAGCCGCACTGCTCGGCTTCGCCGGTCGGATGGACTGGCCCCAAAGGGGCCTCTTTGAGCCGGAGCTGCGGCGCGCAGCGCCTCCGCAAAGTCGCCTGAGTTTTACGAAGGGGCGCACTTATGGGGAAATTTGCATTTCCCCTCGCAAGCTGCTAATGGCCAAGCTCAGGAAATCCGCACTTGGCCATCTATCACCTCTCGGCTCAGGTCATCAGCAGTGGCGCCGGCAAGAGCGCCGTCGCCTCAGCCGCCTACCGGCGCGCCGCGACCATGACCCGCGAGAGCGACGGCAAGGTCATCTCCTACGAGGGCAAGCAGCACGTCACCCACACCGAATTGAGCTTGCCGGCCCGGGTTCCGGCTTGGTTTCAAACAGCCATTGACGGGCGCAGCGAGAACGGTGCCTCGGCCTTTCTGTGGAACGCCGTCGAGCGGAAGGAGGGGCAGAAGGGCACCGGCTTCGCGATGGAGATGAACATCGCGCTGCCACTCGAGCTGACGGTCGAGCAGAACGTGGCACTCGCCCGCGACTGGATCGAGAACGCGATCACCCAGAACGGCATGGTCGCCGATTGGGCCCTGCACGATGCACCGGACAACCCGCACATCCACGTCATGGTCCCGCTCAGGAAGCTGACCGATGACGGCTTCGCGGCTAAGTTTGACTTCGCCCGTGACCGCGACGGCAACGTCCTCTACCGCGAGGACGGCAAGCCCCGCTACGAACGGCTGGCCGGGCCGATGAAGCACCTCGTCGACTGGCGCCGATCGTGGGCGGAGACGACGAACCTGCACCTTGCGGCCGCCGGGCTTGATCGGCGCATCGACCACCGCTCGCACGTCGAGGCCGGGATCCGCATCGAGCCGACCGAGCACATCGGCGTCCACGCGGTGAACATGGCCGCGCTCGGCAAGGTCTCCGACCGTGTCGAGGCGGAGAAGCAGAAGCGCCGCCGCAATGCGCAGGCCATCATCGAGGATCCCTCGACCCTGCTGCCGATCCTGACTCGCGAGAAGAGTGTGTTCGATGAACGCGATCTCGCGCGGGCAGTGTTCCGCTACATCGACGATCCGGTGGCGTTCGATGCGGTCCGCCTCAGGCTCGGTCAATCGTCTGAACTCGTTGCGGTGGCAGAGGAGGTGTTCGATCCCGAGAGCGGCCGGGTGGTGTCGCCGGCCCGCTGGACCACGCGGGCGCTCCTGCGTGCCGAGGTCCTGATGCAGGCCGCGACCGGCCGGCTCTACGCCGACCAGGGCCATCACGTGGCCCAGCCCGCACTGGCGCGTGCCTTCGCCACCCGCCCGGAGCTGTCCGAGGAGCAGCGCGAGGCGGTCCGCCACGTCACGACGCCGGACCGGATCGCGGCGGTGGTGGGTTTTGCCGGCGCGGGCAAGTCGACCATGCTCGGCGTCGCACGCGCCGCCTGGATCGGTGCCGGCTACCGCGTCATCGGTGGGGCTCTTGCCGGCAAGGCAGCGGAGGGTTTGGAGCGCAGCGCCGGTATCGCGAGCCGCACGCTCGCCTCGTGGGAGCTCGCCTGGAAGAACGACCGTGACCTGCTGAGACCCGGTGACGTCTTCGTGCTCGACGAGGCCGGCATGGTCGCCTCCGAGCAGCTCTCGCGGATCGTCCAGGAGGTCGAGCGGCGCGGGGCCAAACTGGTGCTGGTGGGCGACGCCATGCAGCTCCAGCCGATCGAGGCCGGCGCCGGGTTTAGGGCGATCACGGAGACGATCGGCTACGCCGAGCTGTCCGAGATCTGGCGCCAGGTGTCTCCGGCCATGCGGCGCGCAAGCGTGGCCTTCGCCCGCGGCGAGGCGGCAGCAGCGCTCGGCGTCTATCGCGAGGCTGGGATGATCCGGTTCTCGCCCAATCGCGAGGGTGCGCGCGAGGCCCTGATCGCGGCCTGGAAACCGGACTACCTCGGCCGGAAGCCGGACGGAGGAACGAGCGAAACGCTGATCCTGGCCCAGACCAACGCCGACGTCCTCGCCCTCAACACCATGGCCCGATCGGCCCTCAAAGCCGACGGGATGCTGGCCGACGAGGCCCGGTTCGTCACGGCGCGCGGCGAGCGGATGTTCGCTCCCGGCGACCGGGTGCTGTTCTTGGAGAACGACCGCTCGCTCGGCGTGAAGAACGGCATGCTGGCCACCGTCGAGACGGCGTCGAGCGGCCGGCTGGTGGTCAAGCTCGATCGGAATGGGACTGGCGACGGTGAGCGGATCGAGGTGCGGGCTGAGGCCTATCGCAACCTCGACCACGGCTACGCTGCGACCGTGCATAAATCCCAGGGCGCGACGCTCGACCGGGTGCATGTGCTCGTCACCCCCGGCATGGATCGGCACCTCGGCTACGTCGCGATGACGCGCCACCGCCACAGCGTGGTCCTGCACGGCGCGCACGCCGACTTCGTGCCGGACTGGCGTCGTGCCAAGTTCGGCGTCGCACCGTCAACGGACGTTCTCGACGCGGCTGCCCTCGACGGCTTGGCGCGACGGCTGTCGCGGGACGGCTCGAAAGCCTCGACACTGGATCACGCCAGCGAGGCCGCGTTCCGCGAGGCTGCGGTGTCGTTGACCCAGCCGCCGGAAGCGATGGACGGCGAGACCGTCCGAGATCGCGAGCGGGCAGCGCCGGTGCTCGATGCCGGCCGGATGGCGGCTGGGATCGCGGCGCTGGCAAACCGGCTCGAAGCCGAGGCGCTGACCAGAGAGAGTTCGGGATCTGCGGTCGTCGAGGTCGGAGCTGCTCCGCACGCGGCCGAGCGCGACGCGTCGGCAAAACAGCCCACCATCGACGTGTCCGTGTCCCCGGCACTGGCAGCGATCGAGGTCGCCCTGAGGCGACTGGAGCGGTCTGAGACCGAGACCGCCGATCGGGTCCGTCCGCAGGATCTGCGGGCTCTGGCATCGGCTTTCGCCGAGCGGCGCGGCCTCAATGGTCACGCCGCCCTCACGCCTGCTCTGGTGAAGCGTGCCCGAGAGATGGTGCGCAAGGCCGAGACACAGTGGCGCCGGCTCTACGGCCTCGCGACACGCCTTACTGCGGCCTGGAATACCTTGGCCGCCGCTCGTCCGTCCGCCGCCGTCAAGGCCGCATCGGAGGCTGTCGCTGCTGCGGTGAATGCTGCACCGGAAGCCCCCTCAAGAACGGGCCTACCGGCATCACTCAAGCCGTTCCTCGCCGCCGTTTCCTTCGACGAGAAGACCATCCGGCAGGCCCTCTACGACCGTGTCGATCCAAACACGCATCTGAAGCTGACGCTGGATGCGCTGCAACGCCGCCTGAAGATGGCGGTCGTGAACCCTGGTCCGCTCTACAAGGCGATCGTCGCCGAGCTGCGCCAGCCCTGGGAGGTCTATTCCGCACGGGTCGAGGCCCTGCTGTCCGACCCCGAACCGCATGGGGGCTTACGCGGGCGAAAGGGCTGGTTCATTCCGAAGGCGGACAAGGAGGAACGGGCGAAAGCCGAGGCCGCCTTCGCGCAAGCCCTGACGGCAGCCAACAACCTCAAGGGGCAGTTCGAGACTTCGGCCGAGAAGGGCCGTGCGGCGGAGATGCAGTACCGCAAACGCCTGCTGATCGAGGTGCCGGGCGTGTCTCCGATCGCGGCCGCCGCGCTGGCCAAGGTCAGTCGCATGCCGGCGACGAAAGCGCTCGACGATGCGGTCGTGGAAGCGGTCGCGACCCCCGAGCTGCGGGCCGAGGTGCTCGCCTTCGCCGAGGCAGTCGGGCGCCGCTTCGGCGCGAATGGCGCGATCGGCCATTCGCCGGCGGAGGGACTTGGCCCGGATCAGTGGCTCACGCCCGAGGAGCGCGAGATCCTCAGCGGCGGCGGATACGTCGCCAGCTACGTCAAGGACGGCACCCTGGATGAACTCGTGCTTCGAGCGCAGCTCCAGCAGCAGACCCAGGACCTGCAGCAGGCCGAGAGCCAGCGTCAGGATCTTGACAGGGGACAGGACCTCGGCCTGTCGCTGTGATGCGGACGCCACGGTGGTCGTATTGGCGCCGGAGCAACGATGGGTAAGGGTAGGCAGGAGGACATCCGAGTTTTGGGCCGTCGGAAGCTGGATCGAGAGGCCTTGCCCGAAGCCGGATGCGGCCGGGCTGTTTTTGAAGGAACGACACCATGCGCTTATCCGACCTGCCGGCGCTCGTGACCCAGCGCGAGGACGCCGTGACCCTGCTTCAGGCCATCGCCGCGGGCGTCGACGAGCGTGAGCTTAGCCCCTTCGTCACCGCTCTCACCACCGCCGAGGACGAGCAGGCTGTCGCGATCATGCGTGGCTCGGGCAACGAGATGCCCTTGCGCGTGCAGCTCGGAGCCCTGCTGGCGGAGGCTGGGCTGGTGACTGGGGACGAGGCGTTCCAAGCCCTCGACGCGCGTCGCACTCGCGGAGCGGCCGCATGAGCGCCGATCCCTACGTCTACGACGGCACCAACGTCCTGCGTAACCGGGCCGAGATCCGGGATCCGGAGGCCCTGGCCGAGCGCGAGCAGTTCGTCTCGTTCCGGGCGCTGCGCCAGATGCAGAAGGAGCCCGCCCTGGGCAACTTCGACCAGGCGCACTTCGCGGCCGTTCACAAGCGGCTATTTGGCGAGATCTATCCTTGGGCGGGCGAGACTCGCATGGTCGAGCTGCGAGAGCCGGAGGCCGCTCTCAACGGCCGCAGCGTCGCCTACAGTCCGCCGGCCGCGATCGAGCAGCATATGACGGTTGCCCTGGCCAGCCTGAAGCGGGAGGAGCCGGGGAACCTCAAGGAGAGCCGGCCGGCGATCCGCTTCGCCCAGACCATGGCGGCGCTCTGGCAAGCTCACCCCTTCCGTAAGGGCAATACTCGCACCCTGCTGGCGTTCATGGAGCAGTACGCCCGGCACCACAATCAGCCTCTCGACCAAGCCCTCATCAATCGGGTGCCGCGCGAGACCCGCGACGCCCTGGTGCTCGCCACCCGCGGCCAGATCCGGACCTTCTCCGAGATGGTCCGCAATGCGAGGTATTCGGAGGAGCAGCGCGCCCACCCGGTGCTCGGGCGCCTCTCCGCCGAGGCGTTCGAGGCAACGCGCCTGATGGGCGCTCCGCGCATCGTCCTGCCCGAGCCCGGTACCCAGGTCCGCGGACAGGTGGTTGGGACGAGCTACCGCCACGCCCTCGTGCGCGAGGCACGCCAGATCTCGGCGGTGCCGCTGCACTCCTTCCACACGATGCCGGAGAACAACCAGCGCGTCGACGTACGCGTACTCGCCGAAGGCGAGCGCCTTGATCGCACCCAGTCGCGCGAGGAGGCAGTGCGAATTCAGGTCACCAGCCGCGTCCTGATACCGGCGACCTACCTGCTGCTCGCCGGTCAGGGACCGGAGGATGCGGCACGCAACCGGATCGAGATCCCCGGTCCGAGCGACACCCTGGCGGAGGCCTTGCAGACCCGTGCGCCCAGGGAGATCGCCGCCGAGCCACAGCTGGTCGCCGAGGTGCGCCGGATCGACCAGAGCCTGATCGAGCGGTTCGGCCACCAGGGCTCGGCCCTGCTGGTCGAGGGCAGTGTTGGCGAAGCCAGGAGCCTGCTGCCTCCCAACCAGGACCTGGCGGAAATCCGCGCCGTGCTCCAACCGCTGTTCAAGGCCGTGGTCGCGGACGACCGGCTGCAGATGGCGCTCGCCCAGCAGGAGACGCTCGGCCGCGACGAGCCGCAGCTCGGACGCTCGGTATGACCGCGCTGCATCGCAAGCCAGCGGCGACTGGAAGCGCCGGCAGGATCGTCGGTGCCGGCGTGCTCGGCATGGCCACACTGGCCATGCTCGGCCTCGTCTGGTGGAGCCTCTCGCCGATCCTCGGGCGCGTCTACGCCGGCATTCGCCTTGCCGAGACGGCCACCCTGTGGCGGTTCACGGAATGGGGTCGGTACTTCACCACCATGCCGGCCGGCCAGCCCTTCGCATTCGTGTCGATCTACAAATCGAGCGTCAGCTTCGGCTTGGTGGCGTCCCTGCTCACGGCGCTCATCGGCTATCTCGCCTGGCGCAAGCGCAGCCGGGAGCACATCGAGGTCATCATCATGGCGCCCCGCGACGGCTTCGCGCACGACGCGATCAGCCAGCGGTTCGTTCCGGCCGATCGCCTGGTGAGGCCACCCGTCGCGGAACGGGAGCCGGTCAACTCGGTCCTCGCGCCGGCGGCCAATCCATTCACGGCGCTGCGCGACCTACGCGACGCCCGAGCGGTGGAAACGATCGTTGATGACGTCCCCTGGCATCTGGCTGCCGTGCTCTTCCTGACGATCGACGCGGCGGCGCCACTCAGGGACCGCGAGGTCCGTAACGCCGTCCTCAAAGCCGCCAGGATCGCAGCTAACGGCTATGCTGGAGATCCGAAAGCCGAGGTGCCGGCAAGCATCGTGTCGGTTCTGCACGGCCATATGCTGGTCGCGCTCACCGATCAGGCCGGACGGGACATGCGAGCGCTCAACCAGGTCCATGGGATGCTCGGCAGCACCGAAGACCTGGCGGATGCCATTGCGGCACTGGCCGCCATGGCGCTTGCGGTAAACCGCTTGTTCTTCCCGGATTATGCTTGGCTTCGTCACGTCGACCCGAGCCTGCAGTCACGGATTACCGACTACGGGTGAAGCTCACGACGGCCGGATTGGCATAAATACAGCGCCATAATCGTGTGGATTGCCGAGCAGAGGGTTCGTCACGCAGCCTCTGCTTGGCGTCGGTTCTCCGTGTCAGGTATTACCGGTCATGTAAGTCGTCACGACCCCGATGATCACGCCCAGGATGGTGATGCCTGAGCCGACGATAAGCCCCATCAGCGACCGGCCGACGTCCTCGCGAGCGTTGTCGTCCTGCGAACTCTTGTAAAGCTTCACGCCGGAAATGCCGGCAAGCCCGATGCCGACCACCGCAAACAGGATCGTGAAGACGATGCCGGCGTTGTTGCCGCCCTGCGCGATGCTGGACGCGTTGAGCTGAGACGATTGTGCCTTCTGCCGCGCCGTCTTGAGAATATCCAGCGGTGCCGATGGATCGCCGGTGGTGCCCTGACCCAAAGCCGACATCGCGCTCATGGTCAGCATGGTAGCGCTCGCGAGCACCCGATACTGGACATGCTTGTAATTCACAAAAAGCCTCCATTGTCATGAAGCGGTTCTGGATCTGTCGATCGGGGTCTGAGCCTCGCTCATGATCTCCCCCAGCACTTGATCGACGATCGTCTTGGCGATCCGGTCCTCACCGAACCGCGCCAACGCGGCCACCCGGCCCCATGTCTCGATGGCGGTACCATCAGGAAAACGGACAGCCAGGATGCGCAGCGCCTCGTTGACCGCCATCCGACGGTACAGTTCGTCTCGCACCAAGCGATCCTCTGCCTTGGTGGTCAGGGCCCACAGCATTCGGGGCCCGAGCGAATTGTTGAGTACAATCCAGCGCTCCTCCTCGCGGAGCTTGAACCGAGCGAGCAGATTGGCGCCGCGCCGGCCCTGCGGGCCGTGCACCTGACGCTCAAGCGCGGATTTCACCGCCACATCGAAGCCGAAGGTCTTGCGAGCCTGCTCGCGGATCTCGTTCGAGTCGGCGTTAAGCACCAAGACCGTTGAGGCCATGTCTGCGAGCGTGTCGAAATCCGCCAGGAGTTGGCTGACCAAGATCAGTTCCAGACCCCATTTGCGGCCCTCGCGGGCGTCGGACTTCACCTGCTTGGCGATCGTCTCGACCCCACCAGTCAGGTGGTACTCGTCCATGCACAGGCGCTTAGGCGTCTCGGCCACCTGATGGTAGCGCGCTTCCCAGTACCGTACGTATTCCGCGCGGATCGCATCATCCGCGGGAAAATCCATCTTCGGGATCTCGTCGGCAAATCCGGAAATCTTCGACAGATAGACGTGCCGCGCGATCATGAACATCAGCGCGTTGTTGCGCTCGGCCTCGAGCGATTTGTGGCGCAGGGCAACGTCCTGAAGGTCGATCGATACCACCCTGGCTTCGCCGAGGTCGAGCCGGGTCGGGCGGGCGAAGATCGGGAACTTCTCGATTGCCGCCTCGAGAGAGCGCTGCACCGAGCGGATCAGCTCGGGCGTGAAGTCCTGCGCCATGATCGGCTCGCCGAGCACCCGAGCGAGATCCTCCAGCACCGGCATCGCATGACGCTGCGCGCGCTGGGCTGCCGCGTAGAGTCGGCGCTCCATCAGGGCGTCGACGACGCGCCACCAGCGCGTCCGTCCGCTCACCTCGATCCGGTCGTGCGCGATGATGCGGTCGAGCTCCGGATCGACGTTCGGCTGGTAGACCGAAGGGGAGGACGAGAATTCGAGGTCGCTCTTGAGCTGGTAGAGGCGCGAAATGAGGCGCGGGATCAGGAGTGCAACTTCCGCGCTCGACACATTGAGGAGCGTCGCCAGGAAGTTCTCGATGAAGGTCCGCTCGCGCTCGAGCGGCGTGCGCCGGCCGAGACCGAGGTCGAACGGGTTGACGGCGTAGTCCGCGGTGTTGAGGAGGCGCACGTAGTACGCCTCGTGTCGCCGCTCGGGCGGCAGCGCGTTGCGCACCAGCTCGATGAAACCGCTGGAGCTGACGCCAACGTCGATCACGGCGAGGTACGGCAGCGCGGCGCCGGCGCTGAAGGCCGTGAACTCGACGTTGAGCCGGTTCATCAACACCGACTTGCCCGAACCCGGCGTGGCGTAGATGAGGGTGAGCCAGAACAGCTGCTCGGCCGAGAGCGCCTCGTAGGGCACCGGCTTGCCGTCGGGCGTCAGCAGCATGCTCTGGCCCTGCTTGAACACCCCCGCGGTGCGGTGGAACGGCAGCATGGCGGCAAGATCACCCAGCGGCGCGATCGAGCCCGGCGGCACCTCGGCCTTCACCGTCATGCCCGGGACAGTCTCGCAGAGCGCGCGTAATGGATTGTGGGGGGCGTCGGAGATCACGGCCTCGCCCCAAGTCATCATCCCGCTCATCAAGTAGGAGCGCCGCCGTTCCAGGAGCCCCGGATCCTCGCCCGGCTCGGTCCAGGTCGTAGCGATGACGCGGCCCTTAACGATGGCCTCGCCATCCTTGTCGACGACGTCTTCGAGTTCGCGCAGCGCTCGGAACAGGTTCTTGTTGGTGGGAGATGCGAAAGCGAGGAGCCCCGCCACCACCTTCTTGAGCCGGAAACCGATATCGGCGTCGCGCAGCGCCTCGAGGTGGAAGCACACCCTGAACGGCATGTCGGCTGTTTTCGATGCGCTCTCCAGCAGCGTCTCGAGCAGCCGGTTGAACGGCAGGATGGTCGAGGGGAACATCCGCATGACCGCGAGCGCATAGCGGCGTCCGCCCATGTCGAGGGCGCGCATGTTGTTGGTGGCCTCGGCGTTCGACGTCATGATCTGCCGGGCGACCGTCGGGGTGAAGAACTCCGAGACGTCGTCGTCGTGCTGCTCCTTTGCTCCTGGATAACGTCGTGTCCCCGGTCCGTAGGGGGTCCAGCCGTCCGGGGTCTCGTGGTAGAGCACCGCCGCCCGGATCTGCTCCAGATCGCGCCGGCGCCGCTGGCCATCGGGCGAGAGGATGCGTCCTTGCAGGCGCGCCTCGCCCAGCGCCTCCATGATCCGGCGCACGAAGGCGCCATGCGGCCCCGCGATCGAGCCGAGATGCAGGTAGGGGTTCTGGGCGTCCCGGGCCGGGGGCAGTGCCTGCCAGGCCCGGCGGTTCTCGCGCTGCTCCTTTCGGACCTCGTCGGGCGTCCCGGCGGTCGGCCGGGTCCAGGCGGCGAGCAGGATCGTCTCGGCCCGCGCCCGGCCCTCGAGCACCGTGCGGCCCTCCTCGATTAGGGCCTCGACCGACAGGCCCTTCTGGCGGGCGCGCCGGCCCTGCTGCGCGACGAAGGGGTCGAGGATCCGGGCGGTGTTGAGCGAGGACTCGTAGGAGATCGTGATCTGGTGGCCCGGTCGCTTCAGGATCTGGGCGACCCCGCCGGCGAAGCGCTCGACCACGTTGATGAGGTAGTCCTCGCCCGAGATGATCGAGCGGGTGCCGTCGATCTCGATCAGGGTGAGCTGCGAGCCGTCATGGGCGTAGACGACCGCTTCCTCGCGCTCCGGATCGAAGCCTGCGAGATCGCAGAACTTGTCGGCCGTCCTCATCGATTAAGTCCCAGGATAACGGCAAACTGGTAAACCGGCACCGACAGGGCGAAGAGCCAGGCGCCGAGCAGACCTGGAATGGCGGCGCGCAGCAGAGGAGTCGGACGGACGTGCAGCGCACAGAAGAGCTGGAACCCGGCAAACACCATCGCGCCGCACGACAGCATCATGCAGGCCGGATAGTAGACGTACATCAGCGGACGAGACGTGATCGCACCGCCGAGCCCTCTAAGAAGACTGTCGTAAAACAGGCCGGTCAGGATGAGGCATCCGCCCGCACTTAACCCGCTGACATGCAGCACCCGGCGCAAGCTCGGATCGGTGCAGACGAGGCGGGCCCAACCCGGCGCCGCAAAGACGACGAAGCAGCCGATGGCGAGCGTGAGAGCGATTGCCGCCTGGCTCACCACGGGGTGATCGACAAGATAGAGGGCGGCGTTGGCCGTGAGCCTGTCGAGCAGGTGCCGAATTCCGTCTTTCATCGCGCTGAGTTCCGAGGTCAAGGCTGCGCAATCAGTCGGTGAAGTAAAAGGAAAGCTGGGCGATCACGACTGTGACGCAGGTCATCGCGCTGCCGATGATCGCCGCAACGATCCAGTTTCCTGCCGTGCCGTCGGCCGACGTGTTCGCTTGGTAGACCCGCACCAGGGCGTATCCGGAGAGGAAGATGCCGGTGATGGCAGCCAGGACGATCAGGAGCCAGGCCAGGACCGGCATGAGCTCGATCAGCCCGCGCAGCACGTCGGCGATACCCTTGGATCCGCCCATCACGGCCTCCTAACGTTGGAGACCGACAGGCTCTCCGGCCGATAGCCTGCGCTGAGGGCGGGTTCGGACCCGAACCCGCTGCCGGCCGCGACCCGGGCAGCATCGAGCGGCACCACAACCGGCTGCAAGAACACGATGCCTACGGGGAAGTTGATTGGTGAGGACAGGGTTGGGGGACGGCTGAACGACCGCGCTGCGGCGGAGGTCATGGCTTGTCCCACCGGCAAGGCCGCGCCCATGCCGGCGGTCAGCCAGTCGATGTTGCGGCCCGACTGAACGGCAAAGCCGTTGCCCACCACCGTCTGGGTGTTGAGCTGGGTGAGCTGCTGGCCGACCTGGCCCACGCCCTGAAGCAGACCAGCGATGACGAGGCCGCCGTAGCGCTCAAGAACGTGAGTGTCGACGTCCTCTGCCACGCCGGTGCGCGCCTGGTCGACGGTGATCGCGATCGCCTGCATCGGCCCCTGGCGGCCGTCCTGCAGGATCATGGTGGTGAAGCGGATCGCGGCCTGCGTCTGCGAGTAGACGATCTGACCCATCAGCCTGATGCCGTTGAGGGGCCCAGGCTGCTGACGCTCGTCGAGATCGACGATGGTGGCAAAGATCGGCGCGCCCGGATCGTCGCTGTTGAAGCCTCTATCGAGCACCGCGTAGGCGACGTCGCCGGCGCGCGCCACGGTCGCATGCCGGATGCCAGACCCGAACGGGCCGGTCACCACCGGCGCCGCGGCAGCCCGCGGCTCAGGGGGCTTGGGCCGCTCGCCCTTGGCGAAGCTCCGCACCAGGAACCCACCCGGGCTCGGCTTTAAGAGCGCCTGGATTTGCTCGTTGATCGCCGCGACCTGCGCAGGGTCGGCTGTCGCCTGAACCGGCGCATCCTTGTAGACGGTGTGAACCACGTCGCGGTCGACGTAGACGATCTGGGGCTGTGGTGGGGGCGGGGACGGCTCGGCGGGTTTCGGTTCCGGGTTCGCGTCCGGCATCTCGCCGAGCTGCGCGCCCCGGCTCTCGGCGACCACGGCCGGGGCCACGTAGTGCTTGCCGGCGCTGGCCTTGTCGTCGGCCGCCTGCCGGTTGACGCCGGCGCGGCGGTCGGCTTCGGCCTTGCCGACAGGCTTCATCATGTCGTTCTGAGGGGTTGGGGTCTGGCCCCGGATTTCGGAGGCGCCGCCGGCACCCCGGTCGATCCCCGGCGCGTCGGAGAGGATGAACGCCGCCGACCCGAGTGCCACCACCAGGACGACGCCACCGAGCGCAGCTGACGTCTTCATATCGAGCAAGGCCACCTCCTAGAACTCGATGCTGATGGCGGTCTCGGCGCCGTCGCCCCGCTCGGCGACGAGGCGCGAGGCCGGACGCAGGAACTCGTAGACGCGGAACCCCGCTGCAGCCTCGGCCGAGGCGACCGGCTGCGGGCTCACCAGCGTGCCCTGGACGCGCACGTACATCCGCTCGCGGTAGAGCCAGGCCTGGGCCCCGTTGGCCACGAGAGCCTGCGCCCCGGCCGGGGGCGTGCCGGCGCCGAACAGGTGCAGCAACGCCGTCGTGTCGGGTGGTCCGGCGGCCGGACCCGCAGGCCGCCCTCCGCCCTTGCGGGCCTGGCCGGGGCTGGCAGACGCCACCTTGACCAGCACAAGCGGTGAGGTGCCGGCGACCCGCACGGTGACGGGGATGTCCACCGTCTCGCTCGACCCGGAGAGGATCATCAGGGGGATCGGATATGAGATGTTCTCCAGCCGGATCAGGATGTTGCCCCAGGTGTCGAACCGGCACGGCATCAGGTTGATCGAGGTGGGCCGGTCCGCGCCCGCCGCGGGCGCGACCTGCGTCGCGCCCATCGCGGTATCCTGGCCGCACCCGGTCCCGTCCTGCGCGAACAGGCGTGGATCGTAGGCGACCGACGCGATCGGCCAGGGCGCGCCCTTGGTGTCGACGAAGGTGATCGGCGAGACTACCCCGTAGGCGAGGTGCAGCGTCTCCGGCGCCGCCCGGCTGACCTCCTGCGTCACGTTCAGCAGCCGGGGCTCGGGCCGCGGCATCCGCCCGTCGCGGCCCGGGAAGGTCCCGGCTCCCTGCGCGTCCTGCACCGCGCGGCGGATCTCCGAGATTTCGCCGGGTTTCAGGATCACGCCCTTCGTGCTGCCCAGCATGCGCTGGCGCAACTCTTCGAGTTCGGCTGGCGTCAATGGCCGAGGGGCAGGAGGGGGCGCCTGCGCCGTCGCCGCTCCCACGGGCGGAGCGCTGGCTGGCGAAAGACCTGCCGGAGGCACGCCGGCCGGGCGCCGCACACCGGGTCCTCCGGCCGACCCCGCCGGCGGTCCGACTTCCTGCGCGTGTGCGGCGGGAACCGCCCAGACGGCAGCCGCGACCAGGCAGCCCGAGGCCCACACTCGCATCATGGCCCTACCTGGTTGGTCAGTTGCTGTGTCGAGATCACCGAGTCGACCGCGATGCCGTTCGGGTTGATTGGCGAGGGATCGATCCGCACGATCGTCATCTCGAGCACACGCCGCTCGACCTTGGTCTCGACGTTGGTACGATAGAATATTTGCAGTGGAACCTCGACGCGCCAGTAGTAACGACCGGATGTTTTGCCTTCTTCGGCGATGTTGGCCGGATCCGTGGTGACGGCCGACACGGTTTGGTAGCCGAGAACGACCTTCTGAATGATCCCGCTCTCTTGGAGGGCGGCGCGGTAGCGGTCGCGTCCTTTGGGGGTGAACGATTGGCTGAGAGCGTTGTTGATGAGCGCGCGCCAGTTGGCATAGTCGTAGGAGTTCAGCTCGACGGCCGAGGAGACCGCGAATTCCTTCAGCCGTGCCTGGCTGATGTTGGGCTCGGAGAGCGGGATCGCTTCGCAGACGGCTTGGGCGTCAGACGTCCAAATGAACTGCTTGATCGGGTAGCGGTAGAACGCGTTGTAGAACAGCAGCAGATTAACGACGAGGGACAGGCACAGGAACATGGAGAGCAGCAGGATCCAGTACCACTGATTCCGCAGCATCATCCGGCCGGCATCGACCTCGCGGGAGATACGCTCGGCCGACTTCATGGCTCGGACTGTCCAGTTTGCTCCAGCAAAAGAGGTCGAGGAGCGACCACGGTCCTCACCTCGCAGCCGAAAACCCCGCCGTCGGCGACGTAGGGGATCACGTCGGCCCGTTTGAGACACACGTAGGTCAGCCACATCATCGCCATCAGCGAGGCGAACACGGCACCCGCGAGGAACGCCGAGGCACGCGCGTAGCTGGTCAGACGGTCGGCCAACGCCGAGGGCGACAAGCATCCTTGGGCCGAGGGCAAGCTGAATGCCCCGATCGATGCGCGGCGGGCCATCGGCTCAGCTTCCGGTCAGGACCGAGCGCAGCTTGGCATCGTCGCCCGCCTCGTACCCCACCATGATCGCGAGCCGCCCGTCCGGCCGTGGCACGAACATGGTTGGAACTCCGGGTCGCAACTGCGGCGCCGCGGCAAAGATCGCCGCGAAGGCCTCCTTGTTCTCGGCGAGCTTAGCGGTGGTCTCGGGGCTGGCTGCCTCGGCCGGCGCGATCTTGGTGGCAAAGGCGTTCTTGAGCGCCGCCACCCGATCAGGGCTGGAGAGGATCGCAGCCGCCATGCGGTTGCCGGCCTCGGGCTCGCCCAAGACGACGATCGGCACCCACCGCGCCGCGATCCGCCCGTGCAGGGCGGTGAACGCGGCATGGCAGTACGGGCAGCGGGGATCGAAGAAGATCGTCGCGACCTGTCCCACCGGCGTCCCGGCCGGGATGTCCGTGACGGCGTCGAGCTTGCCCAGTGACTCCATCACCTGCCGGGCGACCTTCGCGTCCTCAATCGTGGCGTAGGCCGCGTTCACGGCAGACTGATTGGAGGGCTGCACAGCCTGCGGGGAGGCAGAGCCCACCGCCGGCGAGGCAAGAACTAACTGACCAGTCGGCAAGGTTGCAGGGAGCGCCGCAGGGACTGCGGGTGCAGGTCCTGCCACAGGTTGATTAGGCGCATTTGCAGAGATCTGGATCTGGACCGGAACCCAGTTATGGCTTGTGGCAAGATAGACACATGCAACCAACGATCCGGCCCATGCCAAGTGTTTTGCAGCGGTCTCCATGCTGTGGATGCCTTATGAGAGTCGATGAACTCGTACGCAAGGCACTTATTGCGAAAATGCGCGCGGCATGTCAATGAGTGCTGGAATCATCGACTTTAAGCGGCGAAAATCGGAGTCATTATGACGTCAAATACGCGTCACACTATGGAATATATATTTAATCAAGTCGGCAAATACGCGCTTATATGTCGTGTATTAGACGATATACGATCAAACATGTTAGAGAAAATGTCATGAAATGTGGGCAGCAGTGTGAGCGGGAGATAGTAGAAACGAATCAGAAAAGAGAATTCAATCGTTGGTTGGCAAGCACAACCGTTGCGCTGCTGCTTGAGTTGGGGCTTCTTTTTGCGCCGCAACAAGCTGCCTCTCAGCCGGCAGCGCCTGAACATCAGAAGAAGAGCAGATCGAAATTCGAGTATCATGATGGGAGAGCTGATGAGAGACGTCCTTATCGACATCCGGATCTCGATATCGATCCTACAAATCTGAAAATGGAGGAGTTGAGGGAGCGTTTGAACGCCTTGGAAGAACGGTTGGAGCGGTTGGAATATCTATCGAACGGTTCTAAAAAGGTGCATTAATGAACATTCCAGATCTCGGCAGTTTGCTTGTTTCGTTGAGCGAGGTGTTCCCCCTCGTTGTCAACCTAATATTCCTGAGCATCTCCCTGCTCGGTATCTGGTATGGCACGTCCGGTCTCTACGCCCTCTACAATGTGGCAGCCGGCGAATACAAATTCTCCAACCGGCCGGTGACGGTTGACGCGGCCGTTGGCAAGCTCGCGCTGGGAAGCGCGATGATCGTCGCGCCGGTTCTGCTCTGGAAGTTCGCTAATAGCTTCGTTCTGGGCGGCGATGTCACTTTCAGCATGTTCAATTACGGCGCGTCGCCGCGCGGCCCGATCTGCGAGCAGATCAAGCTCGCCATTACCTACTTCTTCATGTGCCTCGGCGCGCTCGCCTGGCTCATCGCCGGCTTAAAGCTCTACCACGCTACGAGTGGCCAGCACGGCGGCCCGGACTCGGCGTTCCTCTATCTCGTCGGAGGCACGCTGGCATTTTTCGTGAACGACGTAGCGCAGCTCGTGAGCAACACGATCAAGATGGACGTGTCGTTCTCGAACGTCTGCACGATGATCAGGGGCTGAGGATGCCCCTGCTCCCTGCTCTGCTGATGCTGGTACCAGACCACTTGGTCCGGGTCTCAACGGCTGCGGCGAAAACGGCCGCCGAGTTCGGCGGCCAGAAAGGCGCCAAGCGGGGCCCGCGCTTCGAACATCCTTCCCTGCTCGAGCTGCCAGGCCCGGTAGCGCGATACCATCGCTGCGGCGCAGATCACGATACACAGGAGCAGCGCACCAAGCAGCGTAAGCCAGGAATGCGCGTAGACCGCCCAGGCGGCTGCCGCCACGCCGATAACTTCGGCTCCCACGAACAGCGTGAAGGCCTGCTGGCGCTCATGAGCCGCCAACTCGCGCATGTCGGCGCCCTCCAGGGCGAAGGTACGGCCGAGCTCGGCCAGCGAGTATTCGGCGCCGCATTTCGGGTTGTCGCATCTGCGCAGGTCGAGCCCGTCGGGAACGCCCACGAGCTGGCCGCGCCGGCAGTCCGGGCAGATGGCGCGGGTGCCGCCGAGGACCATTCCGGTGATGCTCGCGAAGCTTCGGTGCTCCGGCCCGACCCTGCGCGCGAGCCGTTCACTCATAAACGACCTGATCCCCATGGCTCCCACTCGTCCAGGATGTTTCTGCGTCCTGTCTTGCGGGACAATACGGGCCGCTGCGGCAGAATCAACATAAATAAAAACATTATGGGTGCTATTATGGATCGTTATCGCATCATATCTCTTGTTCGATTGATTATAATGCTGGTAGGAATGTCAGCTACACTTCAAGCGTGCGTCAGTGCGGGCAACAGTACCTCGGACCATGTCGATGCCAAGCTACGCGAGCACGAGATCTAACGCCATGCGCCTGAAGGGATGGTTCCTCTCCACCGCCCTGTGCCTCGCAGCTCAACCGGCCGCGGCCCAAATCGCCAACACGTTCTGTGCCCAGAACCCGGCCGCCTGCGCTCCGGTCGTGACCGGCTACGGTGCGGGGTACGGGGGTGCCTATGGCGGCTACGCGGCCCCGGTCTACGGCGGCTACGGGCCCGGCTACTCTGCTCCTGGATATGGCGGTTACGGGGGCTATGGAGCTTCTGGCTATGGCGGCTACGCTGCTCCCGGCTACGGTGGGTATCCGCCCCTGGGCTACTACGGCCCCGCCGGCATCGCCCAGGCCAACGCCCTCAGCGCCATTGCCAATGGTCCGCGGTACCTGCCCGGGGGGGACAGCCAGCCCTTCCCGTCCAACGTCGGCGACAACCAGCCGGCGCCCGCGCCGCCACACCCGGCCAATTCCGACTTCAGCCGCTACTCGGCCGGAGTCTTCGGCGACGCCAACCGCCCGACCAAGGTGGTCCAGCGCACGGCACGCACGGCCGGGATCCAGGACGGCTACCGCGACGAGTCAAGGCGCATCGCCGCCTACCTCGACACGCCCGAGATCTCCGCCCGCCTCGACGCCCGCTACCCCTTCCCGACGGTGATGGTCGGGCCCGACATCGTCGCTCCGGTGATGTCGGAGTTGCGCGAGGCGCGCCAGACCCTGACCCGCTCCCTCCTCGTCACCACGCTCGGGAGCTTCGAGATCCTGCGCGACGCGCGGGTCACGGTGCAGCCGCCGAACTGGCGCGACTACCTCACCGTGACACCGCCTCCGGAGGCCAAGACTACCTGGACGCCACCCAGAGGGGATGTGGAGCAGGCTAATTGGGACGTCGGCTACAAGGGCGGGCTAGAGGTCGGCGTAGCGCAGGCCCGGGCCGCCTTCGACGACGGCTTGGCGCGGCTCGAGCGGGATTTCTCCGGCATGCGCCGCTACCACGATCTCGCCGCGCAGGGCGCGGTCAGCCTGCCGATCCTCAAAGCCCGCGCCACCTCCCTCAAGGTCGGCCGAGACGGCCGGTCGGCCGCAGTCGAGCCGCGGCTCCTAAAGATTGTCGTCGCCCCAAAATTCCAGCGCACCGCGGCCGCCGCGGCCGCTTCTGCTGCTGAGTGAGCCATGCTCTGGACTGGCGCCACCCGCTACCCTGAGGACAACATCATCGTGCACGGCCGAGATGATGTGTGCCGCCTCCTCGTCCATGCCGTCGCGATCGACGCCAGCGACGTGATTTTCCAGTCCGGCCGGCCAGCGCTGGCGTCCGTCCACGGCCACCTCTGCGCGTTGACCCGGGTCTGGCTCCAGCCGTCGACGCTGGCGCGGATCGCGACCGAGCTGACCTCGACCGACTCGATCATGTCGAAGCTTTACTCGGGCCAGGACTTCGATCGCGCCATCACCATTGAGGACCGGGCTGGCGCCGGCCGAGACGGCGAGCCGATCCGGCACCGGTTCCGCATCAACGTGACTGCCGGCTACTACGAAGGCGACGTCGGCGTGCAGATCGTGTGCCGCCACATCCCGGCCGAGCCGCCGACCGTTGCCGGTCTCGAGATCGACGGCGACGTCGTCGCCGAGTCGACGCCTGCCCAAGGCGCCGTGATCGTCGCCGGCGAGACCGGCTCGGGGAAGACCACGACCCTTGCCGCCCTGTTGCGACGGATCCTCGAGGAGGAGACGCCGATCCACGGCAACGTGCTGACTTATGAAGCCCCGGTCGAGTTCGTGTTCGAAAACGTGCCGTCGGCGACCTGCACCGTCATGCAGCACGAGATCGGCCTGCACCTGCCCTCGTTCGCCGCCGGCGTGCGCAACTCGCTGCGCCGCAAGCCCGCCCTCATCATGGTGGGCGAGCTGCGCGACATGGACACGATCCTGGCCAGCGTCGAGGCGGCCCAGACCGGCCACCCGATCTATACCACCACCCATGCCAACGATGTCGCCCACATCCTGAGGCGCTTGACGTTGAAGTTCCCAGCCGACCTCCAGGTCCAGGCTTTCCACGACGTCCTGGCCAGCACCCACCTCCTCGTTTCGCAACTCCTGGTCCCGCGGGTCGGCGGCGGCCGTGTCTGCCTGCGCGAATGGCAGGTTCTCACCGACCGGGTCCGCCGCGAGGTGGCGCGCGGCGGTATGGCCGACGCCGTCGATACCTTGCGCACGATCATCGGGCGCGGCGAGGACGGCCGCTCGATGCGGGTCACCGTCATGGCAGCCGTCGAGCAGGGCGCGATCGATGTCAAGACCGCCCGCCGCGTTCTCGACCGCTACGGATACCGCGATGCCCGTCTCGCGGCGTAGCCTCCTTACCGGCCTCGCGGCACTCGCTGCCCTGCCCGCCTGCGGGCTCGACCGGGCCTACGCCTCAGCGCTTGTCGGTTCGGCCGCATTCCCGCTGCCCGTGCGGCTGTGGCTGCGGCGCGAGGGAACCGGCGAGGAAGTGAGCGCAATCGTCCGGACGCCAGATGGCTACAACGCGCGCGACCTCCTGCTGCTGTCCTGGCTCCTGCGCGATGTCCGGGACGCCAGCGCGGCGGTCTGGATCGACCCGCGCCTGTTCGACCTCCTCGCTGCGGTCCAGGGCGCGATGAGCGCGGTCCACGGCGCCGTGGTGCCGCTGATCGTCACCTCGGGCTATCGCACGCCCCAGCACAACGCCGGCCTCGAGGGCGCCGCCCGAGGCTCGCTGCATCTGGCCGGCCGTGCGGTCGACCTGAAAGCGCCTGGCTACGGCCCGGACGCGGTCGCCCTCGCCGGCGCGCTGTGCGGTCGCGGCGGCGTCGGGATCTACCCCTCGTTCTGCCACCTCGACATCGGCCAGGCGCGCGCTTGGGCCGGCGGACGCAAGGCGCCGCCAGCCGCGCAGGCGGTGCCAGGCACGCCGATCACCAAGCCTGAGGAGCCCGCATGAGTGATCGCCATCTCCCGTGGCGGTGGTCAGCCGTGCCGCTGCGGTTCTTTGGAATGCACGGCAGCATCGCGGCTTTCTTCCCCCTGCTGATCGTAACGGGCTTGAGCCGCTACACGTTCATCGCCATGGCTTTGTACGCCGCGTTCCTTGCGTATTGCAATCATCGCAAGATGGGGCCGATGCGGTTCCTCAAGTATATCTGGTCGAAATTTATCGAGGGTGGCAAATGGCCCGCTTTCTAGAACCGACCCCGCTCCGGATCCGGATGCGGACCTCGCTGCGCCTCGCCGTCCTCCTCGGCGGGCTCGCGCTCGCCGGTGCTGCCCCGGCCGCAGCTCAGTCAACCGGCAATAATTGCCTGGTGCGGCAGGCGGCCGACGCCGCCGTACAGCGCCAGATCGCCCTGATCGACGCCGCCAAGGTCAATCCGTCGAGCTTCTTCAACGGCCCGAACAGCTGTATCGCCGGGGACCTGCTCAAGCGGTTCGACCTGTCGAACCTGATCCCCGACCTGTCGGGGTTCCTCACCTCGGCGGCGACGAGCCTGATCTCGTCCGTGATCGACGCGGCCAAGCGGCAGGTGTGCCAGATCCTCGACGATCAACTCCGGGACACGATCCGCAGCATTAACCAACAGATGACGAGCTTCCAGAGCTCGATCACCGGCGACTTGTTCCGGCAGCTCAACGGCTCGATCTCGCCGATCGCCATTCCGAACATCAGCGGCATCGGGTCGTACAATCTCATTCAGAACTCGGCGTTCGGCTCGGCGCTCAACTTGAGCCAGACACCGCAGAGTGCGTCTCCCGTCGTAGTGCAGCAAGGCGCTTCAGTTCCGGCTGCCGCTCCGGTCATCTCGGCCCCGGCGCCGTCTAGGGACAATTTCGGAGGCATGTTCCAATGATCCGTGCGGCTTTCCTCTCCGCAACCCTGTTCCTGACTGCCGTTGGCTCTGCGCGGGCCGAGAAACTCTCTCTTCCAGTCGGCGACTGGGCATACTCACCTGTCTCTCCAACGGGCTGCAAGAGGCCGTCGCTTACAATCGAGAAAGATCGGCTGATCCAACGCATCGACCAAGAGGCTATTCGCGGCGAAGCCAGATGCAAAATTCTCAAAATCAGACGACAGGGCAGGGGTATAGTTTTTATCGACACCAAATGCGACTGGGATGCTCACATTCCTCAAGGAATGCGCGAGAGTCCAGATAACGAAAATGATGATTCATTTTCTCTCAAATTCATCAGCCCGAAGAAGATACTGTTCAACAACAGCGAACACGAGCTTTGCGCGCGTAAGTCGGAGGGTGGTCGATGATCCGCGCTGCCGCACTAGCTTTCGCGTTGATCGCGCTTGGCCTCTCGCAGGGTACGGCATGGGCCGGCACCTGCCTCTCGGCCGACATCATGAAGCCGTCAGGTCAGCGGGTTTCTTCGCCTTACGGGGTCAATAGATCCGGCCGGCCAGGTGCTTCGGCCGGTTATCACCAAGGTATGGACATCGTAAACAGTGAAGGTGCGGGGACCCCAATTCATTCCGGATCGGCCGGAAGTATTTTGTACCATCATTTCGGAGGCGGCGGCATCATCGCTGATGTTGTTTCTGGAGATACGCGGTTTCTTTATTTACATATGAACACGACAACGCTTAAAGAAGGACAATCTGGTCAGGTTGCCGCCGGCGATCAGGTCGGCACGATGGGGTGCAAGGGCATGAAGCAATGTGCCCCCCATCTCCATCTCGGCACGCTCCTCAAGGGTAGCGCCATCTCAACAACCAGTACCAACGGTCGCGTCTGGAAGATGTATTCTGGCAAGGGCGCCAGTCCTCTCACCGCCGATGCGATAAAATCTGCTGTCCCGGATGCTTGGTACTACGTCAATCCTGAGCCATTCCTGCCCCGCCAGCTCCCAATCTCCAACAAATACCCAGACATGGCGGGCGGGCCACGCGACACGACTCTGCCCAAGACCTGCTCGCCCGGCGCCAACGAGGGCGCCGTCAGCGAGACCGTGTCGCGGTCCGACACCCAATCTCAGCAGAAAGCTATCGCCAGCGCGGCCGAGAAGGCCAGTGGATCCGAGGACCACGCGGTCAAAGTCGCCAACCAGCCGAACCGCAGCCTCTACATCGAACTCGCCCGGATCAACGCGGTCGAGCTGACCGCCAATACCCTCGACTACGATGCGCAGATGGATGCCGCGCTCGCCCAGCTCGTCGCTCTCTACGCCCTGGATGCCCGGTCCATGGAGAGCAAACCGTGACGCGGCTGCACCTCCTCCTTCCGGCGAGCGCCGTCCTCGCCGCTGCCCTCGCGTCCCCGGTCCAGGCACAGGGGATTCTCCCGCAATGGGAGATCTCCCTGCAGCGCCTTTTGTCCGGCATGAAGGTGTCCGGCGTGCAATCGAGCGCCACTGCGCTCCAGACCACCAACGGCCACAAGGCGGCAGCCGAGGCCACTGCCTCGACCCTGGTGAGCCAGGACAACGCCCTGCGCCTTGCCCGGGCCCAGCACCAGTACGGCTACGATACCGGCACGGGCTATGCCGCCTGCACGCTCGCTCTCGGTCTCTCGCAGGAGCGTGATAGCGCTGCTTCCGCGACGAAGGTCCGCCAAGCCTTCCGCTCGGCCGACCAGCGCTGGATGACCAACGGCGGTGACGCCGCCGAGCGCACGGGCGCCACCCTCGAGCAGCGCCGCACCTTCTACTGTTCGCCCTCCGAGCAGGACACCGGCTGGTGCACCGGCGCCAAGCCAGGAGGCTTTGGCGCCGGCGACTCGGACGCCGCGCCCTGGCTGTTCAATCGCGACTACGGCGGCGAGGAGGTGATGACCGCGGCCGACTACCTCGATGTCGTCGCCCCCCTGCCCACGGTAAAGCCCAACCCTGCCACCGCTGAGGAGGATGCCGCCCTCGTCCGTGCTCTTCGCCATGGCGCGATCATGAGTAGCGCCCGGGCCAGCCTCGTTGGCGTGATCGTAGGCGGCATGGGCGGTGACAGCCGCCAGGGAGGCACGCCATGACCCGGTTTCGCCTGCCTGCGGTCGGGGGCTTAAACGCCGTCATTGTGGCGATCAGTGTCGTCGCCCCGGCCAAGGCTCAGACCTGCTTCGGGGTCGAAGCGCGCGTCAACGTTGCCACCTCGGCCCTCACCACAGCCATCACCGGCGCGATCACCACTACCGAGGCCGCCCTGGTCGCCCAAGAGATCGCTGAGCGGGCTCGCCTTCTGTCCGCCGTCAAGGTCCTGACTGCGCAGTCGGCGGCCGGATCCGACCAGGTCTCGAATGGCTTCCGGGCATCCAGCGAGGCGCTCGCCACTACCGTTGTCACTCAGGAGCAGCGCCAGGCCGTAGCGTTCGCCGCCCACCGCTACGGCTCCATCGGCTACGATCCGTGCGGGTCGAATATTAAGGCCCAGGCCCTCTTTACAGCGATGATGGGTTCCACGGCCATCCGCCAGCAGATCGTCGCGCCGGTCCGGTCCCAGCCCGGCCGTTACGCCGATCCGAAGGACTGGGTCGCCGACGTGAAGAGCGGCGACGCCCCCGACGGTGCCTCCCTCTACAGTGGCGACACCGCGGCAGCCTCGCGGTTCATCAACGCGATCGTCGGCCCGCCCGACCCGCAGCCGCGCAACTCCGGCGCGAGCGCCACCAACGACCTTGCCCGGCTGGAGAAGACCGGCCGCGATACCTATCGCTCGATGACGGCCAGCGTGCTCGCCGACATTGCCGCCGATTACCGGACCGACGGCCCGATCGCGCAGGCCCGGACCCTCTCGAGCCACTGGCAGGGCAACGACGGCGGTGCGGCGTGGGCGGCGGGTGTGGCCGGCCAGCACGACCGCGGCATCATCCAGGACGCGGTGCGGATGGAGGCGGCCAACCTCGCCCTCGTCGCCCACCAGATCAAGCGTGGGATGCGCACCGAGGCCACCGCCGCAGCGCTGCTGCTCGCCATGGTCAACGCCCGCATCTCGAACAGCGTCGCCGCGCCTGGCCGCGGGTCCGCCAGCCCAGCGAGCTTCCAGACGCCATGAAGCAGCTTCTCATCGCCGCGTCCGTCGCCGCCCTCACTTGCGCCCTCGCCGCGTCGGCAACGGCGCAGACCTGCTTTGTGGCCGACCCGATCTGGATCGCGGGCCACAACAGCGCCACCGCCACCCTGACCACCCGAGTGGCCACGATGGGCACCAACATCGCCACGCAACGCAGCCTCACCCTCGAAATGCTTCTCTCGGCCATGAAGGTCCAGACGGCGCAGACCTCAACCAACGGCGAGCGCGAGGTGAACCTCGTCAGCAACACCCAGCAGGCCGTCGCCGCCAGCCTGTCCCAGGTCGCCCAACGCCGCGCCCTGGTGGATGCCCGCGAGCAATACTCGATCGATACCGGTCAGGGCGTGAACGCCTGCGGCTCGATCGACCTGATGAACTCGACCAACCGCGCCATGGGCAACGTCATCATGATTGGCCGAGAGACCTACCGCGGCCTCGACGTGGCGCCGGGCAAGAACGTTCCGGTCCAGCAGGCGACCCGCGACCGCTTACAGGATCCGACCAAGACCGACGCCACCGTGCTCCTCGATCCCTCCGCCAGCGACGACGACCGCAAGAGCGTCATCCAGGCGATGGCCGGCCTGCCGATGCCCAAGCCCACCGCCGCGATGCCGGGCTCCGAGGCCGACCTGATGATGCTGCGCGCGCGCCGGGTCGAGGCCCTGCGCTCGCCCGCCCTCGTCTCGCTCAGTGCCGTGCGGGCGATGTCGATCGCCGAGGGTCACGAAGTCGGCAGTGCCACCCCCTCCCCCCTCGCGCAGCTCGACATGCTCATTAGCCAGTACGGCGGCGGGCCTCAGTACGAGGCGTGGTCGGCCGGGCTCGCCGGCCAGTCCGAACATGGGCTCCTGATCGAGCTCACGCGCATGCGTTCGATGTCGCTGGCGCTGCGCCAGCAGCTCATCGAGCAGCAGGCCCGCACCTCGGCGGTGTTTGGCACCATCCTGGCCACTCAAGCAGGCGGCAACCTGTAGGGAACTCCCATGCTTCGCAGGACCGCCACCGCCACCAGCGCTGGCAGCTTCGGCCTTCTTGCGGCCGCGACGGCCGCCCAGAGCCAGACAACGGGCAAGGAGATGTTCACGCCGGTCCAGAACGACCTGGCGCTCATCAACCTGCGCAAGCTCCTTGGCTGCGTGGTCGATGGCGTGTGGACCGCCGCCACCTGCACCGACGACCGGCCGCTCACCGTCGCCTTGGGGTACTTCAACGTTGGCTGCCTGATCCTCTCGACGATCCTTGGCTGCTACCTGCTCTACTCGATGGTCGCCGACACGGCAAACGACGGCCAGGCATTCGGGCGGCAATCGAGCACCAAGTACACCCTCCTGCGGGTTATGACCGGCGCGATCCTCAGCCTGCCGATCAAGTCCGGATTGTCACTCGTACAGATCTTGGTAGTGCAGATCGCGGTCTGGGGCTCGGGCTTTGGCGACACCCTCTGGACCCGAGTCGCTGGGACCCAGCTCACCGGCATGTACGGCACGCTCACCCAGCCGGCCCAGGCGCTCGGCGACTTCGCTCTGCGCGGCAACCTCGCCAAGGTGCTGGAAGGACGCCTCTATGGCCACGTCTGTGCCCAATCGTTGCAGCAATATGCCAACAACGTCTCAGGTCGGAACAATGCCGCGTCGATCGTCTCCCGAACCATCGTCGATAGAGGAAGTTTCGGATCGTGGAGCCCGCAAACGACAACCTACTATTTTGCTGATTCTAACGGGTATTTCCGCAGATCAAACAACCTCTGTGGGTCTGTGATCTACGAGCACCAGAAGATCAGTGTGAACTTCGACGACGCTAATGACGCCAGCACGACAGCAACCCTGATCGCTCTGGCTGAGCAACAGAGTCAGCGCGCGTTTCAGGCGGCGATCGGCGGCCTCGACAGGGCCGCGAGCGGGATCGCCACGACCATCATGTCCGGCAGCCGCGACGACGAGTCAATCAAAAACCGTATCAAGGAGGCGGTCGACTCAGCATATAGCAGCGTCAACCAAATCTTGACTCAGAGTAGCAACAATCAACTAAACCAAGCGCTTCGCAACTACCTTTCGAACTCCACAGAGAACGGCTGGCTCTCTGCCGCAATGTGGCAGCGCTCGATGAGCCTCGTTCAAGCCAAGCTCTTGGCCGCCTCCGCCGGTCCGAGCGCCTCCGTAAGGGCAGTGCCCCCGGCCAGTATCACCACCTACATGCCCTCTCTCGGCCACAGCGCCTACTGGCCGCTCGTCGAGGAGGCGCAGCGCAACGTCACTTACGTCGGGACGTTCAGCGGTTACATCGCCGCGCAGGGCTCAGGCAGCGTCGCGCGCATCACCAGCGATGATCCGGCCGCGCAAGCAGACCCGCCCAGCCAGTTCGCGAGGGCACTCTCGGCCATCTACTCGGGCGTGCTCAGCGTCATCAGCAGGCCCGAGAGCGGGTCGTGGAAAGATCCAATCCTCGAGGTGCAGGAGATCGGCCAGAGCATTGCGAATTGGGGTCTCGCAGCGACGGGGGCAGGTGCCGGATCCGACTTTGTCGGGTGGGGTTTGGGGTTACTGAAACACCCGGTTGCACACGTAACGCAACAAGGACTCGAGAGGGCTTCTGGCTTCTTATATTTTCTAGCTACTATCCTGTTCGCGGCCGCTTTCATGCTGGTCGGCCTCGTACCATTCGTCGTCATCGTCCATTTTCTAATGGCGACCTTCAACTGGTTTCTCGTTGTTGCTGAGGCGATGATCGCCGTACCGATCTGGCTCCTCACCAAGTTCATGCCGGCCCGCTCCGATAGCTTCGTCGGCAACAGCGGTCAGGGCTACATATTCTTCCTCGGCATCCTGCTCCGTCCACCCCTCATTGTGATCGGTCTGCTCGTTTCACTCCTGCTGATGCGGGTAGGCATCGACATCACCAACATCTTCTTCCGAGGGGCGCTCGCGATGATCTCGCCCGACGGCACTATCGCCTACGCGATGGTCGGGACCGCTGGGCTGTTCGTCTACGCCGTCATCCTGTTCTCAATTGTAATGCTGTCCGCCGGCCAGATCAGCGCGTTGCCTGAGACCGTGTTGTCATGGGTCGGTGCGCAGATCGAACGCCGCACAGGGAACACGACTGCGATGGCCGCGGCCGGCATCTTCATGCCGACCTCGCCCAACCAGATCCTAAGCAGAAACGCGAGCAGAACAGCTGGCGCCTTGGTCTCTGGCACAATGTTAGGCTCGCGCCAGTCCGGCAAGACCATGCTTTCGCTGATACGCGGCCAGGACAAGGGTAAGGGATTGTAATCGATGAACGATGCTACACCTAAAGAAGTCGCGACGCATTTCGGGATTGCGACTGCCCTCTCCCTGTCGGCGATCGCCGCCCCGTTCGTGCCCGAAGTGATCCTGGCCTACGCCGGATACCGCTTCTTGCACCACTTCACCTATGGCTGGCGCACTTGGCGGGCGCCGGCACGCGTGCCTCTCCATCTTGGACGACGTGGCTACCGCGACGACACCACGCGTCTGCGCGGCGACGCCACCTGGCCGATTGGCCTTGCTGCCACGGGCCAGGTTTGGCTTCGACGCCAAGACCTCGTTCAGGGCCTGTCCTTAGAAGGCAATACCCCGACTTGGCACAAGATGGCGATCAGCAGCCTCGTCTTCGGCGCCTGTGCCAATTGCATTGGCGCCATCATCATTCAGCATGACACCGAGGACGAGGAGATGCTATCTGGCCAACTTGCCGACGTGGCAAGACCCTTCGGGCGGGACAACGAGATCTACTCCATCGACTTCAAGGTCGTGCCAACCCCACCGCTGCGGATCGCGCCCTCGACCCTGGCTGCAGCCGTCGCGGATCTGCGCCTGGTGCCCGAGGCCAGCGCTCTGCACGCGGCGCTCATGCCGATCCTCATAATGCTCGGCGCCCGCCACAAGAAGAACCCGTTTGAGCTCTACCCAGCCTTCGTCGACGAAGCCGCACTCGATCGTCTAGTTAGAGGTGAGTACGAAATCGGCCGAGGGGAGGCCAGCGCTGCGCAGCTCTCGTCCGCCGACGGTGCCGCCCTCAAGGCGGCGATCAAACCGCTCCGTGACATCGTGAAGGAGAAGCGTGAGGTCGGGCGCAAAGCCCTCGCAGCTCACGCGGTGGAGATTGCCAGCCTCAAAAGCGTTTCGCTCTCTGATGGCTTCGAGCTGCGCTCGGCTATCTCGGCCGGCGGGTTGGTCTGCATCCGCCCTTCCTCCCCCCTCACCACTGCGCTCGTGATCGCGCGCTGCATTGAAGCTCTTGCGGAGGACCGACCAGGCCACGGCGCGAACAGCCTCATTCACGTGGTCTATCCTGAGACCTTGTCGGGTGGTTCAGCAAGGCGCTTTCGGGCCGCTGCCATGAAGGCGGGCGCGATCAGCAGCCTCTCCCTCCCAGCGAGACCGGTCAGTCACATTGACAAGGCGACCCGGAAAATCGGTGCTCTGCGCATCCAGGAGAGACCGACTGCGCTCGCTACCAAGCCCAGCACCGGTAAGATCATCTCTACAATTAAGGATTGTCCATTTGTGTTGGACATCACGCTTCCAGCAGGAACCAATCTCTAATTTGCCAATTTATAAAAAACGATGATCTATGCACAGTGTACGAATATATTTAAAAATTTGATAAAATCAAAATAATGAAATGTTAGATATATACAGTTAAATCTAAGATATTGTCATCTCAAATTGATCAAAGATGCGTGAACATGTTAATTTTCGAGCAAGGCATGTTTGTAGCGGCCGAATATGTACCGTTTCATCGGCTTTGAATGGGTAATCTGGCCTTCAGTCTACCTATTCGATACTGCTTCGGCAGCGTCGCGACAACCGCAGCCCTGTACAGCCGCATGCAAGCCTAACTGAGGTAGGAACTACCCGCGGAGCAACCAAACCGAGTCCGGCTCATGGTCGGAAGTACGACACCTCGAAGGGCGGGGCGCTCTTAGGCCGCGCTGGCGGGCGCCCACTTACAAAAATCAGCGCGGTTGAGCCAGCGATGAAAATATTCAGCGGAGCGCCGGCCGCGTCCGGAGGCCTACCGTCGCGGCGATCTTGCGGGGGCTTACAAAAATCAGCGTGCAGGAGCGATTGTCCTGTGATCGGGCGGGATCCGGAGCCCATTTGAGGAGCGATATGGCGCGGATCCCGCTGAGTTTTGCCAAATGGGCTCCCCGAGGCGCTGATTTTTTACACCTTCGGCACGAAGGACGGATGCCGGCGAGGCCTGACAGGCTCCGGGAATGGCGCTCCTGCGCTGAGTTTTGTAAAAATTCCCGTTCGCCACATCAAAATTCGGAAAACCGAAGATTGCGTATGGGCGGCGACTCCCGCCTGATAAGCTCCAGGTTGCCGTTCGATTGGCACGAGGAGATCGAGGCCGGCCATGAATGCCGCAGAAGCCCGCCAGTTGAGCCTGTGGGAGCAGAGCCTGCTACACCCTGAGAGTGTGACGACTGGGTCGCGGCAGAGCGTCGGCCCAGCCGTCGAAGGCCGCATGGATGTGTCTTTCCTCCACAAGGGCTTCTGCATCGCCGGGCTTCCGCTCCGCCGCCCAAAGAACACGATGGAACCGTGGAGCCGGCGTGACGGCCGGTTCTCACTGACCGTCGAGCCAGCCCGCTTCGTTCTGCCCAACGGGTGTCAGATCGAGGTTGGGGTGCCTTTCGGGCCCAAAGCCCGCCTCCTCTCGATGTGGTTGGCCACCGAGGCGCGTGATCCGCGGCGCAGCGCCGGCGATCGCTGGATGGAGATGGGCCGGATCACAGAGTGGCTGCAAGCGGTTGGACTGCCTGTCACAGGCGGAGAGCGGGGATCGATTGGTCCGACTAAGGACCAGCTGGTCCGTCTCAGCTTTCCTATCTTCACGATGATCCTAAATGGAGATGAGGGTGGACACGTCTTCAAGCGCGAGAGCTTGATCGAAGGGGGCGCCTTTAAGGACGATGATCTTGAGGTCTGGGCGTCGGGCGGTCACAGCGCTATGCGCTGGCCGGAAGCCTTGATGCTCAGCCAGAACGCCTACGATCGCTTCACGCGGCATTCGATCCCTGTGCCGACAGCGCGTTTAAAGCAAGTCGCACACAACGCTATGGCAATCGATATTCTGGTCTATCTTTGTTACCGCTTGCCTCTTCTATCCCACGGTGAGAGCGAACTGCTGACCTGGCGCGATCTGATGGCCCAGTTCGGCTCCTCTGAGTTCGCCTCACGCTTCAAGCAAGCCTTCTCGGAGTCGATCAAGAGAACGCTCGACGCTTATCCTGAGGCGAATGTCGCGATGACGGGAGAAGGACTTGTGCTGCGACACTCGGAGCCCGCCGAGCTGCGTCGTGCCTTCGTCGCGATGGCCAAAAGCGCAGCCCGTCGCACCTCTACGAAGTCGCGATCTCGCAAAGCCGCACGTGTCGTGGATCAGACCGGCGGCTGCGAGAGCGAAGTGGGTCTGCTAGTTCCGGTAGAGGCTGCGCTGACGCGCCAGTCTCCCACCAACGATTCCGTTGCCAACCGCGCTCACCGCGTCGCGTTGGCAGTCGATTAGCCTTCAACCCCGAACGGAGCAATCTGGCAAAAGAAAAGGCCCCCGAGACAATCGCCCCGGAAGCCCTCTCTGTCGTCTGGACAACCTCAGAGAATCATTCCCGGACATCGCTGTCAAGCATGTACGACGTGGCTTCGCCTCGGCGGACGCTGTTCTCTTGCCTCAACCCAGGCGAGGACGATGCATCCTGGATCTCAACCCACGACGCCCTTCGGACGGCGGCCACTCTCGCTCGCCATGATGGCTGCGCAGTCAACGGCTAAGGCCTGCCCTGAAGACGCCGTCGCGCACAAATGGCGCATTTTCCGCGACATCACCGAGGCGAAGAACCGTCTCGCTGTATCGGACCGTGCTCTCGCGGTTCTCAGCGCACTGCTCACATTCCATCCAGAAACGGCGCTAGCACCGGGCACGGAACTCGTGGTCTTTCCCTCGAACCGCGAGCTATTAATGCGGTCGCATGGCCCCTCCCCAGCGACGCTGCGGCGGGCCTTGTCCCAGCTCGTCGACGCTGGTCTGGTAATTCGGCGCGATAGCCCGAACGGTAAGCGGTACGCACGCCGTGATACCGATGGGGCAATCACACAAGCCTTTGGATTCGATCTGACGCCGCTGCTTGCACGGGCTTCGGAGTTCGCAGATCTCGCACAGGAGGTTCGGATGGCAGCACGAGCGTGTGTGCTCCTGCGCGAGCAGATCGCCCTACATCGCCGCGATATCATCAAGACCCTCGCCATGGCCGCGGAAGTACGTTGGCCAGGTCCGTGGTCGACGCTGACGGATCGGTTCATGGAACTCGGCGGCATGCCCAGGCGTAGCGCTGCCAAGCCCCTTCTTCAAGCAGCAGCCGAGGCGCTGCGGGCGCTGCGTGAAGAGGTGGATAAGTGGCTGTCTGAGGCACTGGAAACTACGAAAATGAGCACCAATGAGTCTCAGAGTGAGCGCCACTATCAGAGTTCAAAAACAGATCCTGCTAAAGAATCTGAACAGCGCTTCCGAGGAAGCCTGGCCGGTACCGCACAGCTCGATCCGGAAGCGACGCGGACCGCGCCTCGTTCATTCCCGTTGCCAATGGTGCTCCAAGCCTGTCCTGAAGTGGTTCTGTACGCACGCAGTGGTATCAGGGATTGGTCTGATTTATTGACTGCTGTCCAAGTCGTTCGTCCATCACTTGGAATCAGTCCGAGTGCCTGGAGCGAGGCTGTCGCTGCTATGGGACAGGAACAGGCCCTAGTCGTGTTGTCCGTAATCCTTCAACGCGCTGCGGTGATTCACGCGCCGGGAGGTTACCTGCGGGCTTTAACGCGTAAAGCACGATCTGAGGGATTCTCGGCTTGGCCGATGCTTCTCGCCCTGTGGCGGCTGCAGAACGCGTCCGTCGGAGCCAAAGCCAATGGCGATCTCCCTCGGCAGACCGGTTGACCGCGGTCAACTCGGCCGCGGTCGTGACGCGCATATGCCGTGGAAGGTGTGGTGTAATGAAAGGCATGGCCGTTAACATTTTGTTAACCTTTCCTATGCAGGTCTCACGGCAGGGCGGCGATAGCCGCCGCAAAAACCGTGACAGGAGTTCGGAACCGTGACCAACTCCGCGGCGCTCGCCGCCTCACCTTCCTCACTCTCAGCCGCGCTGGCGATGCATGATTTGATCGCCAGCGACGCGCAGGCATTGTCGGCGAAACTTCAGTCGCATCGGCAGCGCCTGTTCCCGCCCAAGGCCCGAAAACAGCTGAGACGCTTCTCATCCGGGGAAGCGGCTCGCCTCATTGGCGTTGATGATGGTTACCTGCGGCGCCTGTCTCTCGACGGAAAGGGGCCTGCTCCCGAGATAGGACCGTCCGGTAGGCGTTCATACTCAAGCGAAGATATTCAGGCGTTGCGTGGGGTGCTCGATGAGAGTGCAAAAACCGGGCGGCGTTACCGGAAGGATCGCCGAGCCAATGAACATCTGCAAGTCATTGCTGTCGTAAACTTCAAAGGGGGGTCAGGTAAAACAACGACCGCGGCACATCTTGCTCAACATATGGCCCTTCAAGGATATCGGGTCCTTGCAGTCGATCTTGATCCCCAGGCAAGTTTATCTGCCTTGCATGGGATACAACCTGAGTTTGATGTGCGAGATAACGAAACTCTCTACGCGGCAATTCGATACGATGACGCACGTCTTCCTTTGACAGATGTCATTCAAGAGACCTATTTTCCCGGTCTTGATCTAGTACCAGGTAACCTCGAGTTGATGGAGTTCGAGCACGAGACTCCGCGCGCGCTCCTCACTCGGCAAAGCGATGAGGACTCCTTGTTCTTCACACGCTTTGCACAGGCACTCGCACCAGTAGGCTCGCGCTACGATGTCGTCGTAGTCGACTGCCCACCTCAGCTTGGCTACCTAACACTCTCGGCGTTGTGTGCGGCCACTAGCGTACTTGTCACTGTGCATCCGCAGATGCTCGATGTTATGTCGATGTGCCAGTTCTTGTTGATGACTTCCGAGATGCTCGGGGTGGTCGCTAAAGCGGGCGGTGACATGAACTACGATTGGATGCGTTATCTCATCACGCGTTACGAACCAACTGATAGTCCTCAGACGCAGATGGTTGCTTTCATGCGAACATTGTTCGGGGAACGCGTGCTCACGAACGCGATGCTGAAAAGCACGGCCGTGTCCGATGCTGGCATTACCAAACAAACCCTGTTTGAAGTCAGCCGTGACCAGTTCACCCGTGCGACCTATGACCGAGCCGTGGAGAGCCTGAACGCGGTCAATGGTGAGATCGAATCGCTGATTCGCACGGCGTGGGGACGCTGACCGGATGTCCCGCAAGCATCTTCTCGCCGGTCTTTTCGACTCTACCGAGGCGGCCGAGTTGACCGCGGTCAACTCACCTGCGGCTGCTTCGGAGCCTGAGCACTCGAAAGGGGGAACCTCTCCGCTCCTTCCCAGCTTCGCGGGCCGAGGCGCCGTCGGTGCAATGAGTCGTTCGCTCGAACGTTTGACTGCTCAGGCCGGGTCTGCGCGCCTCGTAGAGGACCAGCTCAAGTCTGGGAGTGTCGCCGTCGATCTCGATCCCAAGCTCGTTGATCCTTCACCAGCCCCAGATCGACTGCCGGTGGTCGATAGCACAGTCGAGACCGCCTTTATCGAGGTTATCCGCGCGCAAGGGCAGCAAACACCCATTTTGGTGAGGCCACATCCCTCGATTAACGGACGCTACCAGGTTGCGTTCGGTCATCGTCGGCTCCGCGCCGCTGCTGCTCTGGGCCGACCCGTCCGCGCGTTGGTCAAAACGCTCACAGACGCCGAACTCGTCGTCACCCAGGGACAAGAGAACAACGCTCGGGAGGACCTCAGCTTCATCGAGCGGGCCGCGTTCGCCCTGACGCTGGAACGACTCGGGCACGGACGGGACGTGATCATGGCTGCCCTACTCGTCGACAAGACCGAGTTGTCGCGCCTGATCGCGGTGCGGCGTGCAGTGCCGGACTTTGTGGTTGCGGCGGTGGGCCCCGCACCGAAAACAGGTCGACGTCGGTGGATGCGTCTGGCGGATCTGCTCGCCAGTCCGGACATGCAGGCGCGCACGCACGAGATCATCGCTGAAGAGACCTTCACGATCCTCTCCTCCGATATGCGCTTTCAGCGGATATTCGAAGCTGTAAAACCTGCACCACCTCCAGAATCATCCTTTGCGACGATTAAGGGGCTGACGGGGGAGGGGAGCCACTTAGCCCGGATTGAGCGAACGCCCACGACCGTGGGTCTGATCATCGATGAGACGCTTCATCCAGAGTTCGGCGATTTCTTGATCCAACGCCTACCTGAGTTCTTCGCGGCTTTCCAACGCGAACGTTCTCAAAAGCCCTGTAGTCCTGCGTGAACCCCGGCGCGATCTTCCTCAAGCATCGAACGAACTCCCCCTTATGCTAGGATCAATTGGATGCTTCCACCGTCCGCTGGAAGCTTGCCTCGACGGCATTAGCGGCCTTCGACGGGTACAAACCGTGAGCGGGCCCGGGAACTTGCCCCGATGCGGCCACCTCACCGCCTGGGACGGTGTGGACTACCAGGCGATCGTCGACAGCGCTCTCGACTTCGCAATCATCACCATCGTCCATGAGGGACAAATTACTGCCTGAATCTGGGCGCCGAGCGCATCCTGTAATGGTCGGTCGAGGTGATGGTCGGAGTAAGCGCTCGGTGACGCTTCCTTTTACCCACATC
>NZ_LABY01000240.1 GCF_001043975.1 Methylobacterium variabile
GCCAGGAGACTGCTGCTGGCCAAGGCCGGTGGAGGCGTCTGCCGCGGCACCCGGACCGGAGAGCGTGGCGTCTCCGTGCTCCGCTTGAAGGGAGACCCCGGACGACGCATCGTCGTTGTCCGCACGCGCATGATGATGACGATGGTGCGCGTGGGGCTCGGACGCCTTGAGGGAAACCACCAGGTGGTCGGCGGCGGCGTGCCGCTTCATCGTGCACGGCACTGCCGGGGCGATGGCCACGGCCATCGCCAGAACGGCGAACACCACTGCGCGAAGACGTGCCAAGGACCGTGTGACCCTATGCGAAACCGGTGCAATCGTCGCACGGATGGACTGGACCGGCAACGCACGAGCACTTTGATTTGAGATGAGCCCGGATTGGTCCGCGGCGCTGTTGGAAATCGGCCACAGGTCGTACTCGCGCGGCGGACGACGGACGTCCGGTCTTCGGTCGGGCTTCGTCTTGACGCGGTTCTCGGCGGCCCGCGACGTGGCCATATCACGCCGCGCGCGAGTGCTTGCGCCTGCGGCCTGGGCGGCTGGCGACGGCAAGGGTCCCGCCGGAGTGCCACCGGAGTGCCAGGGTGGTTGGCGGATCGATGGAGCGCCGACGCCTCCGGCAGAAGGCGGTCCGTTCCTGAAGCCGATTGCAAGGCGGGTGTCCGCCGGGAGCCCGCCTACGAAGCTCGGTGCCGTCCAAGCTCAAGACGTGGCAAGCGCCGCATCCAGCACGCGAGCCTGGATGCAAGGGCAGCAGGCGGCCCTTCCTCGTATGGAGCGTCGAGAAGGAGCTGCGGGAAGCAAGCCGAACGGCCGAGGCATGGTCGCACCCGACTCGCAGCGCCCTGCGACGCCGCCCAGCCGCTCCCGACCTTCTGCCGCGTCCGTGAATGCTTTCGGCTGCAGGGAGAGGCGGTTCGGCGGGTCCACCTGGTCCGGACGTACTCGGATGCCAGCAATCCCTGGCGCGCCGACGCGGACGAACGCCCCGGACGCTCGCCCTCCAACCGTCCGCAAACCTCGAGAGATCGCGCTGCACGCGGTGGATCTTGTTGGCGCTATTGCGCTAGTCGGAGACGGCCGGCCCGGCATCCTGGCTGCCGAGCCGTCGGGGCAATGCCCCGACCAGTCCGTGGCCCGATGCCGAGCAAAGGGTTGAAGAATTTATCTCTCCTTCCGGATCTTGGCCTGGATTTCGCGCAGACTCTTCTCGTTTTCCTCCTTCGTCTTCCGGGCTTCCTTGACGACCGTCTCGTCCTTGGAGTGCTTGATGGCGGCCTCGGACATGTCCACCGCGCCCTGGTGGTGCGCCGCCATGCCCTTCATCCAGGCGAGATCGGGGTCGGGATCCATCATTCCCTGCATCATCGCCTTGTTCATCTTTTCCATGGCCTCCATGGAGCCCTTCTGCAGAGGCCCCATGTTCTTCATGTCCATGCCGGACATGGACGTGCCGTGGCCGCCTTGGGCAAGCAACGGCGTTGCGCCGGAAGCCATGATCGCCATGGCAAGGAGTGCAGTTCTCGCAGCCTTCATTCGGTCCTCTCTCTTCGCTTACCCCACTGGGGTATAATAGGCTGGAATGGGCCGGGTTCGCCGTTCCGTCGCGCTTTTTTCATGCGGTCCGGGTCCCTGCCGAGCCCGATCTCTTCCGATGCCCGGCCGGACGGCGTGCCTGGCTGGCCACCCGCGCAAGGCAGCCGCGGTCCCGGGGCGATGCTGTGGGACCGCTGCGCTTCCGGCGAGCGCCCCGCCTGGTCCGGGCGGGGTGCACCCGCCGATGGACATCTCGCCTGTGTTTGGCGGAGTGCCCGTCGCCGGGAAAGCCCCATGCGGTGGGGCGAGATCGCGGTCGGTCGGTTTTGGCTTCCCGGGTCAGTGACGCCCTTCGCCGTGATGGCCGCCCTCGTGCACGACCTCGCGATGCTCCTCTCGATGGCCCGCTTCGCCATGGTGACCTCGCGTCTTCCTGTGCTCGATGACGTGTCCGTGGGTCTCCGCGCCGTGGCGGTCGGCATGCGCGGCCCCGACTTCGTCGAGCGCTCGCGCCGGACCTGCCGCGGACCCGAATGCGGCCGCGACGAGCACGAGAACCCCGATCTGCAACACTCTCGACATCTCCTCACCTCCATCTTCGCTCGGAGGACTGAGGAACGCGCCTGGCCTCTGATACGATCCGGGGGTATATGGTCATTTTTTCGTCTTCGCGGGCGTTCCGAACGAAGTGCCAGGGCTTGCCGACAGCAGGGGTTGGGGGCCGCTCGGCTGGCCGAACGGGTGAGAGTGTGGGGTCCTGTAACCAGTCGCCCGTTTCCTACGGATTGCTCCTGGCGGGCATTCCGTTCGAGCTGGGCGGCCGGACGACCGCGAGGGCTCCTGTCGTCCAGCCACTCCGTCTGTGCCCGGGTCGGCAGGGCGCTGGCGTCCCTAGGCTGCTCGGGCCGCTGGACGCTTGTCCCGGGCCTGCAGGCTCGGATCGGTCGCGACGCGTGCCGCGGTGACGTGTTCAATCGCCGGGTCGGACGCGATGTCCGCGGGTCGGCCGAGAGAGGCCTCTTGATCAGTCAGGAAAACGAGTTGCGGGCATTGCTGTCGTCCGGCCTGGCCGGAAGTGCGGCGGATTACCGGGCGTTTCTGGAGCGGCTCGGTCCGCACCTGAGGGCCTACTTCAAGGGCAAGCTCGCCCGCTCCGGACGCGCGGCGCCGGAAGCGGAGGATCTCGTCCAGGAGACGCTGATGGCGGTTCACACCCGACAGCACACCTACGATGTCGGCCAGCCGGTCACGCCCTGGCTCTACGCCATCGCCCGCTACAAGCTCATCGACCACTTGAGGCGTACGCGCGCTTCGCTCGCCGACGTACCTGTCGAGGACGCGGGGGAACTGGTCGCGCGCGACGACCACGCCGCAGTCGAGAGCACGCTCGACATCGAGCGCCTGCTTGGTCGCCTTCCGGGCAAGATGCAGCAGGCGATCCGGGCCATGAAGGTGGAAGGCCTGAGCGTGGCCGAGGCAGCGACGCGCTCCGGCATGTCGGAATCGGCCATCAAGGTCAGCGTCCATCGCGGGTTGAAGGCGATGGCCGCCTTGGCAGGAGGCAAACGGGGATGAAGACCGACGAACTCATTGGCTTGCTCGGCGCGAGCTTCGCCAGCGAGCCTGCCAAGTCTCCCAACATGCCGAGGCGGATCGCGCTTTGGGCCGCGGCCGGGGCTGCCGGGGCGCTTTGCCTGGCCCTCCTCGCGTTGGGCGTCCGGCCGGACTTGGGCGAAGGGCGGGCACTCACCTTCCTGCTGGCCAAGCTGGCCTTCGCCCTCGCCGTCGGAAGCCTGGCCTTGCGCTACCTGGGCCGCATCGCTCGCCCCGGGGGCGAGAGGAGGGTGCACCTCGGGATTGCGGCCCTGCCATTCGCGGCGGTCATGGTCCTCGCCGCCCTCAGTCTCGCCAGCGCGCCCCCGGCCCATTGGGGGACCATGCTCACCGGCCAGATGTGGCTCGAATGCCTCGTCTCCATCCCGGTGATTGCGGTGGTCCCCTTCGCGACCCTGACGTGGGCGGTCCGGAAGTTTGGCGCACCGACGGACCTCGTCCGGGCCGGAGCCCTGGTGGGGCTTGCGTCGGGAGGCGTGAGCGCGATGGGCTACGCGATCCACTGCATGGACGACACCGTACCGTTCGTGGCGGTTTGGTACGGCGGCACGATCGCCCTTTGCACGCTGGCGGGCGCGCTTCTCGGGCCTCGCCTGCTGCGCTGGTGAGGCGGATCGGGCCGCCCGCTCGGGGCCGGACCACTCCAGTCGCGTCGCGGTCTTCGAGGGATGCGGGTCAGTCCGGGGGTACCCAGTCCGGTCGCGGGTACCCGGAGAGGTCACCTCGTCGCGCGGCGCGGACGCGCGGATGTGTGTCCCACACCTCCCGCGGCAGCGCCTTCCCGTCGATCAGGAAGGCGCTCGTTCCGTCCTGCGCCACGACGGCCGGGCCGAGAGGATTGTCGAGGACATCGTAGAGCCCGGCCGCTTCGTTCCAGGCGCGGATCGAAACCGAACGCCCCTCGTCCATGACGAAGGCGCAGTGCGTCCCGGCGGGATGGGACGGCACGACAGCCGCTGTCGGCACGGGTCCGGCGAGCGTGCTCTCGGGGGGCGCGGGAAGGCCGGCGAGGAAGGCGAGCGCACGCCGTGCCAGGGGCTCCTCGAACCCGCATTCCGCCACGCGGGCCTCGATGACGGCAAGGTCGAGAGGCCGGGCCCGGTGGTAGGCCGCGATGTAGTCCCTGTCCTTGTCGGCGAGGCGGGCGAGCTTGGAAACGATCAGGTCCTCCGGCCCGGGAGCCACCACCGTCACGGTCGCCGTGCCATGGCCCCTCACCTCCCGGACCACCGCGCGCGAGGGCCACGAAGGCGGCAGGCGGGCGGTGCGGTCGTCGACGCCGTCGATGTAGAAACCGTGCGCCGTGTGGAAGAGCGAGCCCTCGCCGAAGAAGACGGAGATCTCCTCGGATGCCTCCGCGAGGTCGTCGTCCTGGGCGGCCTCCCAGGCCCGGGCGTTGGCAGGATAGGCGTCGATCTCGGGCGACATGCACATCGTGACCGGCGCGCCGGGCCAGCCCACGAGGATGCCCTGGCTGCCGACGACCACCACGGTGCGGGTCTTGAAGTGCAACGCCAGTGAACGGGCGGTGCGGTCCAGGTCCGCGACTGTCCTGATCTCGAGGGGACGTTTCACGCCGGGGCGGAGAAGCCTTGGCGACCGGCATGCGTCGCCCGTTGGGCGGCCGCCCCTTTGCGTGCAAGGCGCCAGATCCGCTTCCGGACGTTCGGGTCGCGCACGAACGACACGCCCTCCCCTTCCAGGAACGGCGAGGAGAGCCGAAGCCGCTGCATGCCTTCGTCCCGTCGGGTGAGGAGTTGCCGGATCGTCCCGGGTGGCTGCCCGAGGATCTCGCGCCATTCGGATACGAAGGTGCGCTCGGGGTAGTCCGCCTCAAGCCGCATGACAGCCATCTTGGCGCTATCGAGGATGCCCGGATCGTGCGCGAGCCGACGCGCCACGAGCCGATGGATCATCAGCTTGGCACGATCGTTCACGACTTCCCTGTTCACCTCGGGACGCACGGGATGCCTCTGAAGCCACTCGTGTTTCGGACCGTGGGCATTATGCCCGACACCCGGGAACCCGACAACGTCGGAATCGAGGCCCGGTTCGACTTCCACGAGGCCTTGGTTCGCCGCGGACGCGGGTCCCCGCACAGGTCCTCTGTAACGCATCATCCGCGGGTCCCGAAGTCGTCGGTAGCGGCGCCGTGAAGGCATACGCGAACGACGATGGAGCATACGATGAAGTACATCCTTGCGACCTTGGTGGCCTCCACCCTCATGGCAGGCGGCGCTGGGGCGCACCCGAGGGTGCCCGGCGAGGCCGTTCCTTCGGCGGGCTGGAGCGTCCTGGAAGGCGCGACGGGAGCCGCGCCCGAGGCGACGGGGAGCCTCGGGCGCGTTTGGGAGGGGCGCGATGCCCAAGGACGGGACCTGAGGAGCAGCACGCGCGGGAATGCCCAGTTCCCCGAGCGCCCCGCCGCGGCCCAGAACCTCGGCACCACTTCGGGCGGACCCGCGTTCTGACCACCGTCACGCAGGTCGCGGAGACGGCTGTAACTTGCGGGGCTGCGCCCGCGAACTTGTATTCGTCGGGCTTGCCGCGAGCCCGGCGCGTCCGGGGCTAGGCAAAGCCCCCGAACAGTGGGATCCTGGGAACGGATGTCGATCCGATCCGCCATAGCGCGCCTGCTCACGGCTCTCGCCGTGCTCGGCCTTGTCGCAGGGGCGTCCGTCGCCCCCGCGCAGGCGCGCGCCCTTCCGGGCGGGACCGTCCACTGGGACGTGGCGAACCAACCGGACAGCGTCGCGACGCCAAACGTCGCACCGATGCCCGACGACATGCCGTGTTGCGATCCCGAGCCCTCGAACCCGGACTGCCGCGACACCAAAGCCTGCCCCTTCGCCGCGACGTGCGCCGCGAAGATCATGCCGGGGATTCCGCCCACCCCGGCCGTGGGCAGCGATCCGGTCGCCCCAGCCCCCTTGCCAGTTCGGCAGGACCATACCCCGCCGAATTTGGCCGCAGCCCCGCAGGCCCCCCCTCCCCACTGCGGCTCCTGAGCCCCCCCGACCGCGGTCGCACCCCGTGGCCTGTTGCTTCTATACATCTCCGAGCCCTCGCGACACTCCGAAATCATCCATACCGTCTTCTTGCTGACAGAAACCTAGTACGACGCCTATTATGCCCTGACTCTTACTCA
>NZ_LABY01000241.1 GCF_001043975.1 Methylobacterium variabile
GGGCGGCAGGCCGTAGGCCGGATCGTCGAGGACGAGCGCCGGTCGCTCGACGTAGACCACCTCCTCGGGCGGGGGCGGCGGCACGTCGTAGGCGAGCATCCGGTAGTCCGGCGGCGGCTCGAAGGCGGCGGCGAGCGCCGACAGGCGCCGGCGGGCGTCCCAGGCATGGGGGCCTCGCGGATAGCGGGCGAGGTAGGACCAGTAGGCCTCCGGCGTGTTGGCGAGTGCGCTGCGCCGCCAGGTCAGGGCCTCGCGCCGCGCCGCGATGATCGCCCGCACGCGCTTCGCCAGCGGGTCGCGCGGATAGGCGGCGACGAACTCCTCGTAGGCCGGCAGGGTGTCGCGGCCGAGGCAGGCGGCGTAGGCCTCCCGGGCCCCGATCTCGCCGAGCGGCTTGGCCGGCGGCGCGAATCCGGCGAGCGACGGCGCCCCGGCCTCGCGCTCCAGGAAGACGAACGGCGCCTCGATGCGCGAGGCGCTCCACGGCACCGCGGCGCCGCGGGTGGCTTCCGCCACCCGTAAGCGGACCCGCTCGAATAGGGCGGCAGGGGAAAGGCCGCCCTCGCGGATCATCTCGACGAGCGCCAGGGCGTAGGCGCCGTAGGGGCCGGTCTCGACCGGGCCGACCGTGCCCGGGGCGGCGTTGGTGGCGATCAGGCTGCCGGGCTCCGCCTCGACCAGGGGCAGGCCGCCGGCGAGCGGAGCGCCCTTTGGCCGGAACGGCGAGGGCCGCGCCGCGTCCAGCACCACGAACCGGGCCTTGAGCGGCAGGGCGGCGAGGCGCTTGACGTAGTCCGAGACCCGCAGGGCCTGGAGCGGCACGTCGGAAGCGGCCTCGATCCGGGCGTCGACGGGCGCGAAGTACGCCTCGTTCTCGAGCTGCAGGCCGTAGCCGGCGAGGTACAGGAAGGCGACCGCGTCCGGTCCCGCCGCCGCGGCCTTGTCGGTGAAGTCGCGCAGGGCGCGGCGCAGGGCATCCTCGTCGAGGTCGCGGGCACCGACGACGTCGAACCCGGCCGCCTGCAGCGTCTGGGCGACGAGCCCGGCATCGTTGGCCGCGGTCGGGAGCGCCCCGCCCGGGTAGGCGCCGTTGCCGACCACGAGGGCGACGCGCCGCTCGGCCGCGACGGAGGGGACGGCACTGACGAGGAGACCCGCCAGCGCCGCGAGGGCGAGGACGACGTGTCGGAGCGGCGGCATGGCGTTGCCTCCCGTTTCGGTGATGATCCGCGGCGTCGAACCCGCGCGACGGTTCGATGCGAGATCGCCTGTCTTCGAGGCCGGACCAAGGCGTGGCCTCACCACGAACCTCCGCGCTTGAACGCGGACTGAATGGTGCGGCATCAGCCTTGCTGGCGAGTGGTGTGCCCGGTTGCGCGCCGCTCGCGCTTCGCGAGCGCGCCGCGTCACCTGCGGTGAGCCTGCTTCGACGTCGTCGGGGACGGCCCAGGGTGCCGAAGAGGGAGCCTGAATGCCGGAACGAGTGATCCACGCCGCCGCCAGCATCTTGCTGCTCATCGCGGTCGCGGTGCTGTTCTCCACCAACCGGCGGGCGATCCGCCCGCGGGTGGTGCTGTCGGCGCTCGCCGTGCAGGTGGCCGTCGGTGCCCTGGTGCTGTTCTGGCCCGCCGGGAGCGCGGCCCTGTCCGGCCTCGCCGACGCGGTGCAGGCGGTCCTCTCCTACGGCGACAGGGGCGTGGCGTTCCTGTTCGGCGGCCTCGTCGAGCCGAAGATGTTCGAGCTGTTCGGCGGCAGCGGCTTCGTGCTGGCGCTCCGGGTGCTGCCGCAGATCATCTACGTCTCGGCCCTGATCGCGGTGATGTACCATTTCGGCCTGATGCAGGCCCTCGCCCGGGGCCTCGGGGCGGCGCTCCAGCGGGTGCTCGGCACGTCGCGCATCGAGACCTTCTCGGCGGTCATCACGATCTTCATCGGGCAGAGCGAGATCGCCGTGGCGCTCAGGCCGTTCCTGGCGCTGCTCACCGGCGCCGAGCTCTTTGCCGTGATGACGAGCGGGGCGGCCTCCACCGCGGGCTCGATCCTCGCCGGCTACGCGGCGCTCGGGGTGCCGATGCCCTACCTGATCGCCGCCTCGTTCATGGCGATTCCCGGCGGGCTCCTCTACGCAAAGATCCTGGTGCCCTCGACCGAGCCGAGCCGGGTCAAGACGATGCGGGTCGAGTTCGGCGAGACCCGCGCCGTCAACGTGATCGAGGCCGCCGCCGACGGCACCCAGAAGGGCCTCGCCGTCGCCGTCGCGGTCGGTGCCATGCTGATCGCCTTCGTCGGCCTGATCGCGCTGGCGAACGGGATCGTGGGGTTGGCGGGCGGCCTCGTCGGCGCGCCCGGCGCCTCGATCGAGGGCCTGCTCGGTGTCGCCCTGGCGCCCCTCGCCTGGCTCCTCGGCGTGCCGTGGGAGCAGGCGACGCTCGTCGGCGGCGCCATCGGCCAGAAGCTCGCCTTCAACGAGTTCCTGGCCTACGCCAACCTCTCGCCGGTGCTGAAGAGCGGCGAGCTCGGGCCCCGCAGCACCGCGATCCTGTGCTTCGCCCTGTGCGGCTTCGCCAACCTGTCGTCTATCGCGATCCAGCTCGCGAGCTTCGGCAGCCTCGTGCCCGAGCGCCGGGCCGAGGTCGCGGCGTTCGGCCTGCGGGCGATCCTCGCCGGCACCCTGTCGAACCTGACGAGCGCCGCGATCGCCGGCGTGTTCATCGGGGCGTGAGGCTCCGATACACGGCGGTCTCGAAAGCCTCGAAATTCGCCAATGCGGCCGGATCGGCGAAGGGGAAGAGCTGCGTGCCCCAGAACCCGCCGATCCCGGCTGTCCGGTCGATCCAGAAGTACAGGTTGGCGAGCCCCGCCCAGGCCAGCGAGCCGGCGGAGCGCCCGGTCGGCGCCGCCTCGTCGTTGATCATGAAGCTCAGGGACCAGGATTTCGGCATCCCGGGGAAGAACTCGGCGTCGTGCGAGAGGTGGCGCTTCACCCCCGGCAGGGTACGGATCTTGAGCGTCGGCCCGAGGCCGTTCGTCGCCGCCATCGCGACGGTCTCGGGTCGCAGCAACGGCCCGTTCGGGCCGGCGCCGTCGTTGAGCCACATCCGGATGAAGCGCAGGTAGTCCTCGGCGGTGGAGTAGAGCCCGTGGCCGCCCATCTCGACCTCCGGCTCCTGCGGCAGCTCGAAGCCGGCGATGACCTTGAGCGCGCCGTCCTCGCCGCGCTGATGCATCCGGGCGAGGCGGGTCCGCATCGCGGGCGTCAGCACGAAGCCGGTGCTGTCCATGCCGAGGGCCGAGAAGATCCGCTCCCGCATCACGGCCCCGAGGCGCTGTCCCGTGACCGCCTCGACGACCTGGCCGGCCCAGTCGATGTTGCTGCCGTACTCCCAGGATTCCCCGGGATCGAACAGCAGCGGGGTCATCAGCGAGGCGCGGGTGCCGCTCGTCACGCTCGGCCGCTTGTTCTCGCGCATCAGCCGGGCGTACGATTCGTTGAAGATGTCGTAGCCGAAGCCGGCCGTGTGCAGGAGCAGCATCCGGGTGGTGACCGGGCGCGCCGGCGGGCGCAGGCGCAGGGAGCCGTCCTCGGAGAAGCCCTCGAGCACCTGGACCTCGCCGAGGGCCGGCACGTAGCTGCTGGCCGGGGCGTCGAGGTCGAGAAGGCCCTCCTCGGCGAGCTGCAGCACGGCGGTGGCGGTCACGGCCTTGGTGGTGGAGAAGATCGCCAGGACCGTGTCGGTGGTCATCGGCGCGTCCTCGCCCCGCTGCCCGGCGGCGCCGGCGTAGAGCGTGCGCTCGCGGTCGGTCGCCATCGCGACCACGCCGGGGAGGTGCGGGCCCTCCGCCACCCCGCGCCGCAAGAGTGCGTCGGCCGTGGCCTTGAGATCGTCGCCCATCGCGTCCTCCCGGCCCCCAAGGCCGATGTCTGGTTGGCAGGCAGCGTAGAGCATTTCCCGACGAAGGTGATACCGGTTCGCCGCGGAAAATGCGGCAAAATCAAAGATCTAGAGCACTGCCCGATTGCAGCACAACGGGACACGACAGCGACCGGAACCTGCCGGACCAACAGTCCAGCCAAGCTCTTCACCCTGTCCCGGATCTCTTTCCGCTGACGCTTCAGTCGTTCGGGAGAGGGGCAAGAGCCTGACGAGGAACGTTTCGCAACGTTGGGCCTGCGGCGGCGTCGATCAACCTTTCGCGAGCGTCGCCGGGGCGTTCCGCCGATTTCTCCCGGATCAACCGGCATCTGTCTCGCCCCCACGAAGCAGAGGCCGGTTTTCATCCAGTCCAGCGCGCCGCAAGCTGCCGATGCGCGGCGGCAGGCAGGATCGACCGCGAGGAACCCGCCCCTGCGCGCGGCATTGTCGGGCGCCATGCGGGGTCGTGCGTTCTTGCCCCCGCCAGAGGTGGAGACCGCCCGTGACGCTCATCTCCCGCCGTGACACGCTGGCCGCCGCGGCGGCCGGCTTGGTCGGCACCGCCGCCCATGCGCAGACGCCCCCGTCCCCCGGGCCCGCGCCGGTTCGCGGCAAGGACGGTGCGGACATCCTCGGGCCCCGCAACCCGGCCCGGCAGGCGCAGGAGCCCTTCACCACGGCCCCGCCCAGAACCGACCACGGCACGATGCCGAACCTCAAGTGGTCGTTCACCGACAGCCACATGCGGCTGGAGGAGGGCGGCTGGGCCCGGCAGACCACCACGCGCGAGCTGCCAGTCTCGACGGCCATGGCCGGCGTCAACATGCGCCTGAAGGCCGGCGTCGCCCGGGAGATGCACTGGCACAAGGAGGCCGAGTGGTCCTACATGCTGAAGGGCCGCGCCCGCATCACCGCCGTCGACCAGGCCGGCCGCACCTTCGTGGACGACGTGGGCGAGGGCGACCTCTGGTACTTCCCGTCCGGCATCCCGCACTCGATCCAGGGCTTGGAGAGCGAGGTCGACGGTTGCGAGTTCCTGCTCGTCTTCGACGACGGGCACTTCTCCGAAGACTCGACCTTCCTGATCACCGACTGGCTCGCCCACACGCCGCGCGACGTGCTGGCCAAGAACTTCGGCGTGCCCGAATCGGCGCTCGCCCGGCTGCCCGAGAAGGAGAAGTACATCTTTCCCGCGCCGATGCCGGGCCCGCTCGCCGGCGACCGCACCGGCGGCGCCGGACCGGTGCCGGAGAGCTTCAGCCACCGGATGCTGGCGCAGCAGCCGACCGCGACGCGGGGCGGCACCGTCCGGATCACCGATTCCACGATCTTTCCCGCCTCAAAGACCATCGCGGCGGCACTCGTTGAGCTGGAGCCCGGAGCGTTGCGCGAGCTGCACTGGCACCCCAACGGCGACGAGTGGCAGTACTACCTCTCGGGGCAAGGCCGGATGACGGTGTTCGGCTCGGAATCGAAGGCCCGCACCTTCGACTACCAGGCCGGCGACGTCGGCTACGTGCCGTTCGCGATGGGGCACTACATCGAGAACACCGGCATGACGCCCCTGCGCTTCCTCGAGCTCTTCCGCAGCCCGGTCTATGCCGACGTGTCGCTGAACCAGTGGATGACGCTGACCCCGCACGCCCTGGTGCGGGCGCATCTCGACATCGACGAGTCGGTTCTGGCGGGATTGCCGGGGGGCAAGACACCGGTGGTACCGGGGTGAGCGCTTTGCAGGCTTACCATTGCCGATCAACCTGCAGAGGAATTGAAGTCCATAGGGTCATTCCGAGCTCCGCTGCGCGGCCCCGGAATGACGATGGAGATCCGATGTTCCCGTCGAGCGATCGATGGGAGCCGACCAATCCCCTCACGCCATCGGCAGCGGCGCCCGTGCCTCCTGCGCCACCGCCTCCTGGCGCCAGGTCGACGGCTGGTCCGACGCTCCGGTGCCGAGCGGACACTGCACCATCACGCTGTCTGCCCAGCGGCCGTGGCGGTAGGCCACCGCCGGCAGGTGGCCGACGCGGGTGAAGCCGCAGGCCTCGTGCAGGCGCAAGGACGCCTCGTTCTCGGCGTCGATGTAGCCGATCATCTGGCGGTAGCCGCCGGCGGCGCAGGCCTCGATCAGGGCCGGCAGCAGGCGTCGGCCGATGCCGGCGTGGAGGTGGCCGGCATGAACGTAGATCGAGTGCTTGAGGGTGTAGCGGTAGGCCGGGCGCTTGCGGAACGGCACCGCGTAGGCGTAGCCCGCCACCACGCCGTGGCGCTCGGCCACGAGGTGGGGCAGGCGCTTCGAGCGCATGTTCTTGCGCCGGCGCTTGAGGTCGTCCGGCCGGAGCCGGTCCTCCTCGAAGTCGCCGGTGTCGCCCACCCCGTGGCGGATGTGGTGCTCGTAGATCTCGATCATCGCCGCCACGTCCGCATCCGTGGACGGGCGGATCACGATCCCGGGCTGCGCGGCCACCGACTCCATCAGCGCCCCTCCCGCAGCACGTAGGTGTAGAAGCGGATGCGCCCGTCCGGCTCGACTTGGCGGTAGACGCCCTGGATCTCGGCCTCGAAACCGGGAAACAGGTTGGCGGCGGCCTCGAACATCTTGAAGTAGTCGAGCATGGGCTTGGCCCGCTCGTCGAGCCGCTCGCCCGGCAGGACCGTGCCGATGCCGGGCGGGTAGACCAGCATCAGCGTCGTGGCGACCCGCCCCTCGGCCTCGGCGATCGGCACGAAGTCGACGTTGTTGCGGGTGAGCATCTGCGCGGCGGCCTTCGGCGGCATCACCATCTCGGGCAGGTGCTCGGGGGCGAACTGCTTGCGCTGCAGGCCCGAGGTGCCGGATTGCCGGTGGAAGGTGTGGTAGTCGGCGCAGAGGTCGCGCAGGCGCACCCCGCCGTAGCGCTGCGGCCGGCGCCGGACGAACTCGGGCATCGCCTCCTCGAGCAGCACGTTGTCGTCGTGCAGGCGCTTGAAGGCGACCAACCCTGAGATCAGCGTGCCGGCCTTCGAGGACTCGACGCCCGGCGTCAGCAGGAAGAGCAGCGAGTTGAGGTCGTTCTTCTCCGGGACGATGCGGTTCTCGCGCAGGTACTGGGCGACGATCGGAGCCGGCACGCCGTGCTCGGTGTACTCGCCGGTCCGCCGGTCGAAGCCGGGGGTGAGCACCGTGAGCTTGTTCGGATCCGTCATGGCGTAGCCGGGCGCCACGTGGGTGAAGCCGTGCCAGCCCGCACCCGGCTTCAGCTCCCAGTGCCGCGGGTCCGAGGCGAGCTCGTCGGTCGGCAGGCTCTCCCACGCCACCTCGGCGCCGCCCGCTCCCGTCGCCAGGTCGGGCACGAAGGGGTCGAAGAACCAGCGCCGCTTCGGGTCGCGCTCGTTCTCCTCGAACTCCTTGCGGATCGCCCGCACCTTCTTGCGCCACTCGATGCCGAGCCGGATCGTGTCGTCCCACAGGATCATGCCGGAGCGCCCCTTCATCATCTGGGCGCCGACGTCGAGGGAGGCGAAGAGGGGGTAGAACGGCGAGGTCGAGGCGTGGACGAGGAAGCTCTCGTTGAGGCGCCGGTGCTCCACCCGCCTTGTCTGTCCGCGGATGTGGCCGTCCTTGGTGTGGATCTGCGACGCCTGGGAGAAGCTCGCGAGCTGCTTGTGGGTCGATTGCGTCGCGATGATGCCGGGCGAGGTCTCGTCGAGCCCGGTCAGCCCCATGGCGTAGCGGCCCTGGAACAGGGGATGGAACTTCATGAAGCCGGCCCAAGCCTCGTCGAACAGGATGTAGTCGCAGAGGTGTCCGATCTTCGCGACGATCTCGCGGGCGTCGTAGATCGTGCCGTCATAGGTGCACTGCTCGATCACCGCGACGCGGAACGGGCGCTCCCGGCGCCACGCCTCGCGGTCCTTGACGAGCGGGTTGTCGCGGATCTTCTGGCGGATCTTCGCTTCGTCCAGCGCCTCGTGGAAGATCGGGCCGATCAGCCCGTAGGCGTTGCGGTCGGTCTCCAGGAAGATCGGGATGCCGCCGCCGAGGAACAGCGCGCCGTGATGCGCCGCCTTGTGGTTGTTGCGGTCGAACAGCACCAGGTCGTCCTCGGCGACGAGCGAGGACAGGACGATCTTGTTCGAGGCCGAGGTGCCGTTCAGCACGAAGTAGGTTTTTTCTGCCCCGAAGATCTGGGCCGCCTCCTTCTGCGCCTTGAGGGCGGGGCCCTCGTGGGTCAGGAGGTCGCCGAGGTCGAGGACCGAGTTGTCGAGGTCATCGCGAAAGATCGCCTCGCCGAGATGCTCGACGAAGATGCGGCCGATCGGCGAGCGGTTGTAGAAGATGCCGCCGTTGTGGCCCGGGCAGGTCCAGAGCTGGTTGCCTTTCTCGGCGTAGTCGACGAGCGCGCCGAAGAACGGGGTCTTCAGGGTCTCGGCGTACTGCGTCACGCGGCTGACGAGGCCGCGGGCGATGAATTCCGGCGTCTCCTCGGCGAGGAAGATGTAGCCGTCGATGAAGTCGAGCAGCTCGACCGGGATGTCCTCCAGGCGCTTGCGCCGGACCATGATGACGATCGGCATCTCGAGGCCGCGCTTGCGCATCATGTCGATGAGCGCCGCCGCCTTGCCGTCGAGGCCGCGCTTGCCCCAGTCCACCACCAGGCAGCCGACCGCCGCGTCGGTCTGGACCGCGATCGCCGCGTCCTCGACCCGCCGCGCCCGCACCACCTCGAAGCCGCGCCCCTCGACCGCCGCGACGATCTGGTTGACGCGGGCGCCCTCCAGGTCGTCCGGGTCGAAGGCCGGCGTGCACATCAGCACGGTGAAGCGGCGGTGGAAGTCCATCGGGCGGGGCTCCTGCGTCTCGGATCGGGCCTGCGTGTCCGCTGCTGTCATGACGGTCCGATGACAGTCGCGGGCGAGGCGCGGAATTCACGCACCCCGCACGAGCGCCGCGAGGGCGCCGCTCAGGGCGGCGTAGCCGCAGGCGTTGAGGTGGAGCCGGTCGGCCTCGAGACCAGCGGCGTGGTCTGGCCCGAGGGCGGCGTCGCAGTCGAGGAGGAGCAAGGCCTCGCGGTCCGCCAGGTCGGCGAGGGCGGCGTTGAGGGCGAGGCGGTCGGCCTCGCTGCGCCCCGGCGGGCTCTCGCGCCACGGCACCGTGGCCAGCACGATCACCGGCGGCGCCCAGGCGGCCCGCAGTGCCGCCAGCAGGGCGGCGAGGCCGGCGATGACGCGCGTCTCGCCGTCGCCGTCCGCGAAGCTGTTGGTGCCGACCATCGTCACGGCGAGGCGGGGCCTGATGGCGAACGCCGCCAGCGCGGCGAGGCGCCAGCGGGTGGTCTGCACCCGGTCGCCGGGCAGGCCGAGATTGAGCGTGGGGCAGCCGGTCGCTGCCTCGAGGTCCGGCCCGGGCCAGCCGGCGGCGAGCGAATCGCCGAGGATTACCGCCTCGGGCGCCGGCCCGCCGGCGAGCCGTGCCAGCAGGGCACGGTGGCGCCGCAGGCCCGAGGCCTTCGCCGGCGGGGCAGGGGGGCGGGGGGCGCTCACCGGGCGTTCGCTTCGGGCCGCACGATCGTCAATCTCCATCGGCACCCCGGACTCCCATCTTCGGCGAGCCTCGGGATGAGCCTGTGAACTGTAAAAGGCGGGCGCGTCGCGACTGGCCCGCGAGCCTCAACGGTTGGTCACGGCGGCGCCTGGCCCACGTAATCCCAGCCGCGCCAGCACCTGACGGCCGATCACCGGCGTGTAGTGCAGGTTGTCGAGCCAAGCCTCGGTCGAGCCGGCGGCGGGATCGAACGGATACGGCGTCCCGAGGCCCGTGAGGTCGAGGACCGGCCGGCCGTGGGCGGCCCCGAGGCGGATCACCGCCTCGCGCCACCGGAGGAAGTCGTCGGTGAGGCCGAGATCCGCGAGCACCCGTCGCTGCGCGTCGCTCACCGGCGAGAGGTAGACCGCGAGGTCGATGCCGGAGAGCCGATCGAGGGCGAGGGCGAGGCCGTCCAGGGTCTCGGGCCGGAACGGCGCGGTGGTGCGCCGGCGGGTGGCGTCGTTCTCGAGGGTCAGCGCCGCGGGCAGGGGCGGGGTCTGGCGGAAGCCCGCGCGGGTCCAGGCGCCCGGGTCCTCGTTCCCTGCCACCGCCGCGAGCCGGCTGTCCTCCAGGGCGTAGCGGCCGAGAATGCTGCCCATCAGCGCCGCGAGCCGCCCGCTCGGGGTGGCGAGCGCCTCGTCGAGATGCACCGGCACGCTCGGGCGCGAGAACATGTAGTAGTCGAGCCCGATGGTTGCCCGCGCCGGGGCCCGCGCTGCCACCACGGCGGCGATCACCGGCAACTCCGTCGCGATCAGCGCCGAGATGCCGGCGTTGAACACGTGGCCCGGCGCCACCGCCTCGACGTCGTCCGGGTCGAGGCCGTGATAGACCGTCGAGCTGCCGATGAGCGCGAGGTCGTAGGAGCGCGTCAGCGCCTGCAGCACCTTGGCCCGGCGGGTCTGGCGATCGAGCAGGCGGCTGTTGCCGCCGGTCTCCGCGCGCCAGGGCGGGTTGGCGCGGAAGATCCAGTAGGCGTCGAACCAGATCACCCGCCCGGCCACGACGGCGACGAGGAGCGCCAGCATCGCCCCGGTCAGGACCAGGTAGCGGCGGGCCAGGGCCTCAGAAGCGCGCATAGATGAAAGCCTGGTTGGCGTCGTTGCCGACCTGGAGCAGGACCAGGGCCAGCACCGCGGCCGTCGCGGCGGCGGCCCAGCTCCGCGGGACGACGGCCTCGACCGCCTCGCGGGCGGTCGGCCCGAGGATCGCCAGGGCCGCGGCGCCGGCCGCCAGCGGCCAGAACCAGGCCGTACCGCCCATCGTCTCGCCGCCGAGGCCGGCGAGGCCGCGATAGACCGAGAGCGCGGTACCGAAATCCGGCGCCCGGAACAGCACCCAGGCGAGGCAGACGAAGGCGAGCGTCGCGATGAAGCCGCAGAGGTCCGGAATCGCGAGGCCGGCGCGGCGCCACAGGACGTGCAGGCCGAGCGCGACCCCGTGCGCCGCGCCCCAGGCCACGAAGGTGAGGCCCGCCCCGTGCCACAGCCCGCCGAGCGTCATGGTGGCGAGGAGCGCGAGCAGCTGCACGGCCAGACCGTGCCGGCTGCCGCCGAACGGGATGTAGAGGTAGTCGCGCAGGAAGGACGACAGGGTGATGTGCCAGCGCCGCCAGAAGTCCTGGATCGAGACCGCCCGGTACGGCGCCCGGAAGTTGTCGGGCAGGCTGATGCCGAACAGCAGCGCGAGGCCGAGCGCCATGTCGGTGTAGCCCGAGAAGTCGAAGTAGAGCTGGAGGGCGTAGCCGACCGTCGCCTGCGCCGCCGCCGCGAAGTCCGGTTGCCCGCCCGCCGCCGCGGCGGCCCAGACCGGGTCGACGAAGGTGCCGAGCCCGTCGCCGAGAAACACCTTCTTGGCGAGGCCCGCGGTCAGCAGCATCACGCCGCGGGCGGCGCGATCGTCCGAGGCGGGTTCGGGCGCGCGCAGCTGCCCCACCAGCTCGGACGGGCGCACCAGAGGCCCGGCGATCACCCGGGGGAAGAACGCGACGTAGATGGCGTACTCGGAGAGCGTCATCCGCTCCGCCGTGCCGCGCCGCAGATCGACCAGGTAGGCGATGTGCTGGAAGGTGAAGAACGAGATGCCCAGCGGCAGCGCCAGCGACACGAGCGGCGGCGCGGCGCCGGTAAAAAGGTCGGCGAGCCCGGCGAAGAACCCGAGATACTTGAACAGGCCGAGCAGCCCGAGGTCGAGGACGATGGCTCCGGTCAGTACGGCCCCGCGCCCGCTGCGGTGCCAGGCTTCCCCGGCGAGCCAGTTGAGCGCGACGGAGCCGGCGAGGAGCGGCACGAAGCGAAGGTCCCACCAGCCGTAGAAGGCGAAGGACAGGACCGCGAGCCAGGCGACGCGCCAGCGCGGCCGCCGGGCGACGCAGAGGGCGTGCAGCCCGAGCGCCACCGGCAGGAACAGAAGCAGGAACGGCAGGGAGTTGAAGGGCATGGGCGGCACTCGCCGATCGTCAGCCGGCGTTAGAGGAAGTCCGGTGCCGGGGAAAGGCCGGCAGTCCGGGCCCAGGCAGCCAGAACCGCGCCGGTGACCCTGCAGCACCCGAGCATCCCGCGCCCCGGCGGCCTCGCCGGGTCGTCTGGCCAGAGTTGGTTGCCAGTAGCCCTGACCGCGCGCAAGGCTCGCGTGAGTCTCCAGACCTCATGGACCACCTCCGTGCGCCGCGAAGGATGCCCGATTATCCAAAGCATCTGTGGGAAAATCAGGGTCGAATATCTCAAGATGGGTTGAAACCGGGACGCAATGACCGATATCGCGTCTATGCCCGTGGAAGCGGGTGCGTAAAATTAGGACGATTATCCGTGTCGCAAGAAAATCTGGTCCAGGAGGTCGATTTCGTCGCCCTCGCCGCCGACGTCGTATCGGCCTACGTGGCCAACAACTCCGTTCCGGCCGCCGACCTGGCCGGCCTGATCGGCACCGTGCACAGCGCCTTCGTCTCCCTCGGCCGGCCGGCCGCCGCCGAGCCGGAGAAGCTGACGCCGCTGATGCCGATCAAGAAGACGGTGACCCCGGACTACCTGATCAGCCTCGAGGACGGCCGGCAGTACAAGTCGCTGAAGCGCCACCTCTCGACCCGCGGGCTCACCCCCGAGGAGTACCGGCGCAAGTGGGGCCTGCCGCATGACTATCCGATGGTCGCGGCCAACTACGCCGCCCAGCGCTCCGAGCTCGCCAAGAGCATCGGCCTCGGCCGGGGCCGCAACGTCGCCGCGGCGGCCAAGCGCGCCGCGTCCGACGCGGTCGTGAAGGCGCCGGTCGCCGAGGCGAAGCCGGCCGCGCGCGGTCGCAAGCGCAGCGCCTGACACGCGATCCGGACGATCGCTTCCGGCGGACGATCGTCCGGCAGCGAATGGACGCGCGACGCGGCATGCTCCGCCCGATGAGATTGGCCTCGCCGCTCATCGGGCTCGTGGCGGGCGTCACGCCCCAGCCGACGCGGTCTGGTCGTCGGCTGGCTACACCAGCGAGAAGCCGGCCTGGGGCAGGGGCCCTTCCTTGCAGTACCGCTCCGGGATGCCTTCTGAGCGCTGACCTTGAGCAGGGCCTTGTCGACTGATGTCGTTGGGGCAGCTTGCTTTGCAATAATATTCAAGATTTCATCTATCGCATTAGTGTTGAATGGAAGTTTTATTCATATGATTAATTAATGACGGTGTTGATGTCATTTCATTATTGCGCGTTATTGTGCCTTATTTTGGCTCTTTCTGAATTTCGAACCGGTCGCACAGAGTGTCGTTGCTGCGTTGATCCCCTGCACCATTCATTCTGTTCGCCGGACAACGCGACGACGCTGCAGTGACGCGGCTTGTCTACCTCCAGATGTCCGGAGCGGTGTCCCTGTGTCGTCGTCCCCCGCAGATCTACTGCGGACGTACGGGCGCTGCCATGTCCCCGCGTCCCCGAATCTTGCTCCAGCATGCCGGAGGATCCTTCTCCCCGCGCCGGCTCGGGCGGTGCTGCGACTGCTCAGTCCCTGCACTCAGAGCAGTTCGCCGTGCCAGGCCACCAAGCCGCTCGGCGCGCCTTCGCCGGGGAGCTGGCGCGGACCCCCTGTCGGATTGGACCGGACGCGCAGGCTGCGGCGATACTCACCGGGCGGGACACCGAACGTCCCACGGAACAGGCGGCCGGCATGGCTCGGGGAGGTGAAGCCGGCCACGGCGGCCAGCTCGTCGACCGTGCGATCGTCGCCGGCCCGGGACAGGGCGCGGCGCAGGCGCGCGAGGCGCTGCTGCTGCACGTAGCGCGCCACGCCGCCCGCCGGCTCGAACAGCCGGTAGAGCACGCTGCGCGACACCCCGGCGCCCTCCGCGATCACCGTGGCGGTCAGGCCGCGATCCCCGAGATGCTGCTCGATATAGGCGATCGCCCGGGCGCGGGCGCGCCCGGCGGCGACGGGTGGCGGGGGCAGCATGGAGCGGTCGCGCAGGGAGGCCAAGGTCGCGCCGAGCATGAGGCCGAGCGAATCCGTCGCGGCGCCGGCGAGATCCGGAGTCAGTGCCGCCGCGCGGGCGGCAAGGGAGCGCACGAGGTCGATCAGGAGACCGGCCTCGGGCGGGCCGAGCACCAGGCCGTGCAGGTCGAGGCCGTCCAGCGCCCGCGGGTCGAGGCGGTCGCGGGCGACGGCGGCGGTGACGACGCGCGCCCCGTCGGTCCAGGTGCGCTGGGGCCGTGTGAGGTCGAACAGGGCCAGGCTTCCTGCCTCGATCCGGCGGATAGCGTCGGGGACCTCCAGCATCAGGCTGCCGGAGAGGACGAGGTGGAGGGTGATGTGGTCGAAGCCGTCGCGGGCGACCCGGCGCGGGCTGCGTGCGTGCGCGACGCCGGCCAGGCGGCGGTCGAAGACCAGCATCCGCGGGAGCCGGTGGGCGACGACCTCGGTTCGCAGGGGGCCCGGCAGGCGCTCGACGTCGGCGCCGCCGCTGTAGAGCGCGCGGTAGGCCTCGAAGGCCTCGTCCTCGGTGAGGTCCGGGTTGAGGGTGATCGTGTCCATCGCGCTCGCGCAACCCTCAGCGGACGGCCCGTGCCCTTCGCGTCAGGGTGGCCCGCCTGACGTAGTGCAAGCCCCTCATCAAGGCAATAATTCCCACTGCGTAGGCCATGGCGCTCGTCGCCAGCAGGGCGCGGCCGAGCCCGGCCTCGCCGAAGACGCGGTCCGCCAGCAGACCGACCAGCGGCGGGCCGAGTCCGAACCCCGCCAGGGTGATGCAGGCCATGAACGGCGCGGTGACGCGGCCCCGCAGCGGGCGCGGCGTCATGATCTGCAGGCCCGCCAGCGTCGCGACCGAGCCGATGCCGAGGCCGAAGACCATCGCCGCGAGGGCGACGAGCCCGACGGCGAGGTGGTCCGTCAGGCACGCGGTCGCGGCGAGGGGGAGCGTGCCGATCAGGGCGGCGAGGAGCAGCGTCCCGCCCGGCAGGCGCTCCCGCCCCCGGCCGTCGAGGAGGCGGCCGCCGGTGAACTGGCCGAGCGGCGAGGCCACGGCCACGACGAGGCCGAACAGCACGCCGGCCGATGACAGCGGCAGCTCGAAGCGGCGCACGAGGAGCATCACCGCCCAGGCGTTGGTGGTCTGGACCACCAGGGTGACGGCGGCCCCGCCGAGGGTCAGGGCGGCGTAGCGGCCGGCATGCCGGGCGAGCCAGGGCCCGAGCCGCGCCCGCCCGCCTGCCGGCCGCGGACCGCCGCGACCGGGATCGGTCATGCGCAGGAGCAGGACCGCGAGGACGAGGCTCGGCAGGACGCTCAGCAGGAAGAGCACCCGCCAGGCCGCGACCGGGCTGCCTGCGCCAACCGGGACCGCCGCCGGCAGCAGGGCGAGGAGCCCGCCGCCGAGAACCAGCGCCGTCCCGCGTCCCAGGGTGGCGCCGGCGGTGTAGAGCGAGACCCCGAGCCCGATCTGGTCCCGCGGCTGGCGGGCGGCGATGAGCGCGAGGGCGGCAGGGGTGAGCGCCGCCTGGCCGAGGCCGAGCAGCAGACGGGCGAGGACCAGCTCCCCGAGATCCGTCGCCAAGCCGCAGGCCAGGGAGGCCACGCTCCACACCAGGACGCAGGCGGCGATCAGGCGCGGGCGGTGGACGCGGTCGACCAGAGGACCGGCCAGGAGCGAGCCGGCGGTGTAGGCCGCCACGAAGGCGGTGCCCTGGGCGAGGCCGAGCTCGAAATCGCTCAGGCGCAGATCCGCCTTGATCGCCGGGGCGACCAGCGCGGCGATGAACCGGTCCGCGAAGGCGAGGAAATGCGCGCCGGCCAGGAGCCAGACGCCCGGCCAGGCCGGCGCGAGGGGAAAGCGCACGGGATCGCTCAGGCCATCGCGGCGGGACGGCGGCGGGCGGCGTCGAGGAGGTGTTCGCCCATGCGCGGCGGCCTTTGTCTCGGGAGGCGAGCGGGGGAACGACGGTGGGGAGCGTTCCGGGCTCGGGTCGATCGGTCCCCCGCGGGATGGACCGCGCAGGCATCGATTCCTGGACCGTCCGGGCCCGCCCGGACAACGGGCTTGCCAGCATGGCCGGGCTGCGCTTGAGTCGCGGCCGGGCGGCGCGGGCCGAGGGCACGCCGGACGCGCCGGGGCTCCGCACGGGGCCGACCCCCCGAGTGCCGCGCCCGCGGTGGTTGTGTCGTGGGCCAGACCGTCCCGGAGCGTCCATGGATCAGGCCAAGCTCGCGGCCCTGCGCGCCCGCTACCTCGATGCCACCGGGGGCGACATCGACGATCCGGACTTCGCCCGGGCGGCAGCCCAGCAATTCAGCGAGAGCGACCGGCGCAAGTGGCCCTTCGCCGACCCGGCGACCTTCCTCGGCCTGCCGTTCCGCCCCGAGGCCGCGACCTTGCCCGATCTCGGCGGCCTTGACGTGGCGCTGATCGGCGTGCCGATGGATCTCGGCGTGACCAACCGGGCCGGCGCCCGCCACGGGCCGCGGGCGGTGCGGGCGGTCGAGCGCGTCGGCCCCTACGAGCACGTGCTGCGGATCACGCCGGCGGCGGAGCTGAAGGTCGCGGATATCGGCGACGTGCCGTTCCGCAGCCGCTTCTCCCTCGAGAGCTGCCACGAGGACATCGAGGCGTTCTTCGCCACCGTGGTGAAGGCCGGCGTCGTCCCGCTCGCGGTCGGCGGCGACCACTCGATCAGCCGCGCGACCCTGCGGGCGGTCGGCGCGGAGCGCCCGGTCGGGATGATCCACATCGACGCCCATTGCGACACCGGCGGCGTCTACGAGGGCTCGAAGTTCCACCACGGCGGTCCCTTCCGCCAGGCGGTGCTCGACGGCGTGCTCGACCCCGCGCGCACGATCCAGATCGGCATCCGCGGCGGCGCCGAGTACCTGTGGGAGTTCTCGTACGTCTCGGGCATGACCGTGATCCACGCCGAGGAGGTGCCGCATCTCGGCCTGCCCGCGGTGATCGCCCGCGCCCGGGAGGTCGCGGGCGACGGTCCCACCTACGTCTCCTTCGATGTCGACAGCCTCGACCCCGGCTTCGCCCCCGGCACCGGCACGCCCGAGATGGGTGGGCTCACGCCGCGCGAGGTGCTGGAACTGCTGCGCGGCCTCGCCGGCCTCGACGTGGTCGGCGGCGACGTGGTCGAGGTGGCGCCGCAATACGACCCGACGAGCAACACGGCGCAGTGCGGCGCGCAGGTGCTGTTCGAATTGCTGTGCCTGGTGGCGGCGGGGCGGCGCTAGAGCATCGTGAGGTGGGAGCGGCGCGCGACTGCGCGCCGCCCTCGGCAGGGTTCGCGACGGGACCCTGCGGCGGACCAAAGAATCCAAGCGGGCGAGGCCGCCGCTCGCCCGCGGTGCGCGACAACTGCGGCCGGACTTGCCGGACAGGGGACCGCTCCTCGTCGGCCTTACCCCTTTCCGGGTCCGGAAAGGATAGGAACCGAGGCCTCTCTCGCGTGCAGATCCGCCGATTGCTGCCCAGGCTACAGCCCGCGCGCCGGACTCGCCAGTATCGTCCCAGTGAGTCGCGAGCGGCGAGCCCTCACCCCCCGGCCACTCCCTGCGCATCGACGTAGACCGCGTAGAGGGACTGGCTCGCCGCCATGAACAGCCGGTTGCGGTGGCGGCCGCCGAAGCAGAGGTTGGCGCAGCGCTCGGGCAGCCGGATGCGGCCGATCAGGCGGCCCTCCGGGTTGTAGACCATCACCCCGTCGAGGGCGTCGTCGCCCATGCCCCAGCCGCACCAGAGGTTGCCGTCGGTGTCGCAGCGGAACCCGTCCGGCGTGCCGGGGCCGGCGTCGATGTGGACGCGCTGGTTGGTCAGGCGCGCGCCCGTGACGTCGAAGGCGAGGATGCGGCGGTTCGGCTGCGCGCGCGACTCGACGAGGTAGAGGATCGACTCGTCGGGCGAGAAGCACAGGCCGTTCGGCCCGGCGAGGTCGGTCGCGACGGCCTCGAGCGCGCCGGTCGCCGGATCGAGGCGGTAGACGTTCTGCGGCAGTTCGGGCGCGGCCCGCTCGCCCTCGTAGTTGCCGAGGATGCCGAAGGGCGGGTCGGTGAACCAGACCGCGCCGTCGGAGGCCACCACCACGTCGTTCGGCGAGTTGAGGCGCTTGCCCTCGAAAGCATCGGCCAGCACCGTGACGGCGCCGTCGTACTCGGTGCGCGTCACCCGCCGTCCGCCGTGCTCGCAGGTGACGAGGCGGCCCTGCCGGTCGCGGGTGTTGCCGTTGGCGAAGTTCGACGGCTTGCGGAAGACCGAGACCGCGCCGCTCTCCTCGTCGTAGCGCAGGATGCGGTTGTTCGGGATGTCGCTCCACAGGAGGTAGCGCCCGTCGCCGAACGACGTGGTGGTGGCCTCCGACGGCGCGGTCTGGTTCACCGACCCGCCCTTCGGCATCCTCGGCAACTACGAGGGCGAGCGGGCCGCGCCCGAACTGCCGCAGAACGTCTACCGCCTCGATCCGGCGACCGGCGCGCTCGAGGCCGTCGCGACCGACCTCGCCGGGCCGAACGGCCTGTGCTTCTCGCCCGACGAGTCG
>NZ_LABY01000242.1 GCF_001043975.1 Methylobacterium variabile
GGTGGGGGTCCCGCCCGGGACGCAAAAGCCTTTTCCCCCCGTGCCCGGTTAAAGCAAATAATCCAATGGGGTCTTCCGCCATGAGGCCGGCGCACCCGCCGCCCCGCCACCATGCCGGTGCCGCAGGCTCCGGCATGGAACCGAATCGCGTCTCGCGCGCGGCTCAGGCCGGCATCGCCTGCCGCGCCGCGCCCCCGAGGCGCAGGCCCCGGCTCTCGGCGAGCCAGTCCGCCAGGCGGGCGAGGCCCCGGCGCCACAGCAGCGGGGCCGCGAGGCCGAGGTCGGCGGCGGCGCGGCGGGTGTCGGAGACGTAGTAGCGCTGATCGCCGGCGCGCCATCCCTCGAAGGCGAGGTCGAGGGGATGGCCGACGATCGCCTCGATCGCCCCCAGGACCTGGCGCAGGGACACGGCGTTCCCGGGACCGCCGCCGAGGTTGTAGGCCCGGCCCCGCACCGCCCCGATCCGCGCGAGCGCCGCCCGGTAGGCCGCGACCGCGTCGCCGACGTCGAGCACGTCGCGGACCTGGCAGCCGTCGCCGTAGACCGTGATCGGCCGTCCCTCCAGGGCCCGGATCAGGAAATGGGCGACCCAGCCCTGGTCCTCGGTGCCCATCTGGCGCGGGCCGTAGATGCAGCTCATCCGCAGCACGCAGGTCGGCACGCCGAAGCTGCGGGCATAGTCGAGCACGTACTGGTCGGCCCCGCCCTTGGAGCAGCCGTAGGGCGTGTGGAAGTCGAGGGAGCGCTCCTCGCCGATGCCGTGGGCCAGGATCTCCGGGTCGGCCGGCACGTAGGCCTCCCCGTCGCGCCGGAAGGTCAGGTCGGCGAGGTCGCCGTAGACCTTGTTGGTCGAGGCGAAGATCAGCGGCGGCGGGTCGGCGCGCCGGCGCAAGGCCTCGAGCAGGGTCACGGTCGACCCGAGATTGACGGCGAAATCCGTCACCGGATCCGCGAGGCTCGTCGTCACGGCGACCTGGGCGGCGAGGTGGACCACCGCCGAGGCCTCCGCCGCCGCCGCCGCGAGGCTTCCCGCGTCGCGCACGTCCGCCGTCACGGCGGCGATCCGCTGCGGGTGGCGCGCCTTCAGCCAGGCCAGGTTCGCCTCGACGCCGGGGCGCAGCAGGGCGTCGTAGATCAGCACGTCGCGCCCCTCCGCCGCCAGGGCGTCCGCGAGGTTCGCGCCGATGAAGCCGGCGCCGCCGGTGATCAGGACCGGGCGCCGGCCGGCCGCCGAGTGGTTCGCCGCGTGGTCCGCCATCACGCCACCAGCCCGCGCCGGTCGAGCTCGCGGCGCGCCTCCTCGACCCGGTCCCGGGCCTCCTCCTGCTCCGCCACCCAGGCGGCGAGCTCCTTCAGGCCGTCGGCGAAGTCGCGGGCCGGCCGGTAGCCCAGCTCCTCCCGGGCCTTGGTGATGTCGGGGATGCAGTGCCGGATGTCCCCCGCCCGGGCCTTGCCGGCGATCTCCGGGGTGAGGTCGGGCCGGCCCATCGCCTGGGCCAGCAGGGCGGCGACCTCCCGCACCGAGCGGTCCTCGCCCGAGCCGATGTTGTAGACCTGGCCGGCGGCCCTGGGTCGGTCGAGGGCGAGCAGGAAGGCCTGGGCCACGTCGTCGACCTGCACGAAGTCCCGCCGCTGGTGCCCGTCCTCGAAGATCACCGGGCGCGCGCCGTTGTGCAGACGCGAGGCGAAGATGGCGAGCACGCCCGTATAGGGGTTCGACAGCGCCTGGCCCGGTCCGTAGGCGTTCCAGAGCCGCAGGGCCACGCCCTCCATGCCGTAGGCCGGGGCCAGCATCAGGGTCAGGCGCTCCTGGGCGTACTTGGTGAGCGCGTAGACCGAGGCGAGCGCCGGGCGCTTCCATTCCGGCGTCGGCACCGGCACCAGCGGCCTTCCCTCCTCGTCGAGGGGGTCCCACGGGGCGTCGGGGCCCGGGCGGGGCTGGCGCACCACCTCCTCGCGCACCCGCCCGTCGGCGCCGCGATACAGCCCCTCGCCGTAGACGCTCATCGAGGAAGCCACCACCACCCGCCGCACCGGCCGCTCGATCAGGGCCTGGAACAGCACCGCGGTGCCGTGGTCGTTGACCGCGACGTAGCGGTCGACGTCGTACATGCTCTGGCCGACCCCGACTTCGGCGGCGAGGTGGATCACCGCGTCGACGCCGGCGACCGCCTCGGCGACCGCACGCCCGTCGCGGACGTCGCCGACCTGCAGCTCCACCGCGTCGGGCAACCCTTCCGGGCGGGCCCGCCCGCCCTCGCCGTGGATCTCGCCGTGAACTTGCGGGATCATGCCGTCGAGCACGCGCACCCGGTCGCCCCGGGCGACGAGGGCCCGCGCCACGGCCCGGCCGATGAACCCGGCCCCGCCGGTGATCAGGATCGTCTGCGGCACCCTTCGCGCTCCTTGCCCGCCATGGCCGGCCCGGTGCGAGCCGGGCTGGATACATCTGGGCTGTATCTATGGGAGCGGGGCGCCGCGAACAGGTGTCATCGTTCTGGCGTCATTCAGACCGATTGATCCATGACGTGCCGGCGGGGCAGCGCGGCCACGGCGCCCTGCGCCCGGCCCTTTTCGGCCCTCACCCACCGAGTACACGCGACCCTCATGTCCCTCGTTCCCCCGTCGCACGATGCGGTGCCGGCTGCGCCCGGCGCGGACCTCACCCAGCGGCAGGATGCCGCGTCCCTGCGCCGTCGCCGCCTGGCGCTGGCCCTGCCGACCGTGGCGACGGCTCTCGCCATCGCGGCGGCGGCCTCGGCGAGCGTCGGCGTGCCGGACGGGCCGCTCGAGGCCGCGGTGCTCGTCCTGTTCTGCCTGGCGATGGCCTGGCAGGCCTACATCGCCTGGCAATACTTCTACGGCGCGGTCGCGGCCGGCCTCGGCGCCCGGGTGATGTCGGCGGTGGAGCGGCAGGCCGCGGGACTCCGGCCCGAGGCCAGCGGCCGCAGCCGCACCGCCGCCGTGGTGGCGATTCACGCCGAGGACGCCGCCGCGGTCTTCGCCGCCATCCGGGTCATGGCCCGCTCCCTCGCCCGGACCGGGGGCGACGGGCGCGACCTCGACATCTTCGTCCTCAGCGACACCCGCGACCCCGAGATCGCCGCGGCCGAGGAGCGCGAGTTCGCCCGCATCCTCGCCTGGCGCGAGCAAGCTCGGTGCGAGGCCGCCGGGCCCGGCCTGCCGGCGATCCGCTACCGCCGCCGCCAGGACAATGCCGGGCGCAAGGCCGGCAACATCGGCGAGTTCTGCGAGACCTACGGCCACGAGTACGACTTCATGATCGTCCTCGACGCCGACAGCCTGATGACGGGGACCGCCATGCGCCGCTTGGTGCGGCTGATGGAGGAGAACCCGCGGGTCGGCCTGATCCAGACCGTCAGCTACGCCGCCGGGCGCGACACGCTGTTCGCCCGCATCCAGCAATTCGCGGTGCGGCTCTACGCCCCGCTGTCGATCCGCGCCCTCGAGACCTGGCAGGGGCCGGACGGAGGCTACTGGGGCCACAACGCCATCCTGCGGATCGAGGCCTTCGCGGCGAACGCCGCCCTGCCGGTGCTGCCCGGGCGCCCGCCGCTCGGCGGCGAGATCCTGTGCCACGACACGGTGGAAGGAGCGCTCCTGCGCCGGGCCGGCTGGGAGCTGCGCCTCCTGCCCGAGGAGCCCGGCACCTGGGAGGAGATGCCCACCAACCTCACCGACCTGCTCGGCCGCGAGCGGCGCTGGTGCCAGGGCAACCTGCAGCATCTCGGCGTCATCCGCCTGCCGGGCCTCACCGCCGGCAGCCGCTGGCACATCGGGGCGGGCATCCTGTCCTACCTCGCCGCGCCGGTCTGGATCGCCTTCTTGGGGTTGGGCACCTGGCAGGCCGTGCGCAGCGGCGATCTCGGGCTGCTTGCCTACGGCCTCACCAGCGAGGGGCCGGCGGCGGCGATCCTGGCCTGCTTGAGCCTCGCCGTGCTGGCGCTGCCGAAGCTCCTCAGCCTCGGCCACGTGCTGCTCTCGCCCGAGCGCCGCGCCGCCTTCGGCGGCACCCGGCGGCTCCTCGTCAGCGCCGCCCTCGAGCAGGCCCTGTGGGTGCTGCTCTGGCCGGTCCTGACCCTGTTCAACGCCGGAGCCGTGCTCTCGACCTTCGCGGGTCGCGTGGTGCGCTGGGACACGCAGGCCCGCGACGATCGCCGGGTGCCGTGGTCCGAGGCCTGCCGCCTCCAGGCCGATTCCCTGGTGGCCGGCGGCCTGCTGGCGGTGGCGCTGGTCTACGCCGCCGACCCGCTGCTGACACTCTGGATGGCGCCGCTGGTTCTCGCCCTGCTGGCGAGCCCCGCGCTCAGCGTCCTCACCAGTCGGTCCGACCTCGGCCAGGCGGCACGCCGGCGCGGCCTCTTCCTCACCGTCGACGACACCGCCCAGGCGCAGGAGCTGCGCGACCTCGCGGCGGCCCGCGCCGCGCCGCCCCCGGCTCTCCCCCGGCCGCAGCCGGTCCGCGGCGAGGCCCCGGTCTGGCTCGCCACCGCCACCGACGACGCCAAGGCTTCGCCGCGGTGACGCCTCACCGCGCCGGCTTGCCCAGGACCTTGAGCGGGTCGGTGCGCTGGCTCGGCGAGGGCTCGGCGGTCAGGCTGTCGGCCCGCTCCTCCGGCCGGCCGCGGGTGCTGCCGGTGGTGGTGGGGCTGCCCTGGCCGGCGGTGGCGCCGTTGCGGGGGCTCGTTACCGGCACGCTGCCGCTGGCGAGCTCCAGGCAGGTCAGCATCTCGACGTAGCTCGGAAAACCGCCGGCCCGCGATTGCTGCGAGCACTGGTGCTTGGCCGAGCCGGAGAACTCGCTCCAGCGCTTGCGCAGCTCGTCGCCCGCGGACCGCTCGGAGCGCAGACAGCCGTCCGAGCCGGACTCCTGGCTGACGGAGGCGCGGCCGGGCGAGTTGCAGGTGCCCTCGATGTCGAGCTTGGGCGGACCATCCGCCGCGACGAGCACGAGATGCGCGCTCAGCAGCGCGAGGGGCAGGGCGGCGGGCATGGCGGGTCTCCCGGGTCGGGCGTGGATCAGCTTCGCCGGGCCAACGCGCGAACAGCCCCGCCGGCTCCCGCTCGCGTCCGTCAGGCAGTCGGCCGACGCGAGAACGGGGCGGCCGGCGCTCTATCCGACCGGGTCGAGAACGGTGGGAAGGGCGGGACGTTGCGGGTGTGGCACGGTAAGATCCGGGCCGCCGCAACGGTCAGGAATCGATGTCGAAGTCGCGGACGATCCCCGTCGCCAGGCGGACCAGGTCGGCCTGGCGGCGCGTCCGGGTCGCGGCGAAAGCCGCCTTGAGGTGGTACTTGATGGTATTGGGCGACAGGCCGGTCCTGCGGGCGTGATCCTTGAGGCCGTCGCCCCGGAGCAGCGCCGCGACGAGGCGGGCGGCGGGCGGCGACAGGTCGAGCGTCGCCATCAGGAGCGGCGTCGGATCCGAGGACGGCCGATCGGGGTCGGAGACCTGGACCATGAAGCCGCCGGCCGGCGCCGGGGCGAGCCGCAGCGTGTAGGGGGCGCGGGTCCCGTCGCCGCCGCGCGGGACCGGCAGGACCGCCGGTCCGGTCGCCGGTCCTCCCGCCGCCAGCAGGTCGCGCAGGCGCCGGGCCGTCGGCGGGTCGCGGATCTCCAGGCGGCCGGCGCGGCTCAGGGCCAGCCCGTCGCCCCGGGCGAGGAGCGCGCGGGCGGCGGCGTTCGCCCGGCTCAAGGCCCCCGACGGCGTCAGCACCAGGACGGGAACGGCGGTGGCGTCGAGGGCATCGGCCGCCATCCGGGCCTCGCCCGCGATGGCGAAGAAGCGCCGCCGCAGCTGGACCGCCTGGGCGAGGTGCGGGATCAGCGCCTCGAAGTCGCGGATCTCGTCGTCCCCGAACGGCTCCCGGTCGGGGCCGCGATGCACCGCCACGATGCCGAGCCGGCCCTCCTCGTTGACCACCGGGCCGCCGAGGGCCTCGCGCAGGCCGAGCGGATGGTAGAACTCGCGGATGAACGGCAGGGCCAGGATCTCCGCCTGGCTGAACAGCCGGTCGCTCGCCGCCGCCCGGCCCACCGGCAGCCGCGCCATCAGGCCCGGCAGAGGATCGATCCGGGCAAAGCCGTCGCGGTAGCGGCTCTGCGCGTCGTCGTCGAACAGGCCGTGGCCGCGCACCACGTCGGCCAGCGGCAGCAGCCGGTCGACGTAGAGGAATGCGGCCGAGCGGCAACGGAACCGCGCCGCCAGCAGGTCGAGCATCGTCGGCAGCGCGTCGTCGCGCGTCACGCTGCCGTAGAGCGCCGCGAGCAGGAGGTCCGGCGCCGGCATCCCGGAATCGGATGAGGGGTCCAAGCGTCGCCGGTCTCCACACCAGCGACTTGGCCGGCGACTTGCAGAGTTGCCAAGCCTCGAAGTCCGGTCAAGTCGTCGCGACGGGCCGACGATGCGTCCGGGCAGTACGGCCGCATCGACGGAATGGGCCGTGCTTTATCGAAGGGCCTGATCCAGGTCGGCGTAGAGGTCGTCCGCGTCCTCGATGCCGACGGAGAGCCGCAGCAGGTCCGGCGGGCAGGGGGTGCTCGGGCCCTCGATCGAGGCGCGGTGCTCGATCAGGCTCTCGACGCCGCCGAGCGAGGTCGCGCGCTTCCACAGGCCCACCCGGGCCGCCGCCCGGATCGCCGCCGCCTCGCCCGCTGCCACCCGGATCGACAGCATGGTGCCGAAGCCGCCGGTCATCTGACGGGCCGCGACCGCGTAGCCGGGATGCTCGGGCAGGCCCGGATACAGCACCTGGGCCACCGCCGGGTGGGCGGCGAGCCGTCGGGCGAGCGCGTCGGCATTCGCCATCTGGGCGGCGATGCGCACGTGCAGGGTGCGCATCCCGCGCATCAGCAGGTAGGCCTCGAACGGCCCGAGGATCGCGCCGTTGCCGGAGCGGATGCGCTGGATCCGGGCCCAGAACGCGTCCGCCTTCGCGCCGGCGAGCGCCCCGGCGATCACGTCGGAATGGCCGTTGAGCACCTTGGTGGCAGCGTGCATCACCACGTCGGCGCCGAGGCTCAGGGGACGGGTCACCACCGGCGAACTCGCGGTCGAGTCGACCGCCAGGCGCGCGCCCGCCGCGTGGGCGATCGCGGCGGCGCCCGCGATGTCAGTGACGGTCCAGAGCGGGTTCGAGGGGGTCTCGAGCCAGACGAGCTTGGTCTCTCCGGGCCGCACCGCGCCCTTCAGGGCGTCGAGGTCGTCGGTGGCGACGAAGTCCACCCTCAGGCCCCAGCGGGTCGCCTCCTCGGACAGCCAGCGGCGCAGGGCCCAGTACATCACGGTCGGCGCCACGATGTGGTCGCCGGGGTCGAGGGCGCCGAACACCGCCGTCGCGGCGGCCATGCCGGAGGAGAACAGCAGCGCGCCGGCCTCCGCCTCCTCCAGCATCGCGATCACGGCTTCCGCCTCGCGCACGGTGGCGTTGTCGGGCCGGCCGTAGACGTAGCCGGACGAGTACTGGTTGTCGGGGTCGCGGATGTAGGTGGTGGCGACGTGGATCGGCGGCACCACCGCCTTGGTGACCGGATCGACGTGGCCGAGCGCCTGGGCGGCGAGGCTCTTCTTCGACCAGGGGCGCGGGGCGCTGCTCATGCCGGGACTCCAGGGTGCGGCCGGATTGCGATCGGGGATTTTGATCCTCCGCCGCCCTTGCAGAACCGGTGCCCGGGCGCAACCTCCATCCGGGAATAGCACCCGAGCCCCTGATGCCGCCCGCCGCAACCCTGCCCCACACCGATCCCGCTCCCGGCCCCGGCCGACCCGTCCTCCCTCCCGTGCCGCGCCTCCTCGCCGCGGTCTTGCCCGTCGCGGCGGTCGCGGTGCTCGGCAGCCTGTCCACCACGCCCAACATCCCGACCTGGTACGCGGGCCTGGCCAAGCCGGGCTTCACGCCGCCGAACTGGGTCTTTCCCGTCGCCTGGACGATCCTCTACGCCCTGATCGCCTTCGCGGGGTGGCGCGTGCTCGGCACCGCGCCGGCCACGGGCTCCCTGCGGCGCACCCGCACCCTCGCGCTGTCGGCCTTCTTCGTCCAGCTCGCCCTCAACGGCGCCTGGACGCCGGTCTTCTTCGCCGCCCACGACTTGGCCGGCGGCCTCGTGGTGGTGGTCGCCCTCCTGGTGATGATCCTGTGGACGATCCGGCTCTTCGCCTCCCTCGACCGGGTGGCGGCCCTCGTCCTCGTGCCCTACGCCGCCTGGGTCGCTTACGCGACCGCGCTCAACGCGGCGATCTGGTGGATGAACTGACGTAACCCGTCACCCTGCCGAGTGGCCAGTCGAGAACGCGAGGGTTTGCAACTCTCCGAGGCATCCCGGGGCGCGCCGCAGGCGAGCGTCCGGGATCCATGACCATTGGCGGTACGGAACGAGGCGGAACGCGGTCCGGCTCCTTCTGTAACCTCAGCGTTCATGGATCCCGGGTTCCGCTGCGCGGCCCCGGGATGCCGCCGAGGTCTTCAGGACCGTCGAAAGAATTTGAATCCCTCGACGATGTGCCTCAGGGCACCAGCACGATCGCCCCGGTGACGGCGCGTGCCTCCGCGGCCTCGTGCGCCTCCACCACCTGGTCGAGGGGGAAGCGAGCGCCGACATCGACCGCCACGTGTCCCCGGCCGATCGCGTCGAACAGGTCGGCGGCGTTGGCCCGGAAGGTCTTCGGGTCGGCGTTGTGCGGGAACACCGAGGGGCGGGTCAGGAACAGGCAGCCCTTCTTGTTGAGGAGATCCGGGTCGATCGCCGGGGCCGGGCCCGAGGCGGCGCCGTAGGAGACGACGAGGCCGAACGGGGCGGCGCAGTCGAGGGACTTGAGCAGGGTGTCCTTGCCGACGGCGTCGTAGACGACGCGGGCCTTGGTGCCGCCGGCGGCCTTGAGGAAGGCCTGCGGCCAGTCGGGATCGGTGAGGTTCACCACCGCCTCGCAGCCGGCCGCCAGCGCCGCCTCGCGCTTGCCCGGCGAGCTGGTGGTGCCGATCACCCGCGCCCCGAGGGCGGTGGCCCAGCGGGTCAGGATCTGGCCGACGCCGCCGGCGGCGGAGTGAACCAGCAGCAGGTCTCCCGCCTGCACCGCGTGGGTCTTGCGCAGCAGGTACTGCGCCGTCATCCCCTTGAACAGCAGGGACGCGGCGGCCTCGTCGCTCACTGCGTCGGGCAGCCGCACGAGCTTTTCCGCCGGCACGTTGCGCCGGTCGGCATAGGCGCCGACGCCGGCGTTCATGTAGGCCACCCGGTCGCCCGGCTTCAGGTCGGCGACGCCGGGACCTACCGCCTCGACGACGCCCGCCGCCTCGAAGCCGAGCCCGGTCGGCAGATCGAGCGGGTAGATGCCTTTGCGCTGGTAGACGTCGATGAAGTTGAAGCCGACCGCCGTCTGGCGGATCTGCGCCTCGCCCGCGCCGGGGGCGGCCAGCGCCTCGCTCGCGAGGGTCATGACCTGCGGCGGGCCGAACTCGGTGATCACCACGCGGCGTTGGGTCGACATGTCTGGCCTCTCCTCTGGACTGCCCCGCTCGTCCGCCCGGTATGAGCCCGCGGGGTCGCGTGATAAATCCTGGCCCGAGTTCGAGATTTGAAACGCGCGGTTTTTGATCGATGGATCGTCTGTCCGGCATGGAGGCCTTCGCCAAGGCCGTCGAGGCGGGGTCCTTCTCCGCCGCCGGCGAGACGCTCGGGCTCACCCCGCAGGCAGTCGGCAAGCAGGTGCGCCTGCTGGAGGAGCATCTCGGCGTCCGGCTGATCAACCGGACGACGCGCCGCCAGAGCCTGACCGAGGCGGGGCGCGAGCTCTACGAGCGGGTCCGCATCATCCTGGCCGAGGTCGAGGCGGCGGAGGCGGTCGCGGCGAGCAGCCGGGCGGTGCCGCGGGGCCAGATCCGGGTCAACGCACCCGTCACCTTCGGCGCCTACGAGCTGGCCCGGGTCCTGCCCGGCTACCTCGCGGCCTATCCGGAGGTCGACGTCACGCTGACCCTCTCCGACCGGAAGGTCGACCTCATCGAGGAGGGCTACGAGGTCGTCTTCCGGGTCGGCCCCCTGGCCGAGAGCAACCTGATCGCCCGGCCCCTGCGCCCGATGGACTTCACCCTCTGCGCCGCCCCGTCCTACCTCGCCGCCCGGGGCGCGCCGGCCGCGCCGGGCGACCTGACGCGGCACGAATGCCTCGGCTTCGCCTACCTGGCGACGGGGGATCAGTGGCGCTTCGTCGGGCCGGAGGGACCCGAGGCGGTCGAGGTGTCGTACCGGCTCCTCGTCAACAACGGCCAGGCCCTGCTGACGGCGGCGCTCGCCGGCCTCGGCCTGCTGCTGCAGCCGACCGCGCTGGTGCGGGACGCCGTCGCGGCGGGGCTTCTCGTGCGGGTGCTGCCGCATCACCGGCCGGTGTCCCGCCCGATGCACCTCCTCTACGCGCCAGACCGGCGGATCACGCCGAAGCTGCGTTCCTTCGTCGATTTCGCCCTCGACCACTTCGCCGGCCCGGCGACCGCGGGCTGACGCGCCGGCCGCCTCTCAGCGGGCCGCCACCGCCCCGGCGGCGCGCAGGGTCCGGGCCACGGTGGCGCGCATGTCGGCGAGGGTGAAGGGCTTCGTCAGCACGTCGGCTACGATGGCGTCGAGGCCGCGGGCGCGCTCGCGCTGGTCGGCGAAGCCGGTCATCAGCAGGATCGTCAGGTCGGGATAGTCGCGCTTGGCCGCGAGCGCCAGGGCGATGCCGTCCATCAGCGGCATGCGGATGTCGGTCAGCATCAGGTCGAAGCCGCTCTCGGCCAGCCGGTCGAGACCGTCGCTGCCGTCGACCGCGGTCACGACCGTGTGGCCGTCCATCTCCAGCCCGCGCTTCAGGAAGCCGCGGATCGGTTCCTCGTCGTCGACCAGCAGGATGCGCGCCATGTCCTCTCGTCTCTCAAGCCTGAATGAGCCGCGCGGACACGGCGACTGTGGTCGGGCGCACGGCTCGGGGTCAAGCCGCTGCGGCGGCTGAGGTTCCGCTTTCCCGCCGCATGCCGGCAAACGGCTCGGCCGCGTGGCAATTGCGCATCGCTCCGGACCTCGGGAGCCCGGCGCCGGATTCCCGAATTCGGATCCCTTTTAGCCCTTGTCGAACAGATCCGGCTCACCGTCGCCGTAATCGACGAGGCCGACGAAGGGAAGTTGCCGGAAGGCGTGGGCCACGTCCATGCCGTAGCCGACCACGAACACGTCCGGGCAGGTGAAGCCGACGTAATCGGCGTCGATCGTCACCGCGCGCTTGCCGGGCTTCTCGAGCAGCACGGTGGTGAGGACCCGGCGGGCGCCGCGGGCCATCAGCAGGTCCTTGGCGTAGACGAGGGTGCGGCCGGATTCGAGGATGTCGTCGATCAGCAGCACGTCGCGCCCGCGCACCTCGCTCTCGACGTCGCGCAGGATCGCGACCTGGCCGGAGGACACGGTGGCGGCGCGGTAGCTCGACAGGTGGATGAACTCGACCTGGGGCGCGAGCCCGGCCCGGTGCAGGGCCCGGATCAGGTCGGCGGCGAACATGAAGCTGCCCTTGAGCACCGCCACGACCAGGAGGTTCTCGAGCGGCTGGTCCGCGATGGCGCGGGCGATCTCCTCGTTGCGCTGCGCGATGGCGGTTTCGTCGAAGAGGACGCGGACGCGGGGCAGGGGCGGGTTCATCGGTCTCGGTCGTGGGCGTTCATCGGAGCCTTCAGGCTGACGGCAGAATCCCCGCTGTCAACCGCGGCAAAGCGGACCAGCACCGCCCGTCCCCTGGCGGGAGGGCCGGCGAGCTCGGCCCGGAAGCGGGCGGATTCCTCCGGCTCGAGCCGCGCCCGGGGGGCCTCGGCGGTCCAGCGATAGACGACCTGGCCGTGCTCGTCGCGCACCTCGAGGCTGAGCGGGGGCACCGGCACCGTCCGCGCCGAGGCGCTCACCACGTCGCCCTCGACCACGAGCCGGCCGCCGGAGGCGTCCGGCACCTGGTAGGCGGCGATGTCCCGGAAGGCGAGGCCGCGCAGGTTCACTGGCAGGCCGACCGCCGCGTAGAGCCGGGCCGTCTGGGGCAGGGCCCGGACCAGGGCCGTCCGGCCGGCGGGCAGGAGGGCGGCCATGACCGCACCGCAGGCCGCCACCGCCGCGGCGGCCGCGACGAGGCGCCGGCGCGGGCCGGCGGCGCCCCCCTCGGCGGTGCGTCCCCGCGGACCGGCGCGGCGGGACGGGGCGCCCGCCGGCCCCGCAGCGGCGGTGAACACCGCCTCGCCGGGTGGCGAGAGCGCCGGGCCTCCGGCCGCCTCCGCGGCGGGGGGCGGCACGAACCAGGGCTCGCGGCAGGCGGCACAGCGCACGGTGCGCCCGCCGGGGCCGATCCGCTCGGGATCGAGCGTATATTCGCTTGCGCAGGACGGGCAGACGATCAGCATGGCGAATCAGTCGGGCGCGGCACCAGGGCCGGACCACGACTCCTCCCGCTACAGCCTTAATGCATGGTAAAGCGGCCGGGCCGCGAGAGCGCGCGCCGGCCAGCGGCCCGGGCCGCGAGACACCCGCAACGGAGACCGGATGGACGCGAGAACGGACAGGGGGACCGGAAGCAGCCTGCTCGGCGGGATGGACGAGCCGGTGGTCCGGTTCGAGAATGTGGGGATGCGCTACGGGGTCGGCCCGGAGGTCCTGAGCGACATCAGCTTCACCATCGCCCCGCACTCGTTCCAGTTTCTCACCGGCCCATCCGGGGCCGGCAAGACGACGCTGCTTCGCCTGATCCTGCTCTCGGTGCGGCCGAGCCGGGGCCTGGTCTCGGTGTTCGGCGAGGAGGTGAGCGGCATCTCGAGCGAGGCCCTGACGTCCCTGCGCCGGCGCATGGGCGTGGTCTTCCAGGATTTCCGCCTGCTCGACCACCTCACCACCTACGAGAACGTCGCGCTGCCGCTGCGCGTCCAGGGCCGGGCCGAGACGAGCTACCGGGCCGAGGTGGTGGAGCTGCTGCGATGGGTGGGCCTCGGCGAGCGCATGCACGTGCTGCCGCCGCTGCTCTCGGGCGGCGAGAAGCAGCGCGCGGCGATCGCCCGGGCGCTGATCGCCCGGCCGGAGCTGCTGCTCGCCGACGAGCCCACCGGCAACGTCGACCCGCAGCTCGGCCGGCGCCTGCTGCGCCTGTTCGTCGAGCTCAACCGCCTCGGCACCTCGGTGCTGATCGCCACCCACGACTTCGCCCTGATGGACCTCGTCGACGCGCGCCGGTTCATCCTGGGCAACAACCGCCTGCGGATCGAGGGATGAGCCGCGCGAGGGATCGTCATGTCTGAGGGCGCGACCCTGGAGCGAGCGCCGCGGGCGACGCCCGCCGCCGACCTGCCGCCGACCCTGCGCCGCAACGCGCCCCTGGTCCCGACCGACACCAGCGCCGGCCGGGCGCTCGCCGCCGTGATCGCGATCCTGACCTTCCTCGCCGCCCTCTGCGCCGGAGGTGCCGAAATCGTCGCCTCGAGCGCCGCGCAGTGGCAGGGCTCGGTGGCGCAGGAGGTGACGATCCAGGTCCGCCCGGGGCCGGGCCGCGACACCGACGCCGACGTCGCCACGGCGGCGGCGCTGGCCGCCGCCACCCCCGGCGTCGCCGCGACGCGCCCGTTCTCGAAGGGGGAATCCGAGCGCCTGCTCGAGCCCTGGCTCGGCAGCGGCCTCGACCTCGGTGACCTGCCGGTGCCGCGGCTGATCACGGTCCGGCTCGGCAGCGGCACGCCCGACCTCGGCTCCTTGCGCCAGCGCCTCGCCGAGGCGCTGCCCGGGGTGGCGAGCCTCGACGACCACGCGCTCTGGCTCTCGCGCCTCTCGACCATGGCGAACACCGTGGTGGGCGTCGGCATCGCCGTGGTGGCACTGGTGCTGCTGGCCACCGGGCTCGCCGTCACCTTCGCGACCCGCGGCGCCATGGCGGGCAACCGCGAGGTGGTGGAGGTGCTGCACTTCGTCGGCGCCGACGCGGACTTCATCGCCCGCGAGTTCCAGCGCCGCTTCTTCCGCCTCGGCCTGCGGGGCGGCGGGATCGGGGCGGCGGCGGCGCTCGGGGTGATCGGGCTCGGCGGCGCCCTCGCCCGGCTCTGGCGCGCCGGCCCGGCGGGCGACGAGATCGAGGCCCTGTTCGGCGGCTTCGCCATCGGCTGGCGCGGCTATGCCAGCGTGGTGCTGATCGGGGTGATCGCCTCGGTCGTCACCGCGGTCGTCTCGCGCCTGACGGTGCGGCGCTTCCTCGACTGACACCAGCCTGACGCTAGGTACGGGGCCTAACCTCGGCCCGTGCCCGCTCTTCACAGGGGCTCGGAGCGGGCCGTGAACGATTCGGCCCTCGGGGCGGTTGCCTCTCGGCCGCCGCAATCGGCACTATGCTCGACACGGGTGAGATAACCTCGCGGATGCAGCGCGGAATGACAACGCGAACCGGCGACGTGGTGGGCTGGTCCTGGTCGGGCGGCGGGCCCGAGGGACGGCCTCCGGTCCGGTGGAGCCTGCGCCGCCGCCTCGCCCTGGCCGTCACCGGGCTCGGCCTCGTCGCCGGGGCGGCCCTCGGCCTCGGCTTCCTCGCCTTCGTGGCCGGCCTCGCCCGGTCGGAGCGGATGCCGCTCGCCCCCTCCGACGGGATCGTGGCCCTCACCGGCGGGGCCCAGCGCATCGAGGACGCGATGGACCTGCTCGCCGGCGGCTACGGCCGGCGCCTCCTCATCACCGGTGTCAACGAGCGCACCAGCCGCGACGAGATCGCCCGCCTCAACCCGGGCCAGCAGCACCTGATCGCCTGCTGCGTCGACCTCGACTACCGGGCCCGCAACACCATCGGCAACGCGATCGAGATCCGGCGCTGGATGCGCGAGAACGGCTTCCGGAGCGTCGCCGTCGTGACCTCGAACTACCACATGCCGCGCACCCTGGTGGAGCTCGACCACGCGCTGGCGGAGGGCCACCGGGTGGTCCCCCACCCGGTCGTCTCGGAAGGGATCGATCCCGACCAGTGGTGGCGCCACCCGGCCTCGGCGCGGCTCCTCGCCTCCGAATACGCGAAGTTTCTGGTCGCCTGGATCCGCACCCGGTTCGAGAACGATCCCGAGCACTCGAGCGCGGCGGTGCTGGTCAGCCGCGGGCATCCGGTGAAGGTGGTGGCCGAGCCGCTGGTGCGGTGACCGCCGGGGCCGCCTACCGTCCCTTGCAGCGGGTCCGCAGCAGCTCCGAGAACTCCTTCTCCGAACCCTGCACCTGGGCCAGGCGCTCGCTGCGCTCGCTGCCCGAGAGGCAGCGGCCGTACACGGTCGCGGCGCGGCGCATCGTGTCGACGTGCTGGCGCCAGCCGCGGCACCGGTCGGCCTCGCTGTCGCCGAGGGTCTCCAGGCGCTCGATTGCCACCCGCTGGGAGGATTGCGCCACCAGGAGGTCGCGGGCGCAGGTGCCGTCGACGGCCGAGGCCGGGCCGGTTGCGGCGAGCAGGGTCGCTGCCGCGGCGAGCAGCGTCGCGGGCAGGGGAGGGCGCATGGTCACGCCGCCTGGGCGGGGGATTGGGTCAGGAGGGCGTAGAGCGCGTCGGCGTCCCGCGCCGCGCGGATGCGGTCGATGATGCCGGGCTCGCGCAGCACCCGGGCGACCCGGGCGAGCGCTTTCAGGTGGTCGGCCCCGGCGCCCTCGGGCGCCAGCAGCAGGAAGGCGATGTCGACCGGCTGTCCGTCGAGGGCCTCGAAGTCGACCGGCCGCTCGAGGCGGGCCATCAGGCCGAACAGCGTCTCGAGCCCCGGCAGCTTGCCGTGCGGGATCGCCACGCCCTCGCCGATGCCGGTGGAGCCGAGACGCTCGCGCTGCAGCAGCGTCTCGAAGATCTCGCGCTCGTCCAGGCCCGGCAGGTGGCGGGCCGCGTGCGCGGCCAGCTCCTGCAGAACCTGCTTCTTCCCCTGCGCCCGCAGCGCCGGGAGGACCGCCTCCGGCTTCAGGAATTCCAGCAATGGCATCGAGACCGCTGCCTCATCGGCGGGGAGCGCGAAGGCGCGCCCTGCTCATGTTCCAGGACCGGAGGCCCTCCGGGAGAGGGACGAGCCCGCTCACGGAGTACCGCGTTCCGGCGGATCGATCCAGCCGATCGCACCGTCGCCTCGACGGTATACGACGTTGACCCGCTCGGTTCCAGCGTGAACGAAGACCAGGACGGGGACGCCGGTCAGATCCAGCTCCACCACCGCCTCGCTGACCGTGCGCCGATGCAGGGTGCGGGTGCTCTCGGCGATGATCGGCGGATGCTCGCCGGTATCCTCCTCGGGCGCCTCCATCACCGAGTAGGCTGCCTCCATCACGGCGGTGTCCTCGGGGAGGGTCCCGTCGACGGCCATGTCCTTGGCGTGGCCGTTGGGATGGGACTTGAGGCGGTGCTTGTAGCGGCGCAGGCGCTTCTCGATGCGCTCGGCGGTCTGGTCGAAGCTCGCATGGGCGTCGTGGGCGGCGCCCGAGGCCTCGAGGGTGATGCCGGAGGGCAGGTGCAGGACGCAGTCGGTCCGGTAGGCGCTGCCGTCCCGCCCGACCGTCACGTGGCCGTGGTAGGCGCCGTCGAAGTACTTGGTGAGGGCGGAGGCGATCCGCTGCTCCACCCGCGTTCTCAGGGCTTCCCCCAGATCCACGCCACGACCTGACACGCGCAACGCCATCGACTCCCTCCGGTCTCGTTGTTCGTCGGCCCGCATCCCGGGAACGTCTCCGGCACAGGGGCCAGCACCTCAAGAGCTAAGAACGCCCGGACGCGAAGTCAACGAAGCCGGCTCAGCAGCGGCAGGTAACAGGCCTTCCGGCTGCCGGTGCCGTCGAGCGGGTCCGGAGCGCGCCTCGCGCGCCGCGAGGCGATCAGCGCGCCGGCATCGCGGCACGCTCGCGCCGACGCTCGATGGAGGACGGGATGCGCAGGGATTCCCGGTACTTCGCCACGGTGCGGCGGGCGATGTCGACGCCCTCGCCGCGCAGGCGCTGCACCAGGGCGTCGTCCGACAGCACGTCGCCGGCGGTCTCGCCGTCGATGAGCTGCTTGATGCGGTGGCGCACCGCCTCGGAGGAGTGGGCCGCGGCGCCGGCCGCCCCGGGAATCGCCGCGGTGAAGAAGTACTTCATCTCGAAGGTGCCGCGGCTGGTGCCGATCGACTTGTTCGAGGTCACCCGCGAGACGGTGGATTCGTGCATCCCGATCGCGTCGGCGACCGTCTTCAGGTTGAGCGGCCGCAGGTGGGCGACGCCGTTGACGAAGAACCCGTCCTGCTGGCGCACGATCTCGCTCGCCACCTTCAGGATGGTGCGGGCGCGCTGCTCCAGGCTGCGGGTGAGCCAGTTCGCCGTCTGCAGGCACTCCGACAGGAAGGCCTTGTCGGTGTCGGTTTTCGCCCCGCGCGACACGGTGGCGTAGTAGCTCTGGTTGACCAGCACCCGGGGCAGGGCCTCGCTGTTGAGCTCGACGAGCCACGAGCCGTCGGGGGCCGGACGCACGAACACGTCGGGCACCAGCACCTCGACCGGGCCGGAGCCGAAGGCGCGGCCGGGCTTCGGGTCGAGGCGGCGCAGCTCGGACAGCATGTCGCTCAGATCCTCCTCGTCGACGCCGCACAGGCGCCGCAGGGAGGCGAAGTCGCGCTTGGCCACGAGGTCGAGGCGCGAGACCAGGGCCTGCATCGCCGGGTCGAAGCGGTCCTGCTCGCGCAGCTGGATCGCCAGGCACTCGGCGAGGTCGCGGGCGCCGATGCCGGAGGGGTCGAAACCCTGCACCAGCGTCAGCACCCGCTCGACGAGGGCGAGGGGTACGCCGAGGCGCTCGGACAGGGCGGCGAGGTCCTCGCGCAGGTAGCCGGCCTCGTCGATGGCGTCGACCAGGAAGCCGCCGACCAGGCGCTCGACGGGGTCGCGGGTCGCCAGGTCGAGCTGGGCCGAGAGGTGCTCGTGCAGCGAGGATTCGGCGGTGAGCGTCGCCTCGAAGTCCGGTGCCTCGCCGTCGAAGCTGCCCCCGGCATTGCCGTAGGGGGCGGGCGTCAGCGACAGCCCCTCGGACCCCGCCGGCGCCTCGCGGGTCGCCGGGCCGTCGTCCGGAAACACGTTGTCGAGGCGGGTGCCGAGATCGCCCTCGATCTCGCTGCGGCTCGGGTTCAGGTCGTGGGAGAGCCAGGGCTCGGCCGAGGCCTCGCCGTCGAAGCCCTCGCCGTCGGGCCCGTCCCGGGCGGGCTCGGCCGCCTCGCCCCGGGGCTCGCCCGCCTCGCCGGACACCTCCGCCTCGGCCCGCTCCAGGAGCGGGTTGCGCTCGAGCTCGGCATCGACGTAGGCCGCGAGGTCGAGGTGGGAGAGCTGCAGCAGCTTGATCGCCTGCAGGAGTTGCGGCGTCATGACCAGGGCCTGTCCCTGGCGCATCTCGAGCCGTTGCAGCAAACCCATCAGCCAGCCCCGACATGCGACGCCCCGGTGAGGGCCGGGGTCGGCACAACTCTTGCTTCAGAAACCTGAAAGCAGCTTTAACCCGAAGCCGGACATGCGTCAAAGCGATCGTGGCGGCCCTGCGTGATCCTCGACGAGGGTGGCGCAGGGCGGGGTCGGACGCCAGTGGAAAGGCGATGGCTTCCGGCGAGGGTGCGGCGGCGACGCAGGAGGAAGGGAAATCGGTTGGGACGTGGTCGAAGTAGAGTCCGACCGCGGCCAGCATGATGTCATTCCGCGAACTTCGCAACCGCTCGGGCGCGAGCGGAGAACGATGCGCGCGTGTCGCCAACTCTCCGCGTCATCCCGGGATCGCGCAGGGGAGTCCGAATCCAGGCGCGCAGGGGCGTCTTGCGCGCGACGGAGGCGGGCCCGCCTCGTCCTGCGCGGTCAGCTCTTCCGGATCCGGGTCTCGCCTGGAGCGCGCCCCGGGACGACGATGGCGGACGTCGCTCCCGCCGACCGGGGCGGCCACGCGGCTCCCGCCGCTACAGGCGGAAATCCTCGCCGAGATAGAGCCGGCGCACGTCCTCGTTCGCCACGATCTCGTCGGGGGTGCCCTCGGTGAGGATGCGGCCCGAATGGACGATGTAGGCCCGGTCGATCAGGCCGAGCGTCTCGCGCACGTTGTGGTCGGTGATGAGCACGCCGATGCCGCGGCCCTTGAGGTGCATCACCAGTTCCTGGATGTCGCCGACGGCGATTGGGTCGATGCCCGCGAAGGGCTCGTCGAGCAGCATGAAGGAGGGCGAGGAGGCCAGCGCCCGGGCGATCTCGCAGCGCCGCCGCTCGCCGCCCGACAGGGCGATGGAGGGCGACTTGCGCAGGCGGGTGATGTTGAACTCGTCGAGGAGCGAGTCGAGCTTGCGCTCCCGGGCCTTGCGGTCGGGCTCGACCACCTCGAGCACCGCCCGGATGTTGTCCTCGACGTTGAGGCCGCGGAAGATCGAGGCCTCCTGCGGCAGGTAGCCGATGCCGAGCCGGGCCCGCTGGTACATCGGCAGCCGTGTGATCTCGTGCCCGTCGAGGCTGATCGTGCCCCGGTCGGCCGAGACGAGGCCGGTGATCATGTAGAAGATCGTGGTCTTGCCGGCGCCGTTGGGGCCGAGCAGCCCCACCGCCTCGCCGTTGCGCACGGTCAGGCCGGCATCGTGCACCACCGTGCGGGCGCCGTAGCTCTTCTTGAGGCCCGCCACCGCCAGGATGCCGGGCCCGCCGAAGCCTTCGCCGTCGCGGTCCTCCGGCAGGTCGGCCGCGCCGGGCTTGCGTCGGCGGCCGAACAGGCGCCCGAGGCGCGAGACCGCCGGCGTCGCATGGTCGGGCATCGCGTGGCCGGGCATCGCCTGGGCTTGAAGCGGCAGGGCGGAAGGAAGGGTCACGGGGGCAGGCTCTCTCGCGAAGGATGCCGGATCGCCGGCGCCCCGCCGCGCCGGCCTTTCCGCCCCAGGCGGCCGTGCAGCGGGTGAACGGCGCCGGTTTAGCCGAAGCCGGCCCCTGCCTGCAATGCATCGCACTCCGTGCCTCGGGGCGGCGGCGCCGGGTGGTCTCGCAGCACTCCGCGACGCCCGGTCGGGTCCGGGCAGATCGCTCCGCTCGAGCGAGCGCCGGGTGCGAGTGTTCGGGACAAGGCGATGCCGATCGGATCATCCGATTTGAGTATTGACGAGCGAACATCAGAGGAAGCACTATTGATGTACATTGTAGAAATTTATTCTAAGTATCTCGCGCGAGTGTCGCATGCTTGATGCTTTGTGCTCAGATCTCGGTTTGCGTGGAAATCCTGGGCAATGAGATGGTCGTTGCGATGTTCCGTCCGCATGGACGGCGAGTGCGCGCGAGAGGAGTCGTCACCGATGCCATGATGATCGAGGGAGGGAGAGATGTTGCGAGTAACGGCTGATGTATTTTCCGGACGGCCTGATCCGACGTGGATCATCTCCGACGAGAGCGAGGCGCGTGCCATCCTGCGCGACGTCATGAAGGAGCGGCACCTGACGGCGGAGTCCGCTCCCGCCGATGCCGGCCTCGGCTTCCGGGGTCTGCTGATCGAGCCCGTGACCGACGAGATCGCGCACGATTTCGACCTGCAGGGCTCGCTCTACCTGCCGGCCGGTCCCGGCGCCGCCGACCATCGGGCGAACGCCCTCGCCGAGCGCCTCGTCGCGTCGATGAGCAAGGCGCAGCCGGACAATGCGGCGATCCAGGGCGGGGCAGCGAAGGCCGAGGCGGCGGCGCAGGTGCCGCTCGATGCGGCGCTCCAGACCTTCCTGACGCAGCAGCTCGAGCGGACGAGCCGGACCTCGCAGGCGGATGCCCGCGGAGCGGCGGGGGCGGAGGCCGCCGAGGCGACGGCGGAAGCCGAAGCGGCCGTCACCTGCACGATCGAGCTGGGCGCCTTCAATCCGGGCTTCTGGAACAACGATGTGAGCGTGCGAAGCAGCAACAACTGCTACAACTACGCGAGCAACAAGCGCACCAACACCTTCGCGCAGCCCGGGCGGGGCTGCGGCAACATGTACAAGGCGATCACCTGCCAGGAGGTCACGCGCGCGGCTTTGTGCGACAGGCTTCACCGGCGCTTCGACTGCTTCCCCGATGGCGAGAAGCCGCGCTACCTGGTCGCGCTGGTCGTCGCACCGGGGCCAGGCTTCGTCGACTACCACTGGTATCGCAAGCAGAAGGAGGGGTTCTGGGGCCACAAGCCGGGATCCACGGCGGCCCGCAACACCGACAACAGCAACCGCGTGATTACGAATCCCGAGACATGCAACCGCGGGCCCTATACGCAGTTCTGCGGCTACTTCTATACCTGTCGCTCCCAGCTCATCCGCTGACGGGCCCTGCCCGCGCGGGCGGGCCGGGCATCACGGAGGCGGGCATGCCGGTCGACGTCGAGGTGGATCTCTACAGCGGCCGGCCGAACCCGCGCTTCCCGCTCTCGCCCGCCGCCGCGGCCGAGCTGGAGCGGCGCCTGGACGCGCTCCCGCCCGCGGCGGCGGGAGCGGCGACGCGCGACGGCCTCGGCTATCGCGGCCTGCGCGTCGCGCCCGGAGGACGCTTCGCCGACGTCTTCGTCTCGGCGGGCGTCGTGGAGCTCCGGGACCGCGCCGGCCGCACGCTCTCCCGCGCCGATCCGGGCCGACGCCTCGAACGGTGGCTGATCGAGGACGGGGCCGGCCATCTGCCGGCGGACGAGGCCCGGATGCTGCGCGACGACCTCGCCCGGTGAACCGGGTTTGGATCCGTGCGGCCGGGACCGCGACAGGGCCGGGCATTGGGCTTACAACAACGCCCGACACGCTTGCACCCGCCCCGGACGGCCCCATGCTCTCGCTCCTCGACCTCTGCGCCCGAATCGATGCCGGCCGGCTGACGCGGGAGGGGGCGGTCGGCCTCGTGCGCGAGGCGATCGCGGCCCGCGAGCCGGAGGTCGGCGCCCTGGTCTGCGTCGATCCGGCCTCGGTCATCCCCGCGGGCGGGCCGCTCGCCGGGATCGCGGTCGGGCTCAAGGACATCATCGACACCGCCGACCTGCCGACCCGGATGGGCTCGGCCATCTACGACGGCTGGCAGCCGCGGGCCGATGCGCCGGTGGTGGCGCGGCTGAAGGCCCTCGGCGCGGTGCCGCTCGCCAAGACCACCACCACGCCCTTCGCCTTCCTCGACCCCACCGCGACCCGCAACCCGCACGCGCCCGGCCACACGCCGGGAGGCTCCTCGGCCGGCTCGGCCGCCGCGGTGGCGGCCGGGATGCTGCCGCTGGCGCTCGGGACCCAGACCGGCGGCTCGGTGATCCGCCCGGCGGCCTTCTGCGGCGTCGTCGGCGTCAAGCCCTCGTTCCGGCTGCTGCCGACGGTCGGCGTGAAGTGCTACTCCTGGGCGCTCGACACGCTCGGCCTGTTCACGGCCGGCGTCGCCGACGCCGCCCACGCGCTGGCGCTGCTGGCCGACCGGCCCGCCATCGCCCGCACCGGCGATCCCGGCGCGCCGCGCATCGGCGTCGTGCGCCAGGAGTTCTGTGCCGCTCCTGACCCGGAAGCGGAGGCCGCGCTGGCCCGGGCGGCCGAGGCGGCCGAGCGGGCCGGCGCCGTCATCCGCGACCTCTCGCTGCCGGACGCCTTCGGGGAGGCCTTCGCGGTCCACGGCACCATCCAGGACTACGAGGCGCGCCAGGCCCTGGCCTGGGAATACGCGACCCACCGCGACGCGCTGCCGCCGCTCCTGCGCGCCGCCCTCGACGCGGCGCAGGAGATCGAGACCGCCGCCTACGACGCCGCCCGCCGCACCGCCCACCACGCCCGCCGCGGCCTGAAGGACGTCTTCTCCGAGGGCGGCCTCGACGTGCTCCTGACCTACGCCGCCCCGGGCGCGGCGCCGGCCGGCCTCGCCCAGACAGGCGACTCGCGCTTCAACCGCCTCTGGACCCTGATGGGCGTGCCCTGCGTGACCCTGCCGGTCGACCGGACGTCCGCGGGCCTGCCGGTGGGCGTGCAGGTGATCGCCCGGTTCGGCGACGACGGCCGCGCGCTCGCGGCGGCGGGGCTGATCGAGCGGGCTTTGCGCGGGTAGGCTGGCGCGAGAGCCCCGCCCGCGACCTTGCGCCGGACGCTTCCGCGCCGATTGCGGGCGCGCGCCGGTGTCAGAGACCCCCGTCCTGCAGCCGGTACCAGGTCACCACCGCCGAGGCGTAGAGGCGGTGCAGCCCGTGCAGCGGCAGCGGCGTGATCGGGCTCGGGGCGACGGGCAGCGCGTCGGCGTCGCCGCGGGCGATGAAGGCGGCGATGGCCTGGCCCATGCGGGTCTGGAGGCCGACGCCGCGGCCCTGGCAGCCGATGTCGATGATGAGGCCCGGCTCGGGCTCGTGCAGGTGGGGCAGGTAGTCCCGGGTGACCGCCACCCGGCCGCACCAGCGGTGGTCGAAGCCGATCCCGGCGAGCTGCGGAAACAGCTTCGGCACGATCCGCTCGAGGTGGGCCCAGTCGGCCGGTCCCTTGGGCTCGCGGAACGGCCCGCGCCCGCCGAGCAGCAGGCGGCCGGTATGGTCGAGGCGGAAGTACAGCAGCAGCTTGCGGGTGTCGGAGGAGACCTGGCCTTCCGGCAGCACCGTGCGGCGCAGGTTGTCCGAGAGCGGCGTCGTCGCGACCTGGAACGAGTTGGCCGCGATGATGGTCCGGCGCAAGGACGGCCAGAGGTCGTCCGAGTAGCCGTTGGTGCACAGCACGACCCGCCCGGCCGTCAGGCTCGGGCCGGGCCGGTCCGACGGGCCGGTGCGCACCGTCCAGGTGTCGCCCCGGCGCGACAGGCCGGTCACCGGCGTGCCGGTATGGATCGCCGCGCCCGCCGCGAGCGCCGCGCGGGCGAGGCCGCGGGCGTAGGCGAGGGGCTGGACCGCGCCGCCGCGGCCGTCGAGCCAGCCGCCGCGGTAGCGCTCGGTGCCGAGCAGCCGGTCGGTCTCGGCCTTGTCGAGCAGGCGGGCCGGGGCGCCGCGCTTCGCCCACTGCTCCGCCCGGCGCTCGGCCTGTGCCAGGCCCTCGGCGGTGTGGGCGCCCTGGATCCAGCCGGTGCGGGTGTGCGGCACCTCCATCCGGTGCCGGGCGATGAGGTCGAACACCGCGTCGGCGGTGCCGGCCCCGAAGGCGGCGAGGCGCTCGCCGCGCTCCGCCCCGAACATCTGCACCAGTTCGTCGGGGTCGTGCTTGAGCCCCGGGATCACCTGGCCGCCGTTGCGGCCCGAGCCGCCGAAGCCGATCTCGCGGGCTTCCAGCACGACGGGCCTGAGGCCCGCCTCGGCGAGGTGGAGCGCTGTCGAGAGGCCGCAGAAGCCGCCGCCGATCACCACCACGTCGGCCCGGGCGG